>JAAZBL010000486.1 GCA_012513825.1 Limnobacter sp. | reverse complement strand
TTCCCGGGCTCATCGCCCGGAAAACAGGTCCGTTCGCGCGAGTGCCTGCCTGTCAGGCCGCGACTTTCTCGGCCGAGGCCTCCGACTTCGCCTGCGACTCGACCGGCGCCGAGCTGCGGATCAGGTAATCGAAGGCCGACAGGCTGGCCTTCGCACCATCGCCCATCGCGATGACGATCTGCTTGTACGGCACCGTCGTCGCGTCGCCGGCGGCGAAGATGCCGGGCACCGAGGTCTGGTTGCGCGCATCGATCTCGATCTCGCCGCGCGGCGACAGCGCGACCGGGCCGCCCTTCAGCCACTCGGTGTTCGGCAGCAGGCCGATCTGGACGAAGACGCCCTCGAGCTCGAGCTTGTGCGACTCGCCGGTGTTCCGGTCCTCGTAGACGAGTCCGTCGACCTTCTCGCCGTCGCCGGTGACCTCGGTGGTCTTCGCGCTGGTGACGATCGCGACGTTCGGCAGGCTGCGCAGCTTGGCCTGCAGCACCGCATCGGCGCGCAAGGCGCTGTCGAACTCGATCAGCGTCACGTGCGCAACGATCCCCGCCAGGTCGATCGCCGCCTCGACGCCGGAGTTGCCGCCGCCGATGACCGCCACGCGCTTGCCCTTGAACAGCGGGCCGTCGCAGTGCGGGCAGTAGGCCACGCCCTTGGTCCGGTACTCGGCTTCGCCGGGCACGCCCATCTCGCGCCAGCGCGCACCGGTCGACAGGATCACCGACTTCGCCTTCAGCGTGGCACCGCTGGCGAGGCGAATGCGCGCCAGCCCGTCGTCGGCTGCCGGCTCGAGCGCCTCGGCGCGTTGCAGCTTCATCACGTCGACCTCGTATTCGCCGACGTGCGCCTCGAGCGCCCGCACGAGCTTCGGGCCTTCGGTATACGTGACCGAGATCAGGTTCTCGATCGCCAGCGTATCGAGCACCTGCCCGCCGAAGCGCTCGGCGACCAGGCCGGTGCGGATGCCCTTGCGTGCGGCGTAGATCGCCGCCGCGGCGCCGGCCGGGCCGCCGCCGACGACGAGCACGTCGTAGGGTTCGGCCGCGTCGAGCTTCTGCGCTTCACGGGCGGCGGCGCCGGTGTCGACCTTCGCGAGGATCTCCTCGAGCGACATCCGGCCCTGGCCGAAGGGTTCGCCGTTCAGGAACACCGAGGGCACGGCCATGATCTGGCGCGAGTCGACCTCGTCCTGGAACAGCGCACCGTCGATGACCGTGCTGGTCACGCCAGGGTTGAACACCGCCATCAGGTTCAGCGCCTGGACCACGTCGGGGCAGTTGTGGCACGACAGCGACATGAAGACCTCGAAGTCGAACTTGCCCTCGAGCGCCTTCACCTGCTCGATGAGCTCGGGCTCGACCTTCGGCGGATAGCCTCCGGTCTGCAGCAGCGCGAGCACCAGCGAAGTGAACTCGTGGCCCATCGGCAGGCCCGCGAAGCGGATCCGTGCCTGTTCGCCGGGACGGCCGACCGTGAACGAGGGGCGGCGCGCGTCGGTCCCGTCGTCGCGGATGCCGACCAGCGGCGACAGCTCGGCGATCTCGCGCAGCAGTTCGCGCGTCTCGTTCGATTTCGCACCGTCGTCGACCGAAGCGACGAGTTCGATGGGCTGTTGGAGCTTCTCCAGGTAGCCCTTCAACTGAGCCTTGATGTTGGCGTCGAGCATGGCATTCCCCCTTCTGGATACGTTCGA
>JAAZBL010000079.1 GCA_012513825.1 Limnobacter sp. | reverse complement strand
CGAAGTTCTGCAGTGAACGCTGCGTCTGCGCTCCCCACAGGCGTGCGGCCGGGACCTCGATCGGCCCGAAAGCGTCGCGTTCGATTCGGTTGGTCTGCTGCCCCGACATCTGTGTCCTCCCGTCTCAATCGGCGATTCCGATAGCCCGAGGGTACGCCGGCGCGGCTGCCGGCCGCAAAGCACACACTCTCGCGTGCGGGGCACCGCCCGGCTTTTCCGCCACGTGTTAAATCTCTGGTCGACCCCGGTTCGCAAATCGATGCGGATCGGTACCGACAGCCCGGACGCTGCCCGCAGATGGCCGACCCCCTGAAATCCGCCTACGGACCCGACGTGGTCCGTCGCATTGCACGCGGGCTCGCCGCGGCCGATGCCTCGTTCCGTGCCGACGCCTTCGAAGCCGACGCGCTCGACGGCTTCGACGCGCTCGAACTGATGCCGCGCGTCCACCGGATCGCCGAGGCGCTGCAGCGGCATCTGCCGAGCGACTACCCGCGCGCGATCGGGGTGCTGCTCGCATCGCTGCAGACGACCGGGCAGGCAAGGCCCGCGTCGCCGATGGCCGCTTTCCTCTACCTGCCGCACACGATGTACGTCGCAAGGCACGCCGGCGACGCCGCGCACTTCGAACTCTCGATGCAGGCACTGCATGCATTGACGCAGCGATCGACGGCCGAATATGCGATCCGACCCTTCATCGAACGCCATCCCGAGCGCACGCTTGCTCGGCTGCGGCAATGGACCGCCGACGACAACGAGCACGTGCGCCGGCTCGTCTCCGAAGGCACGCGGCCGCGCCTGCCGTGGGCCGCGCGACTGCGCGAGTTCCAGCGCGATCCGGCGCCGGTGCTCGCGCTTCTGGAACGGCTGAAGGACGATCCGTCGGAATACGTCAGGCGCTCGGTGGCCAACAACCTGAACGACATCGGCAAGGATCATCCGGCGCTCCTGCTCGCGACCTGCGGTCGCTGGCTCGACGGCGAGCAGCTCGACGGCGCGCAGCTACCCGCGCCGCGGCGCGTGCTCGTATGCCATGCGCTGCGCACGCTGCTCAAGCAATGCGATCCGCAGGCGCTGGCGCTGCTGGGCTTCGGCGGCAGGACGACGCTAGCGATTCGCGAAATCGCGATCGAGCCGCGCGAACCGCGCATCGGCGAACGGCTGCGCATCGCGATCGAGCTGCGGAACGATGGCCAATGGACACTGCGGGTGCTTGCCGACCTGCGCATCCACTACGTGAAGGCCGACGGCAGCGTGCAGCCGCGCGTCTTCCGCCTGCAGTCGCTCGAGTTGTCCCCGGGCCAGCGCCGGACGCTTCGCAAGACCGTGTCGCTGCAACAGATGACGACGCGCCGGCACTACCCGGGAACGCACCGGATCGAGCTGCTGCTGAACGGTGACGCCCATGCGCTCGGCGAATTCGTGTTGCACCCGTCCGAGCGCGATCGGTCGGATCCACGACCATGAGCGCCCGCCTCGCGGCCGACGCCCTGGTCCTGCTGCACCTGGCCTTCGTCGCGTTCGCGCTGCTCGGCGGCCTGCTCGTCGTCTGGCGCGCCTGGCTTGCCGCGCTGCACCTGCCGGCCGCCGGCTGGGCGTTGTGGATCGAGGCCAGCGGCGGGATCTGCCCGCTGACGCCATGGGAAAATCGGCTGCGACGGGCGGCCGGCGAGTCGGGCTACGAGGGCGGCTTCGTCGAGCACTACCTGATCCCGGTGCTCTATCCGTCCGGGCTGACGCCGACGCTGCAGGCCTGGCTCGCCGTCGTCGTACTCGTCGTCAACCTGGCGATCTACCTCCTTGTCATTGCGCTGCGGCTGCGAAGGTCCCGCCAAGGCCGCGATTCGCGGCGACAATGACGAACCGTCGACGGAGGCGGAGGACGATGGAGTTCAGGCTCGTCTACGAAGGCCCGTTGCTCGCACAGGGGGCCAAGGCAGCGCACAAATGGGAGATCCGGCGGGCGCTGCACCCGCAGCTCGCGCGGCTCTGGCTCGAACGTCCGCTGGCCGTTGCCGCGCCCAGGCTGCTGGCCGGCACTGCACAGCACACGCCGGGTTCGATCATCGTCGAGAAAGACGGCCTGCGCTTCGCACCCCTCGTCACGCAGCGGTTGCACCTGTATGCCGAAATCTCGGTGCTGCTGCTGCGCGAGCAGTCGGGCGGCACGCTGATCGTCGAAAGCGGCGACATCGACAACCGGCTCAAGACGCTGCTCGACGGGCTGCGCCTGCCGCGCGGCGCCAACGAGGGGCGCAACGTCGGCAATGGCGACGGCGACGGCCAGGCGCCGCCGTCCGACCCGGACCCGTTCTTCTGCGTGCTGGAAGACGATGCACTGGTCACCAAGGTGTCGGTCGAAGTCGCGCCGCTGCTGCGCCCGGCACCGCCCGATCACGTGCTCGCGATGATCCACGTGCACGTGAAGAAGACGATGCTGACGCCGGAGAACATGGCGCTGTAGCGGTCGGCCCGGTCATACGTCGTGCGTCATGCGACATGCGCACAGCGCGCCGGCAGCGCCGCCCGCGCGCGCTCCAACCTCAGCTCACGACCGGCAGCACCTCGATGTCGTACGCATGGGCGATGCTGCGGCCGAGCACCGGATCCTCGAGCTGCATTTCGAAGCGGCCGGCCGGGCGCACGCCGCCGATTGCAGACAGCGTGCCGCAGAACAACGCGCTGCCTGCCGGCAAGCCGGCCTCGCCGCAGCATCGGGCGATCAGGTCCTGCGGACTGCGGATGCCGGCGACCGGGCCTTCCTGGTAGAGCAGGCGCTCGCCGTCGATGACGACCCAGGCGCGCAGCACGAGCCGGTCCCAATGCGGTGCGACCTCGTCGAAGCGCCACATCCGGGGACCGAGCACTTTCGAACAAAGCTGCTTGGACAGCGCCACGCCGATCGTTTCGGCCTTGCGGTCGGTATGGTCCGAGCCCACGGTGACCCAGAGCCCGTCGGCGAGCGAGACGATCACCGATTCGACTTCGCCCGAGGTGTCGGGGCCGAGCACCTGCAGGTGCGCGACCTGCGTCAGCTGCGTGGCGGCCAGCCGGTAGAACAGGGGCACGGCCGAAGGCGCCGGCACGCCGATCGCAGCCAGCTCCTCGATGTGGTGCCCGATCGCCGCCGCGTCGCGCCCGGTCCAGCCGGCGACGATCAGCGTGTCGATCGAGACTGCGACATGGTCGCGGCGCTCGCCCCACAGACGTTCGAAGTTCAGCATCGCATTCATCCGATCACTCCCGGCAACCACATTGCAATTCCTGGATACATCGCTAGCAAGGCGATAGTCGCGAGCATCGCGACGACGAACGGCGCCGAACCGGCCATCACGTCGTTCAGCGAACCGCGCTCGCGCAGCGACTG
>JAAZBL010000078.1 GCA_012513825.1 Limnobacter sp. | reverse complement strand
TACTGCCGCGAATTCGTCGACGTGCAGACCGGGGCCGGATCGCCGACCACCCGCAGCGCGCGCGGCCTGGCCTGCCGCGACGACCGCGGCAACTGGCAGCTTCGCGTGCTGGTCGCACAGGACGAGGCCGGCGGGCCGGCGGGCGCGAACGACGATGCCTACCAGCCGGCCAGCGGCGGGCTCGCCGAGTTCGACGCGCTCGTCGAGCAACTGGCTCCCGGCGATCCGCTGACCGACGCCGAGGAAGCCGAGGCGATCGACCGCGGCTGGCAGACGGACTGAGCCGGTTCTCGCGTATACCGGCTGCGAACTTGCGTGCTAAGGTCTGGCCGCGTCCGTTTTTCGGAACGGATCCAACGACAAGGAGAGAGACAAATGAAGCTTCGCACCCCCGGCGTGGCAGCACGCCGCCTCGCGGCCGCGCTCTTCGTCGCCGGCCTGTTCGCCGCCGGGGCACCCGCCCAGGCCGGCAAGAAGAACGACACGATCCGCTTCGCCTACGACCAGGCGCCGGAGAGCGTCGATCCGTTCTTCAACAACGTGCGAATCGGCGTCATCATCGGCGCCAATGTCTGGGACACGCTCGTCTATCGCGACCCGACGACGAACGAGTACAAGGGCAACCTCGCGAAGAGCTGGAAGCAGATCGACGAACGCACGATCGAGTTCGAGCTTCGCGAGGGCGTGAAGTTCCACAACGGCGAGGAGTTCGACGCCGACTCGGTCGTCTACACGCTGAACTTCGTCGCCGACCCGGCCAACAAGGTCACGACCCAGCAGAACGTGAACTGGATCGAGAAGGCCGAGAAAATCGACAAGTACAAGGTCCGGGTCGTCACGAAGGCCGTGTTCCCGGCCGCGATCGAGTATCTGGCCGGCCCGGTCGTCATCCATCCGGCGAAGTACTACGCCGAGGTCGGGCCGAAGGGAATGAATGCCAAGCCGGTCGGCACCGGCCCGTTCAAGGTCGCCGCCTACTCGCCCGGCAAGTCGATCACGCTCGAACGCAACCCCGACTACTTCAAGGACTCGCCGAAAGGCACGCCGAAGATCGGCAAGGTCGAGATCCGCTTCATCCCGGACCGCCAGACGCAGATGGCCGAGATGCTGTCGGGCGGCGCCGACTTCATCATGCACGTGCCGAAGGACCAGGCCGAGCAGGCCGGCAAGGTCCCGCACCTGCAGGTGGTCAGCGGCGAAACGATGCGGATCGCCTTCATGCAGATGAACACGCTCGACGGCACGCCGGCGCCGCAGCTGAAGGACATCCGCGTGCGGCAGGCGATCTCGCACGCGATCGACCGCGAGGGGATCGTCGAGAACATCGTCGGCGCCGGTTCGCGCGTGCTGCACACGATGTGCTTCCCGTCGCAGTTCGGCTGCACCGACGAAGGCGCCACGCGCTACGCCTACGACCCGGCGCGCGCGAAGCAGCTGCTCGCCGAAGCGGGTTTCCCGAATGGCTTCGAGACCGAAATCTTCGCCTATCGCGAGCGCAACCAGACCGAGGCGATGATCAACAACCTGCAGGCGGTCGGCATCAAGGCGAAGCTGAGCTTCTCCCAGTACGCGGCGATGCGCGAGGCGATCCGTGCGAACAAGGGTTCGCTCACGCACCAGACCTGGGGCTCGTTCTCGGTCAACGACGTGTCGGCGTCCACCCCGGTCTATTTCGGCTTCGAGGCCGACGACCTGACGCGCGATCCCGAGGTCCGCGACCAGCTGTTCAAGGGGAACAACTCGGTCGACCCTGCGGTTCGCAAGGAGGCCTACCAGAAGGCGCTGGCCAGGATCGCCGAGAACGCCTACGCGCTGCCCCTGTGGTCGCTGCCGGTGTTCTACGTCGCCACGAAGGACCTGCAGTTCTCGGCCTACCCGGACGAGATGGTCAGGTTCTGGGAAATGACCTGGAAGTGATCCGACGATGCTCGCCTACGGGCTGAAACGGCTGGGGCTGGCGGTCCTCGTCGCCCTGGCCGTTTCGATGATCGCTTTCCTGCTGCTGCGGCTGTCCGGCGATCCGGCCATCGCGATCGCCGGCGAAGGCGCGCGGCAGGCCGACATCGAGCTGATCCGCAAGACCTACGGCTTCGACCGGCCGCTGCCCGTGCAGTACGCGGAGTGGCTGGGCAAGTCGCTGCGCGGCGATCTCGGCGAATCGATCTACTTCAAGTCGCCGGCGGCGCCGCTGATCTTCTCGAAGCTGCAGACGACGATGCTGCTCGGCCTGCTGTCGCTGGCCTTCGCGCTGGCGATCTCGATTCCTCTGGGCGTGCTGGCCGCGATCTACCGCAACAGCCTCGTCGACCGGTTGTGCCTGGGGCTGGCGGTCGTCGGCCAGGCGCTGCCGAACTTCTTCTTCGCGCTGCTGCTGATCATGCTGTTCTCGATCACGCTGCGCTGGCTGCCGGTCTCCGGCAGCGACAGCTGGCTGCACTTCGTGATGCCGACGATCGCGCTCGGCTACTACGTGGCGCCGGCCTTCATGCGACTGATCCGTGCCGGCATGATCGAGGTGCTCGAGGCGGACTACATCCGCACCGCACGCGCCAAGGGCCTGCCCGCGCGCAGCGTGATCTTCAAGCACGCACTGCGCAACGCCGTGGTGCCGGTCGTCGCACTGGCCGCCGTCCAGCTCGGCTACCTGCTCGGCGGTTCGGTCGTCGTCGAGACGATCTTCGCGCTCGACGGGCTCGGCTACCTCGCCTACCAGAGCATCACCTTCAAGGACTTCCCGGTGATGCAGAACATCGTGCTGCTGCTGTCGGTGATCTACGTCGCGCTGACGCTGGCGGCGGACCTGGCCAACGCCTGGCTCGATCCCCGGATCCGGGTCGCGTGAGCGGACCAGCCATGGCAATCGGAACGCCCCGGTCACCGGCGATGCCGCCGGACGGCAGCGGCTTCGATGCCGGCGCCCCGGGCGCGGCCGGCTTTGCTGCCGGGATCGATGCGGCAGCTCCGACCGCGTGCTTCGCCGCCGATGCGCCGGCGGCAGCGACTCCGGCCTCGACGCCCTCTCCCGCCGGCCTGTGGCGGCGCGTTCGGCACAACAAGGCGGTGATCGTCGGCGGCGGCCTGCTGCTCGCGATCCTGTTCGTCGCGCTGTTCGCGCCCTGGCTGTCGCCGCACGACCCCTATGCGCAAGACCTCGTCAACCGGACCGTGCCGCCCGTCTGGTACGAGGGCGGGTCCTGGCTGCACCCGCTAGGCACCGATCCGCTCGGGCGCGACTACCTGTCGCGGCTGCTCTACGGCGCGCGGATCTCGCTGCTGATCGGCGCGGCCGTTGCGCTGATCTCGGGGCTGATCGGCACGACGATGGGAATGCTGGCCGGCTACTACGGCGGACGGGTCGACATGGTCGTCAGCTTCCTGGTGACGGTCCGGTTGTCGATGCCGGTCATCCTCGTCGCGCTGGCCACGGTTGCGCTGGTCGGCGGCTCGCTGTGGGTCGTGATCCTCGTGCTGGGACTGCTGAAGTGGGACCGTTTCGCCGTCGTGATGCGCAGCACGACGCAGCAGGTGCGTTCGCTCGACTACGTGGCGGCCGCGCAGGCCGCCGGCGCGTCTTCGCTGCGCGTGCTGCTCGGCGAGGTGCTGCCGAACGTGCTGCCGCACCTGATCGTCGTCGCCACGCTCGAGGCGGCCAGCGCGATCCTGCTCGAGGCCGCGCTGTCCTTCCTCGGGCTCGGCGTGCAGCCGCCGCTGCCCTCGTGGGGGCTGATGATCTCGGAGGCCAAGGCCTACATGTTCTTCTCGTTCTGGCTGATCGCGATCCCGGGGACCGCGCTGGCGATCCTGATCTTCGCGATCAACCTGGCCGGCGACGGCCTGCGCGACCTGTTCGCGCCCGAAGGAAGGGCCTGATGCAGCGCGAACCGGTGCTCGAAGTCGAAGGCCTGCACGTCGACATCGCGACCTCGCGCGGCACGCTGCATGCGGTACGCGACCTGACGTTCCGCGTCCGGCGCGGCGAAACCCTGTGCATCGTCGGCGAGTCGGGCTGCGGCAAGTCGATGACCTCGCTCGCGATCATGGACCTGCTGCCGCAGGCGGCCAGGCGCCGCGCGCGAAGGCTCGGGTTTCTCGGCGAAGATCTGTCGAAGGCGTCGCCGAAGCGGGTCAATGCACTGCGCGGCGACCGGATGGCGATGATCTTCCAGGAGCCGATGACGGCGCTCAACCCGGCCTGGACGATCGGCAACCAGCTGATGGAGCCCTGGCTGCATCATCGTCCCCGGCAGGCCGGCGAAGCGCGGGCGCGCGCGATCGAACTGCTCGGCAAGGTCGGCATCGCGTCGGCCGAGCAGCGGTTGGGCCAGTACCCGCACCAGCTCTCCGGCGGACTGCGCCAGCGCGTGATGATCGCGATGGCGCTGATGTGCGGTCCCGAACTGCTGATTGCCGACGAACCGAGCACGGCGCTCGACGTGACGATCCAGGCGCAGATCCTGCGCCTGCTGGCCGACCTCCAGCACGAACTGGGCATCGCGATGGTGCTGATCACGCACGATCTCGGGGTCGTCGCGAGGATCGCGCACCGGGTGGCGGTCATGTACGCCGGCGAAATCGTCGAGGAAGGCAGCGCTGAGGCGCTCTTCGCGCAGCCGCGTCATCCGTATACGCGCGGCCTGCTCGCCTGCATCCCGGTGCCGGGGCGAACGGCTCCGGGCGGACGCCTGGGGACGATCGGCGGCGTCGTGCCGTCGCTGATCGGGGAGTTCGAAGGCTGCGGGTTCCGCGATCGCTGCCCGTACGCGCAGCCCGCCTGTGCGCAGCCGGTGCCGGTGCGGCGCTCGACGTCGGGACAGAGCTGGCGCTGCATCCACGAGGAGCTTCCGCAATGACGGCCGCCGCGTCCGCCGTCGCGACCGCGTCGCAGCCGGCGGCGCCCGGCCGCAGCGCATCCGCGGCGCCGCTGATGCAGGCGCACGGCCTCGCACGCTCGTTCCTCGTCGGCGCCGGCGCCTTCCGGCCGCGCCGCACGCTGCACGCGGTCAACGGCGTGGACCTCGTCATCGAGCGCGGCGACGTGCTCGCGATCGTCGGCGAGTCGGGCTGCGGCAAGTCGACGCTCGCGCGGATGCTGCTCGGGCTGATCGCACCGAGCAGCGGCCACATCACGTTGGACGGTACCGACATCCGCCTGCTCGGCCGCAGGGCCGTCGCCAGGCGCGTGCAGCCGGTGTTCCAGGATCCGTATTCGTCGCTGAACCCGCGCCGGGGCATCGCGTCGATCGTCGCGCTGCCGCTCGAGGTCCACGGCATCGGCAACGCAGCGGAACGGCGCCGCAAGGCGATCGCGATGCTCGAGCGCGTCGGCCTGCCGGCGCGTTATGCCGACAACGCGCCGGGACAGTTGTCGGGCGGTCAGCGCCAGCGCGTGGCGATCGCACGCGCGCTGGTCATGCAGCCCGAGATCGTGATCTGCGACGAACCGACCTCGGCGCTCGACGTGTCGGTGCAGGCGCAGATCCTGAACCTGCTGCTCGACCTGCGCCGCGAGTTCGGGCTGACCTACGTGTTCATCAGCCACAATCTGGCGGTCGTCGAGCACATCGCCACGCAGGTGGCCGTGATGTACCTGGGCAGGGTCGTCGAGCAGGCCGAGACCGCCACGCTGTTCGGCGCGCCGCGCCATCCGTACACGCAGGCGCTGCTGGCCTCGGTACTGACACCGGAGCCCGGCCTCGGCATCCCGGATACGGGGCTGGGGCTGGCCTTCCCCGATCCGCTGAACCCGCCGCCGGGCTGCACGTTCCACCCGCGCTGCCCGCAGCGGATGAGTCATTGCGCGACCGTCGTACCCTCGCTCCTCGCCGATCGCCAGGGCGCGGTCGCCTGCCATCTCCATACTTCGAAAGGACAAGCCGCATGACCCGTGACGCCGCGATCGCCCTGGCCGGGCAGCAGTTCGACTCGGGCGAGTTCCGCGAGACGCTCGCCCGCCGCATCGCGATTCCGACCGAGAGCCAGAACCCCGAGCGTGCGCCGGAGCTGGCGCGCTACCTGGCCGACGAGATGCAGCCGGCGTTCGAGGCGATGGGGTTCGAATGCCGGACGCTCGAGCACCCGCAGGCGAAGGCGCCGTTCCTGTTCGCCGAGCGCATCGAGGATCCCGCGCTGCCGACGGTGTTCGGCTACGGCCACGGCGACGTGATCCGCGGTCTCGAACCGGAATGGCACGAGGGGCTGTCGCCGTGGACGCTCAGCGAACGCGACGGCCGCTGGTACGGCCGCGGCATCGCCGACAACAAGGGCCAGCATTCGGTCAACATGCAGGCGCTCGCCAACGTGCTGGCCACGCGCGGCCGGCTCGGCTTCAACGCCCGCTACCTGATCGAGATGGGCGAGGAAACCGGTTCGCCGGGCTTGCGCGGCCTGTGCAGCGAGCATCGCGAAGCCTTCGCCGCCGACCTGCTGATCGCCTCCGACGGCCCGCGGCTGCGCGCCGAGCGCCCGACCGTCTTCCTCGGTTCGCGCGGCAGCATGAATTTCGACCTGTCGATCGAAGCCCGTGCAGGCGGACACCATTCGGGCAACTGGGGCGGGCTGATCTCGAACCCCGGCGTGCAGCTCGCGCACGCGATCGCCAGCATCGTCTCGCCGACCGGGCAGATCCGCATCCCCGAGTGGGTGCCGGCCGAACTGCCGGCTTCGGTGCGGCGCGCGCTGGCCGACTGCGAGGTCGACGGCGGCGCCGATGGTCCCGAGATCGAGCCCTGGTGGGGCGAGCCCGGACTGTCGCCGGCCGAGCGCGTGTACGGATGGAGTTCGTTCGAAGTGCTGGCCTTCAAGACCGGCAATCCCGATACGCCGGTCAACGCGATTCCGCCGCGCGCCTGGGCGCGCTGCCAGTTGCGTTTCGTCGTCGGCATCGATTCGAAAGGGATCCTGCCGGCGCTGCGCCGGCACCTCGACCGCCAGGGTTTCCCGATGGTCAGGATCGAAGCGACGCGCGAGGAGATGTTCCACGCGACGCGCATCGATCCCGAGGACCCGTGGGTCCGGTGGGCCGTCGAGTCGATCGCCGCGACCAGCGGCAAGAAGCCGGCGGTGCTGCCGAACCTCGGCGGATCGCTGCCGAACGACATCTTCACCGACGTGCTCGGGCTGCGTACGGTCTGGGTTCCGCATTCGTACCCGGGCTGTTCGCAGCACGCGCCGAACGAGCACCTTCCGCCCGAGGTACTGCGCGAAGGGCTGGCGGTGATGACCGGCCTGTACTGGGACCTCGGCGCCGGAGAGACGCCGAAGCGCGCGACCGCCGCCCACTGACGAAAGACACCGACATGGATGCACGAACACGAACCCAGGATCCCGACACGCGCGATCCCGGCTGCCGGCTGAGCGACCTGGTCGATGCGGCCGACGAGCTGCGCGCGATCAGGCGACACCTGCACGCGAATCCCGAGCTTTCCTTCGACGAAGTCGCGACCTCGGAGCTGGTCGCGACGCGCCTGTCGGAATGGGGCTACGAGGTCACGCGCAAGGTCGGCGGCCACGGCGTCGTGGGCACGCTCACGGTCGGCAGCGGCACGCGCAGCGTGGCCGTGCGCGCCGACATGGACGCGCTGCCGATCGTCGAGGAGAACGCCTTCGCACACGCGAGCCGCGTGCCGGGCCGCATGCACGCCTGCGGCCACGACGGCCACACGACGATGCTGCTCGGCGCCGCCCGGCAACTGGCGAAAACGCGCAAGTTCTCGGGCACCGTGCACCTGGTGTTCCAGCCCGCCGAAGAGGCCGGCGACAACAGCGGTGCGCAGCGGATGATCGCCGACGGCCTGTTCGAGCGCTTTCCCTGCGACGCGATCTTCGGGCTGCACAACCACCCCGGCGTCGCGGCCGGAACCTTCCTGTTCGGCAGCGGCCCGTTCATGTCCGCCTCGGACACCGCGAAGATCGTCGTGCACGGACGCGGCGGCCACGCCGCGCGCCCTCACCTCGCGGTCGACCCGATCATGATCGCCGGCAGCCTGATCATGGCGTTGCAGACCGTCGTCTCGCGCAACATCGACCCGACGCAGACGGCGGTCGTCACGGTCGGCACCGTGCATGCCGGAATCGCCGCGAACGTGATCCCCGAATCGGCGACGCTCGAGCTGAGCATCCGCTCGTTCGACGCCGCCGTGCGCGAACGCATGCAGCACCGGATCACCGAGCTGGTGACCGGACACGTGCAGGCCTATGGCGGCACCGTCGAGATCGATTACCGGCGCGGTTATCCGGTCGTCGTCAACAGCCCGGCCGAGACCGAGTTCGCGCGACGGGTCGCCGAGGAACTGGTCGGACCCGAACGCGTCGTCGCGCCGTTCGGGCCGGTTACCGGCAGCGAGGACTTCGCCTACTACCTCGAAAGGAAGCCGGGCTGCTTCCTGCGCCTCGGCAACGGCGAGGACTGTCCGATGCTGCACAACGCGAAGTACGACTTCGACGACGCGAACCTGACGGTCGGAGCGGCGTTCTGGACGCGGCTGGTCGAGCGCTTCCTGGCGCAGGGTTGAGGACGGCGACGCCGGGTTTCTGGCCTGCCTCAGAGCCGGTGCGGCTGCGTCTTCTCGTACCAGTGCGTGATGCGTTCGCCGTCCCAGTGCAGCGCCAGGTGCTTGCCCTGCCGCGCCTTGCGCAGCGCGCGCGGCCTGAAGACGCCGACACATTGCCCTTCGTGGTGACGCACGCTCGGATAGACGACGCCCCAGCTTCCCGCCGAGCGCAACTTCACGCCGAAGGCCTGGCTGGCTGCCCAGGAATCCGGGTCCAGCAGTTTCGAGGCACGCTCGCCGAGTGCGCGCAGGTCGTGCATGGGCGCCTCGAGGTCGGCGTGGATCGCCCTCAGGTCGATGTCGATCGGCGGTTCGGCGGTTCGCGACAGGAAGATCGCGCGGTGGTGGCTGACCTCGGCGATCGCCGTTTCCAGCGTGTCGGCCGCGTAGTAGACGCCGTAGCTGCCGTCGGAAAAGCGCGACCCTTCCGGGTTGAGGTGCGTGAATGCCGACATGATCGGCGTCGTGCCCGGGCCGCTGACACGCTCCCCGGGCGACACCAGTTGCAGTTCGCCGAGTTCGTCGCGGATGCGCGGGTTGGTCAGCGCCTCGATCGCATAGACGACGTCGAGGTCGGCCGGGTCGGCGATGTCGTCGTACAGGCCCACGGTCGGATAGCGCGAGGCGATCAGCCGGTAGCACGGACGCCAGGCGAGCGGCTCGACCGGCACGCTTTCGGGCGTCGCTTGCCGAGACTTCAAGCCTTGCCTCCGCGCTGCGCGTCGAGGTACTGGCGCACGACGAACAGGTCGGCGACCTGTCCGCCGAGCATCCGGTCGAGCGCCGACTTGCCGCCGAACAACGGCGCCGAGTTCGGTCTGCGCAGCCACTGCGTGGCGCGCTCCGGCACCGGCAGCAGGATCTGCAAGGCCGCGTAGATGCCGAACAGGTAGGACAGGCGTTCGAGCACGTGCCGATCGAGCGCGGTGAATCGGCCCTGCTTCCACTGGTACAGCGTCGTGCGGCCGATGCCGAGCAGCGTCGTCTGCTCGGCCGGACTCAGCGACCAGGCTTCGGCGAGCCGCCAGAACGTACGCAAGGCCGCAGCCGCGGCAGCGGGCGTTCGCAGATCGACGGTTTTGTCCGAGGACTTGGGCAAGGCGCTCATCGGGTA
>JAAZBL010000485.1 GCA_012513825.1 Limnobacter sp. | reverse complement strand
GGCTTGCCATACCTGTCGCCCGGACGCATCGGTGGCCGCGTGCGGCGTACCGAGGTGGTCGCCGTGGAGCCAGAACACGCGCGGCCCGTCGTCTCGACGCTCGACGATCGCTACCGGGTTGCCGAGCCAGTACAGGTAGTGGCGCGAGATGCGGCCTTCGGCATCGGTTTCGGCAGCGAGCCGGCGCCCTCGGTACAGGAAGCCGGAGGTTTTCGTTCCGACGGTCTTGATAGCGCGTACGCCCGAGGCGTTGTACGAGTAGCGCGCAATCGGCTCCGATCCGCGATCGACGGCAACGATCCGCTGCTGCGCGCCGTACCGCAAGTCGAGTACGCCGTGTCGTGCCGGCCGGCCGAGCGCGTCGCGCGGCACCGCAAGCTCGGCGTCGCCACGCGTGATGCCTTGCGCGGTCTTCACGAGCCGAAGATCGCCGGCCAGATCCCATGCGAAGTATTCGGATTCGGGGGCGTTCGCACGCTGCAGGGCGCTGCGCCCGTGCCGCTCCTGGACGATCAGGCGGCCCAGCGCGTCCCAGCCGAATCGCCGCTCGTCGCTGCGCCCGACGATCGCTGCCGGCAATCCGTCTTCGCCCCATCGATACCGCCACTCGGGCAACGGCGACGATCCGCGCCAGCGCCACGCGAGCGGCCGGCCGCCGGCATCGTCCGCTCGTTCGAAACGGACGCCGTTGCCCAGACGCCAGGCCACCGCCCGATCGACGCGGAAGCGGACGGCGTCGACGATCGGCACTTGCTCGCGGCCGGGCGCCTGATAGACGAGTGCAGACGGACGCCCGGTCTCGTCGTAACGATAGATGACGCGGTCTCCGTCGGGCATGCCTCGTGCGATCACCCTGTCCCGGTCGTCGCGCTCGAAGGTCCAGCGTTGGACCTTTCCGAGCAAGCGGTGCTCGACGGCTGATACGAGCCCCGCGGCGTCGTGCTCGACACGGGTTTGCTGCACCGGATGCTCGACGCCGACGAGCAGCGCACCGTCCCATTCGAATCGCGTCACGATACGCTCGGAAGCAGCGAGTTGTTCGCGCTCGGCCAATCGTCCGGCCAGGTCGTAGCGCCGCCGCTCGATCACGCCGAACGGCGAGTCGACCTCGACGACCCGGCCCCAGGCATCGTGCCGCAACCTTCGATAGCCGGAAGCGCTCGAATCGACTTCGACGAGCCGGCCGAAGTCGTCGTACAGATGTCGGGTGCTGCGGCCCGCCGCGTCGACGACGAGCGGCTGCGCGCCACCGAACGCCAGCGCGACGGCCGCTCCGCGTGCCGTTCCCGCGGTGTCAGCCGCATCGGAGCGTTCGGCGACAGCCGAATCGTCGGTACGCGCGATCCAGCCGCGGTTCGAACGAACTTCGACTCCATCGGAGCGAAACTGCAGTGTCCATCGATCGCCGGACGGCCAGGCGATCGAAGACGGCCTTCCATCCTCGCCCCAGTCGATCGCGGCGAGCTCGCCTCGCACGCGCCACGAAACGAGGCGCCAGGCGGGATCGAAGCGAGCCTCGAGGCGTGCGCGGTCGGGGCGCTGCTGCGCCGTCGCCCGGCCCAGAGCGTCGCGCTCGAACCGATGGATCAGCCCGCCCGGCTGCACGACAGTCACCAGCGAACGCCTGGAGTCGTGGAAGAAGCTGGTTCGAGCCGCCGTACCATCGGGACCGAGGCGCTCGACCCAGGACAGCTTGCCGGTCAGCGGACCGGCCAGGTGGCGTTGCCAGCGCACGTGGATTCCGATCGGCGTGCTGCGGCCATCGCTCGTTCGCGCGAAGCCGGCGACGCGCGCCTCGGCCGGCAGGCCAAGAGCGTCGCGCTTCAGCTCGATCACGGGATCGCTTCGCGGCGTGGCTGACACGGGTCCGCGTCCGGCGAGCTCCGACGCGGGAGACGGTGCCGGCTCGGCAAGCGCAGGCACTGCCTCCAGGACCGGGCAACTGGCACAGCGCTCGCCGCTCATCGACAGGATCCGCCCGCGCCCCCGATCGTCGATTTGCCAGTGCCACGTCGACGAGCGGCCCCCCTGTCGAACCACGGTGCGGCCCGCTTCGCCGGAGATGCCCGGCAGCCGATATTCGAAGGAGACGGCATCCTGCGGACCGGACGCCGGCACGGACTCGACGACGCGCGACGCGTCGTCGTAACGGTAGTGGCTCGTCGATCCGTCCGGCCGTTCGATCGAAGTCAACAGGTGGAATGCCCGCGGGTCTTCGTAACCGTAGCGGACGACACGGCCGTCCGGATAACGGACCGCGACCAGCACGCCATGGCGGTCGTAGTCGTAGCCGATCCGATTGCCGTCAGGCAGCGCCACCGCGTGCAGGCGATCGCCCAGGTATTCGAGCTGCAGTCGTCGTCCGAAGCCGTCGACCAGGGCTCGAATCCGACCCGCGCGGTCGCGCTGCACGACGACATGGTCGCGGTCGGGCGCGTCGATTCGCGCGAGCCGTCCTTCGCCGTCGAAGACGACGACGCGCCCGTCGGGCCAGCGCCAGCGCCATGGGGCGACCGCCGCCAGGTCTTCTTCGATCTCGCCGTCCGACTCCCGGTCGCTGACGAAGTGCGATGCGACGCTGGAAGTTCCTGCGGCCCCGGCTTCCCCGGCGCGCGAAAGCCCCGGCTCCGGCCGCCGGAAAACGATGCGCCGACCGTCGGCCTGTACGACCTGGAGCTCGACCCCGTGCCGGCCTTTCAGCCGCGCCAGGGCCGTCTCGAACGCATGGCGCCAGCCCGGACCCATCGGGCCGGCGGCGTCGAATCGGCTGTTGTAGTGCCGGCTGAAGACCAGTTCGAGCGGCGCGAAAGCCGGCCAGCGGGATGCAAGCACACGCAGCGCATCGTTGCCGAGTGCCTGGACGAGCGCTTCGCCCAGACCCGATTCGGGGTCCGGCATGATGACGTCGACGCGTCGCTCGTACTTGTTGCCGGTGACCAGGTCGACCGGGTTGCCGGCCGACGCGCCTGGCGATTCCGGAGGCAGGCTTGCAGGTTCCGCAGCGCCTGCCCCGGTCGAGCCGGACGCCTGGCAGGCAGTCGGCGACGAAGCACCGACCAGCTCCGACACGAGGTCGCCAGGCGAGCGCCCACCGATCGGACTGGTACCGGGGCCGATCGCGCCCTGGCCGGTCTCGGCGCCTAGGCCGGGCATCGGACCAGGCGCGCCTCCAAGCGGCGAGCAGGCGGCTGCGGCACGGGCCGACATGCCGACAAGGCAGGCCGCCGCGAGCAGCAGGAAGAGCGCAATCGAAAACAGCGGCGTCGCGCCCCGGCGATCGAAGGAATGGCTTGGCTTGTCCATGCCGGCACGCTAGGCGTGCGCCGGCACGGTCGCAATCCGACATCTGTTCTAGGCCATGCGAAGCCTAACCCGGCCTGCCGCGATCAGT
>JAAZBL010000077.1 GCA_012513825.1 Limnobacter sp. | reverse complement strand
TTGCAGGAACGGTTCGCAGCGCGCGGCTTCGTCGGGGCTCGGGTCGCGGTTGCCCGGCGGCCGGCATTTCAGCACGTTCGCGATGAACACGCCGCTGCGCCGCGACTTGCCGACGGCGGCCAGCATCGCGTCGAGCAGCTGGCCTGCCCTGCCCACGAAGGGCTCGCCCCGCCGGTCCTCCTCGGCGCCCGGCGCCTCCCCGAGCACGAACCAGTCCGCGCGTTCGTCGCCGACGCCGAACACGGTGTTGCTGCGCGATTTCCAGAGGCCGCAGGCCTGGCAGGCGGCGACCGTCTCGCGCAGCTCGGACCAGTCGCAGGCGGCGATCGCGGCGCGGCGCTGGTCGGGCGCGGCGTGCGGAAGCTCCTCCGGGATGCGGTCGACCGCAGCTGGCGTGGGATCGACGGCGAGCGCAGCCGGGTCGACGTCCGCCTGCGCCGAGTCGCCGACATCCTCGGGCGGGCGTTCGCGCCGCTCCCAGCGCGGCCCGAGGCCGAGCGCGAGCCAGGCGCGGCGCTGAGCCTCATTCATCGTCGCGCTCCGGATCGCTGCCGCCGAAGGTGCGGAACAGCACCCAGGCATCCTCGCGGCTGCCTTCGGCGGCCGGATAGTAGCGTCGACGCACGCCGATTCGCGCGAAGCCGCTGCTTTCGTACAGATGCAGGGCCGGCAGGTTCGACGGCCGGACCTCGAGCAGCATCCCGCGCGCACCGCGCGCCACCGCATTGCCGCACAGCCATTCGAGCACCGTGCGGCCGATGCCGCGGCCCTGCAGGCGGGCAGGCACGCTCAGGTTCAGCAGATGGACCTCGTCGGGAATCCACATGACGATCGCGTAGGCCGCGAGGTCGCCGTCGTCGTTTTCGAAGACCCAGCAATCGTAGCCGGCGGTCAGCGAATCGTCGAAGTTGCCGATCGACCACGGAAACGGATAGATCTGCGCCTCGATCGCTGCGACCTGCGGCAGGTCGGTGCGCTGCATCGGCCGCGGCCGCAGGCCGCCCGGACCGTGCGGCCTCGGCAGCGGCGCGATCTGCGACGGGCGCGTCCGTGCACTCATCGGCGCCCTCATCGAACCGGCGACAGACCGCCGCCGGATGCCTGGCCGAGCGCCTGGCCGTCGGCCTGCGTCGACTCCCGGTTCCCGGCCTGCCTCGACTCCGCGGTCCCGGCCTGCGCGGCCGATCGGCTTTCGCGCAGCCGCCGCTGCTCGCCGGCATCGAGCGCGACCTTGTCGCGGACGTAACGCGGCGCCGCGAGCGCGGCATCGACCGCTTCGCCCCGCTGCCAGGCGGCGAGCCCGAGTTCGGCGACGTCGCGCGCATCGGCGGCCGCCGCGGCGTCGAGGCCCAGCGATCCGGGCGCATCGCTGGCCAATGCGAACCACGCCGGATCGAGCCGCAGTCCGTGCCAGGCGTCGCCGGCGAGCAGCCAGCGCCAGCCGCGCAGTTCCGGCATCGTGCGCTCGATCTCGTCGCGCGACAGCGCGGCGGGCGCTGCGTCGGGACGCTCGACGCGCGGGGCGACCAGCAGGCGCACCGATGGCGCAAGCGCCCCGGGCTGCGGCGCTTGCACCGCACACAGCGCGACGTAGATCTCGCCCATCCGGGCGTCCGAGGCCACCAGCACGACCGCCTGCCCGGCGCCCGTGCGGCGGACGCTCGCCCAGGCAGCCGCCTCCAGGCTGCCGACCGGGATCAGCGGCAGCCCACGCGCGAAGCCCAGGCCCTGTGCGACGGCACAGCCGACGCGCAGCCCGGTGAAGGCGCCGGGTCCGGCATCGAAGGCGATCGCGTCGATCCCGTCGCCGCCGCCGAGCTGCGCCGGTTCGACCAGTTCGCCGATCATCGAAAGCAGGCGCGCCGACTGGCCGCCCGTCGCCGGTTCGGCAAGGGATTCGGATTCGAGGCGGGCGTCGGCGAAGTCGAGCCGGGCGACGGAACTCCACGCACCGGCCGTCGACAGCGCAAGCAGGCGTCCGGCCGAAGCCCGGACGCCTGGCGGGCATCCGGACGGGTCGGCCGTTCGAGTCGGGGTCTGCGCGGAATCCATCGGAGCGATTCTACTGGGCCGCGCAGGCCCCTTTCCGGCAAGGCGCCCTACTTGCGGCGGCCGGCCTCGCGAAGCTGCCGGCGCAGCTCCTTGCGTTCCTCTTCGGAAAGGCGCACCGAGCCGTCGCCCTTGTCGCGCTTGCGGGCGTCCTTGCCGTCGCGGTTCTTGCCGCCCCGTTCGCGAAGCTCGCGACGCAGTCTTTCGCGTTCTTCGGCGTCGAGGCGGCCCCGCTCGGCGCGACCGGACTGGGAAAGCGATGCTGTCGAGACGGTCGCAGCGGCGGCACCGAGCGCCGCGCCGAACGCCCGAAGGACGAAGCGACGCCGCGAAAGCGAGGCGAGAAACTCCATGCGCCGATTCTAGTCACGCCGCTTCGAGGCGGTCACGACCGTGGCCGTAACGATTGTAACGGGGGGTAAAACGCGACAGCCGGGGTTCGCCGATCGAAGCCGGGACGGCGCCCGCGAACGCTATCATCGCCGGATGAACACGAATGCTCCAGCCCCGCGCAAATTGCTGGTCGTCGACGACGACCACCGGATGCGCGACCTGTTGCGACGCTACCTGAGCGAGAACGGCTTCGAAGTCAGCCTCGCGCAGGACGCGACCGCGATGAACCGGCTGCTGCTGCGCGAACCCTTCGACCTGATCGTGCTCGACCTGATGCTGCCCGGCGAAGACGGCCTGTCGATCGCTCGCCGGCTGCGCGGCGCAGGGGAGCGTACGCCGATCATCATGCTGACCGCCCGCGGCGACGACGTCGACCGGATCATCGGGCTGGAGGTCGGTGCCGACGACTACCTGCCCAAGCCCTTCAATCCGCGCGAACTGCTGGCCCGCATCCACGCGGTGCTGCGCCGTCAGCCGCCGCCCGAGCTGCCCGGCGCCCCGTCGACCGAACCGGCCGAGGTCGCCTTCGGCCCCTTCGTGCTGAACCTGGCGACGCGCGCGCTGACACGCGACGGCGAACCGGTGCCGCTGACCTCCGGCGAGTTCTCGGTGCTCAAGACGCTGGTCCGGCATCCCCGCTCGCCGCTGTCGCGCGAGAAGCTGATGGCGCTTGCGCGCGGACGCGAGTACGGCGCCTACGACCGCAGCCTCGACGTCCAGGTGTCGCGGCTGCGCAAGCTGATCGAGACCGATCCGCAGCAACCGCGCTACATCCAGACGGTCTGGGGCGTCGGCTACGTGTTCGTGCCCGACGGCGACTGACGAGCCCCGACCGAATCGGCAGCCCGTCCGTCGACGGCCTGCGCAACCCAGCACCGAGACGATCTCGCCCGCCGTGCCCGAAGCCGCCCGGATGCCCCGCATCAGCCTGTTCTGGCGCACCTTCCTGATGCTCGCCACGCTGATCGTGGCGAGCCTGGCGGCGACGCTGATGATCGCCCGGATGCTGGACCCTGCGCCCGAACAACGTTTGGCCTGGGAGATTGCGACGGTGCTGAACCTGACCCGTTCGGCGCTGGTCAGCGCCGACGCCGAGCGACGCTTCGCGCTGCTCGACGAGCTCGCCCGCGACGAAGGCGTGCGGATCCTGCCGCTCGAATCGGGCGACCGGATCAACACGGCGGCGACCGGCGCGCGGCTGCGCGCGATCGAGCCGCTGCTGCGCCAGTTGCTCGGCGAACCGACGCAGGTGGCCGGCCGCGTCAACGGCGTCGACGGTGTCTGGATCAGCTTCGGCATCGAAGGCGACGCGTACTGGCTGGTGCTGCCGCGCGCGCGCATCGAACGGCAGTTCGGCCCGAGCCTTCAGCTGCTCGGCGCACTCGCGCTGTCGCTTTCGCTGCTCGGGGCACTGCTGCTGTCGCGTGTGGTCAACCGCCCGCTGGCGGCGCTCGCGCGTGCGCTCGGCGCGATCTCGCGCGGCGAACGCCCGCCGGCGCTGGCCGAAGACGGGCCGACCGAAATTGCGGCGCTGAACCGCCGCTTCAACCGGATGACGGCCGAACTCGCCACGCTCGAGCGCGACCGCACGCTGGCGCTGGCCGGCATCTCGCACGACATCCGCAGCCCGCTGGCGCGCCTGCGGATGGAGATCGAGCTGGCACGCCTCGATCCGGAGCAGCACGACGCGATGACCAGCGACATCGAACGGATCGACCGGATCGTCGGCCAGTTCGTCGAATACGCGCGCATCGGACAGCCGACGCGCATCGAGACGGTCGACGTGCCCGCCGTGCTCGGCGCCGTCGCGGCCGCCTATCGCCCGGCCGTGCAGTCGGGGGCCTTGCAGCTCGAGATCGATGCCGGCGACGCCAGGCACTGGCGCGGCAGCCCGACCGACCTGACACGCGCGCTGGGCAACCTGATCGACAACGCGATGCACTACGGCCGCAGCGCCGACGGTGTCACCCGCGTCGAGGTCCGGGCGGCTGCGACACCGAAAGGCATCGCGATCACCGTCACCGACCAGGGGCCGGGCGTGCCCGGCGAACAGCTCGAGCGGCTGATGCGACCGTTCGAACGCCTCGATACCGAGCGCGGCGACGCCGGCGGCGCCGGGCTCGGCCTGGCCATCACCGACCGGATCGCCCGCCGCTACGGCGGGCAACTGACACTGGCCCTGCCCGCGCAAGCCGGCCTGCAGGCGCGGCTCGAGCTGCCGTCGCTGGCCAGTGGCGCGGGCGGATGAGAACGCGTCTCGATCCCGGACAATCGATAGCCCCGCACTATCGCAAGCATACCTATCGGCAATTGGCCCCGACGTTTCCGCTTTGCTACTCTGGCATCACGACCGGCACTGCAGCTCGCAGGCCGGCGGGTTTGCTCACGCAAGCAAAGAACCGGGAGACTGCAATGGCGACCCTGAAGGGAACCAAGACCCACGAGAACCTGAAGGCGGCATTCGCTGGCGAGAGCCAGGCCAACCGCCGTTACCTGTACTTCGCCAACAAGGCCGACGTCGAGGGCCAGCCTGAGATCGCGGCGCTGTTCCGCTCCACCGCCGAAGGCGAAACCGGCCATGCACACGGCCATCTCGACTACCTGGCCGAAGTCGGCGATCCCGCGACCGATCTGCCGATCGGCAGCTCCGACAAGAACCTGAAGTCGGCCGTCGCCGGCGAGACGCACGAATACACGGACATGTATCCGGGCATGGCCAGGGTGGCGCGCGAAGAAGGCTTCGAAGAGATCGCCGACTGGTTCGAGACGCTGGCCAAGGCCGAACGCTCGCACGCCAACAAGTTCGCCCGGGCGCTCGAGACGCTGGCCTGAGCACGCCGCTGGCGCGGCCCGCACGCGCTTCGGAGGTACACGAGGGGAGCGCAGCGCTCCCCTTTTTTCGACCGCGGCCAGGAACGACGATGTCCGTACGCGAGGAAACGACGATGTCCGTACGCGAAGGTTCGCTCGAAGCCCCGACCCGCCATCCGATCGACTGGAAGGATCCCGGGTTTCGAGACGAGAACGCGGCGCTGGACGAAATGCAGCGCGTGTTCGACATCTGCCACGGCTGCCGGCGCTGCGTGAGCCTGTGCAACGCGTTTCCGACGCTGTTCGATCTCGTCGACGAGTCGTCGACGATGGAGGTCGATGGCGTCGACCGCAACGACTACTGGAAGGTCGTCGACCAGTGCTACCTGTGCGACGTCTGCTACATGACGAAGTGCCCGTACGTACCGCCGCACCCGTGGAACGTCGACTTTCCGCACCTGATGCTGCGCGGCAAGGCGATCCAGTTCGCGCGCGGCACGCCGACGCGCTTTCGCGACAAGACGCTGTCGGCCACCGACCGCAACGGCACGCTGGCCGGCATTCCGATCGTCGTGCACGTCGTCAATCGCGCCAACCGCAGCCCGACGATGCGCAAGCTGCTCGAGAAGCAGCTCGGCGTGCACCGCAAGGCCTGGCTGCCGACGTTCAGCAGCGACAAGTTCCGCAATCACGCGGCGCTGTCGAAGGCCTATCCGGTGCGCGACGGCGAACGCACGCCGGGCAAGGTCGCGATCTATGCGACCTGCTACGTGAACTACAACGAACCGGGTATCGGCCACGACCTCGTCAAGGTGCTCGACCACAACGAGATCCCGCACGTGCTGGCCGAAAAGGAGGCCTGTTGCGGCATGCCGAAGTTCGAGCTCGGCGACCTCGAGTCGGTCGAGAAGCTGAAGAACCGCAACATCCCTGCGCTGGCGCGGCTCGCGCGCGAAGGCTACGCGATCCTCGCGCCGATTCCGTCGTGCGGGCTCATGTACAAGCAGGAGCTGCCGCTGCTGTTCCCCGACGACGCCGACGTCCGCGCCGTTGCCGATGCGATGTTCGATCCGTTCGAGTACCTGGTCCAGCGCAGCAAGGACGGGCTGCTCAAGACCGATTTCAAGACCGGGCTCGGAAGCGTTTCGTATCACGTGCCCTGCCACCTGCGCGTGCAGAACATCGGCCAGAAGACGCGCGAGATGCTGCAGATGGTGCCGGGCACCGAGGTCAAGACGATCGAGCGCTGCTCCGGACACGCCGGCACCTGGGGCGTGAAGAAGGAGTTCCACGAGATCGCGATGAAGATCGGGCGCCCGGTGTTCCGTCAGATGGGCGAACATCCGGGCGACAGCGAACCCGACTGGCTCGCGTCCGATTGCGCGCTGGCCGGTCATCACATCATGCAGGGGATCGACGAATCGGGCCGCAAGGCCGCCGGGCGGCTCGCGCACCCGATCACATTGCTCCGGATGGCCTACGGGCTCGCCTGACCGAGGAGACACGATGGCACGCCTGACCCGCGAATCGCTGATGAGCCTCGAGGCCTACGCCAAGGCGCGGCCCGAGATCCGCAAGCGTCTGATCGCCCACAAGCGCAAACGCAGCGTGCAGCTGGGCCCGCACCTGACGCTGCTGTTCGAGGACGAGGAGACGGTGCGCTACCAGGTCCAGGAGATGCTGCGCATCGAGAAGATCTTCGAGGAAGACGGGATCCAGCATGAGCTCGACGCCTACAACCCGCTGATTCCCGACGGACGCAACCTGAAGGCGACGATGCTGATCGAGTACGGCGACGAGCAGGTTCGCAAACGCGAGCTCGCGCGGCTGATCGGGATCGAGGACCTGACCTGGGTGCGCGTCGAAGGCTTCGACAAGGTCCACGCGATCGCCGACGAGGATCTCGAACGCGAGAACGAGGAGAAGACCTCGGCCGTTCACTTCCTGCGCTTCGAGCTCGACGACGCGATGGCCACGGCGCTCAAGGCTGGCGCCGCGCTGGCGATCGGCGTCGAGCACGAAAACTATTCGGCCACGATCGACGCCGTCGACGAGGCGCTGCGCGAGTCGCTCGCGGGCGACCTGGCCTGAGCCAGGCTCAGTAGAAGTACCCGGATTCCTCGTCGGGCTTCGGTCGCGACGAAGCTGCCGGATCGTGCACCACCGTGCTCGTGCCGACGCCGGCGCCGACACGGGCGCCACTGCTGCCGACCGGCACGCTGGCCCCGACGCCGGCACCGGCCGATACCTGGCCGCGCTGGTTGACGCCGACGCCGACGCCCACGGGGCCGGCCCGGGTCCCGACTCCGACGTTGACGTTGCCGCCGGAGCCCACGCCGACGCCGAGCGAGACGCCCGGGGCGACAGGCACGCCGATGCCGACGCCGGCCGCGCATCCGGACATCAGCGTGGCGGCCGACAGCGCGGCGGCTGCGGCGACTGCGGAACGGACAGGAACGAAACGAATTTTCACTGGATCGGGTCGGGAAGCGGATCGTTCCAGTGTATCGGATCGGAGTCCCGGCCCCCGCGGAGGCGGCCGAACACGCTGCGAAAGCCAGGCATGACCGGGGCCGCGGCCCCGTATCACAGTCTCAGCAGATCGCGCTCGCGATCGCCGCGTCGAGCCCCTCGGCCACTTCCATTGCGAATCGGTCGTCGAACCGTTCGCCGCGCAGCGCCTCGAGCGAAGTCGTCCAGGCGGACAGTTGGCCGAGATCGGCCTCGCGCCCGAGTGCGCGACAAAGCATCGGCCATTCGGGCGCGCCGGCGAGCAGGCCCGAGACGAGCAGAACCGCATTGCGACGCCGCTGTTGCGCGAGCCCGACCAGCTTGCGTCCGTCGGCGTCGACGAGTTCCCACGGCGACAGCGAGCCGTAGCAGGCCCAGGCGACCGGCTCGCGCGGCGCCAGATCATCGCGCGAGCCGTCGGCCGACCGTTGGCCGCGCTGAGATTCGCGGATTCGCAACTCGCCACGCTGCAATTCGTCGGGCCGCACTAGACGCGCCGCGATCCCGATCTCCTGCACCACGGCGTAATACGCTTCGCCGAGCCAGCGGTACGCGTCGATCAGGTTCGCACCGAGCAGCCGGTGCCCGACCGGCAGCACGACCGAGGCGCCGACCATCCACGGCCCGGCCAGCACTGCACCGCCGCCCGAATCGCGGGCCAGCACTTCGATGCCGGTCCCGGCCCGCTCGCGCACTTCGTCGAGCAGCTTGCGTTGCGCGCGCCCGAGCACGATGGCCGGGCGCGGCCAGGTCCAGACCCGGAAGGCCGGCTCGGCCGGATCGGCGGCGAGCGCCGCCGCGTTCCAGGCCTGTTCGCCAGCTGCCGTGGTCGCGAAGCGCATTCAGGCCTGTTCGCCGGCTGCCGTGGTCGCGAAGCGCATTCAGGCCGGTTCCGGCACGCTGGGCAGGCCCGACAGCGCCATCGCCAGCTCGCTTTCGTCGTACTGCTGGTCGCTCAGCTTGCCGGCCGCATAGTCGCTGTAGGCTTGCATGTCGAAGTGGCCGTGGCCGCACAGGTTGAACAGGATCGTCTCGGCGCGGCCTTCGCGCTTGCAGCGCAGCGCTTCCTCGATCGCGCCCTTGACCGCGTGGTTCGCCTCCGGCGCCGGCAGGATGCCCTCGGTGCGCGCGAACTGCACGCCGGCGGCGAAGCATTCGGTCTGGTGGTAGGCGACGGCCTCGATCAGCCCGAGTTCCTTCACGTGCGAGACGAGCGGCGCCATCCCGTGATAGCGCAGCCCGCCCGCGTGGAAACCCGGCGGCGTGAACGTCGAGCCGAGCGTGTGCATCTTCGTGAGCGGCGTCAGGTGCGCGGTATCGCCGAAGTCGTAGGCGTACCTGCCGCGTGTCAGCGACGGGCAGGCCGCGGGCTCGACCGCGACCACGCGCGGCTTCGCGCCGCCGCGCAGCGACTCGCCGATGAACGGAAACGCGATGCCGGCGAAGTTCGAGCCGCCGCCCGTGCAGCCGACGATCACGTCGGGCCAGGCGTCGGCCATCCGCATCTGCTCGATCGCCTCGAGCCCGACGACGGTCTGGTGCAGCAGCACGTGGTTCAGTACCGAGCCCAGCGCGTACTTCGTGTCCTCGCGCTGCGCGGCGATCTCGACGGCTTCGGAGATCGCGATGCCGAGGCTGCCCGGATGGTCGGCGCGGCGCTCGAGCACCGCGCGGCCGCTGGCCGTCTCGTTCGACGGCGACGCGATGCAACGCGCGCCGTAAGACTCCATCAGCGCCCTGCGATACGGCTTCTGGTCGTAGGAGACGCGCACCTGGAACACGGTGACGTCGATGTCGAACAGCGCGCCGGCAAAGGCCAGCGACGATCCCCACTGGCCCGCGCCGGTCTCGGTCGACAGCCGCTTGATGCCGGCTTCGCGGTTGTAGAACGCCTGCGCGACGGCGGTGTTCGGCTTGTGGCTGCCGGCCGGGCTCACGCCTTCGTACTTGTAGAAGATCTTCGCCGGCGTGCCCAGCGCCTTCTCGAGCCGGCGCGCGCGAAACAGCGGCGCAGGCCGCCAGAGCCGGTAGATGTCGCGCACCGGCTCCGGAATCTCGATCTCGCGCTCGGTGCTGACTTCCTGCTCGATCAGCGCCATCGGGAACAACGGCGCCAGGTCGTCGGGGCCGACCGGCTGCATCGTGCCCGGATGCAGCACCGGAGGCAGCGCCTTCGGCAGGTCGGCCTGGATGTTGTACCAGTGTCGGGGGATCCGTTCTTCGTCCAGCAGGTATTTGAGCCTGTTGCTCATTCCTCGTCTCCTCTCGTGGGTCGATCCGGTCGGTGATTGCTGTTTCGGTTCCGATTGCCTGCCGCGCGTCGCGCTCGCTTTCCAGCGGTCAGCGCGCTTCTCCAGCGTCCTGGCGCACCAGCAGCGCGATCGCCTCGGCGGCGATGCCTTCGCCGCGGCCGGTGAAACCGAGCCGCTCGTTGGTCTTCGCCTTCACGTTCACGCGGCCGGCGTCCAGGCCGGTGGCCGCCGCGATCCGCTCGATCATCGCCGCAACATGCGGCGCCATGCGCGGCGCCTGCGCGATGATCGTCGCGTCGACGTTCACGATGGCGAAGCCGGCGTTGCGCGCGCGCGCGACGGCTTCGCGCAGCAGCGCCACGCTGTCGGCGCCGGCGAAGCGCGGGTCGGTGTCGGGGAAGTGACGGCCGATGTCGCCCAGCGCCGCAGCGCCGAGCACGGCATCGGTGACCGCGTGCAGCAACACGTCGGCATCGGAGTGCCCGAGCAGGCCGTGGCTGTGCGGGATCGTCACGCCGCCCACGACCAGCGGGCGTCCCGGCACCAGTGCGTGCACGTCGTAGCCCTGCCCTATCCTGAAATCCTGCGGGTTCATTGCGCGGCCTGCCCCGTTGCCGTGGATTCGAACAATCGCCGCATCGTCACGAGGTCTTCGGCACTCGTCACCTTGAAGTTCGACAGCGTTCCCGGCACGAGTTTCGGCGACAGGCCGGCGCGCTCGATCGCGCTCGCCTCGTCGGTCACGTCGTCGAAGCGCGCCAGTGCGTCGAGCAGCAGGCCGAAGCGGAACATCTGCGGCGTCTGCGCCAGCCAGAGTCCGGCGCGCGGGACGGTTTCGGCGACGCTCGCGCTCGATGCCGTCGCCGTCGTCGCGCGCTTGACCGTATCGCTGACCGGCATCGCCAGCAGGCCGCCGACCGGGTCGTCGACCAGGTCTGCACGCAGGCGCTCGAGCGCAGCCGGATCGAGGCCCGGCCGGGCTGCGTCGTGCACGAGCACCCAATCGTCGTCGGCCACGCCGGCCTCGCGGCGCAGCGCCCGCAGCCCGCCGAGCACGCTGGCGCGGCGCGTCTCGCCGCCTTCGGCGACGACGCTCGTGCGCGGCAAACCGGCGAGCGCCGGCGCTGCCTGCTCGTCGCCGGCCGCGACGACGACGAGCAGCCGGTCGACCCACGGCGCCGCGAGCATCGCCAGCGCAGCGCGCCGGATCATCGGCATGCCGTCGAGTTCGAGATACTGCTTCGGGATCGACGCGCCGAGCCGCGTACCGCTGCCGCCGGCCGGCATCACGGCGAAGTAGCGAGGGACACGGCGGGGCGAACTCATCGAATCGGCGGTGATCGGGCTGGAAAAGTTAGAATTCTAGCTTTGGCCGCCGCCGGCATTGCCGGCGTCGGCTCGAACGGATTTCGCCTTGCCTCCTACCGCCCTGCGCTCGAAGCGCGGCAACCCCAACGATCGAAGCGCCGGCAGCCGGTCCGGCAAGCGTTCGCCCGACGACAAGTCGCTCGCCCCGTCGAGCGGCCGGACGCCGGCCGTGTCCGACGAAGCGGCTGCGCTTCGCGAAACGGGGCTGGCCGGGAAAGCCGCGGTCCTTGCCGACGGCGCGCCGGCCGGCCTTTCCGCCGATGTGCCGGGCGCCGATGTGCCGGGCGCCGATGCGCCGGGCGCCGCTGCGCCGGGCGCCGACGCGCCGGCCGCTGCTGCGTCGTCCGCCGCGCCGAGCGGCGACCCGGCGGCGCTGCGTCGCGCCTGCGACGCGCTGTCTGCGTTGCTGCCCGCGATCGCCGGGATTCCGGTGCCGGGCCCCGGCACCGTCCGCACGCTGCCGGCCTGCCACGGTTCGTCGGACGCGCTGCTGCTCGCCGGCCTCGCCTGCCGCGAAGCGGCGAACGGCCGAACGCTGGCGATCGCCTGCGCCGGCGCCCTCGACGCGCGCCGCCTGGCCACCGAAATCGCCTGGTTCGCCCCTGCGCTGCGCGCGCGGCTGCTGCCCGACTGGGAGACGCTGCCCTACGACGCGTTCTCTCCGCACGAGGACCTGATCTCCGAGCGCCTGTCCACGCTGCACGCGCTGTACCGCAACGAGGTCGACGTGCTGCTGGTGCCGGCAACGACCGCGCTGTACCGGCTGGCGCCGCCTTCGTTCCTGGCCTCGCACACCTTCCACTTCCACAAGGGGCAGTCGCTCGACGAGCCGGCGCTGCGTGCGCAGTTGACGCTGGCCGGCTACGAACACGTGTCGCAGGTCGTGCACCCGGGCGAATACTGCGTGCGCGGCGGGCTGATCGACCTGTTCCCGATGGGCTCGGCGCTCCCGTACCGGCTCGACCTGTTTGGCGACGAGATCGAATCGATCCGCACTTTCGATCCGGACACGCAGCGCAGCCTGTACCCGATCGACAAGGTGCGGCTGCTGCCGGGGCGCGAGTTCCCGTTGGACGAAGCGGCGCGCACCGCGTTTCGGGGCCGCTGGCGCGAGCGTTTCGAAGGCGACCCATCGAAGAGCCCGCTGTATCGCGACGTCGGCAACGGCATCGCGCCGGCCGGCATCGAGTACTGGCTGCCGCTGTTCTTCGATGCGACGGCCACGCTGTTCGACTACCTGCCGGCGTCGACGCTGGTCGTTTCGCACGGCGACATCGAGGCTGCGGCGCGGCGCTTCGCCGAAGATACTGCCCAGCGCCACCGTTTCCTCGCGCACGACCCGGAGCGTCCGCTGCTGTCGCCGGCCGAGGTGTTCATCGACGCCGGACAGTTCTTCGCCGACGCGAAACGATTCGGACGCTGGGCGATCCGGCGAACCGGCGAGGCGGCAGGCGGGGAGCGCGAAGCGGTCTCCGGCGACCAGGACGAGCCGACAGGCGTCGGCGAGGCCGGCAGGCGCAGCTTCGCGCACGCGCTGCCCGAACTCGCCGTCAACCGCCGAGCCGAGAATCCGGTCGAGCGGATCGAGCGTTTCGTCGTCGAGCACCCCGGGCGCAAGCTGATCCTCGCCGAATCGCCGGGGCGGCGCGAGACGCTGCTGCAATTGCTGCTCGACCACGGCGTGTCGCTGCCCTCGCTCGACGACTGGAGCAGCTTCCTGGCCAGCGACGAGGAAGTCGCGGTGTCGATCGGCCCGCTGCACGACGGCTTCGACCTGACCGACGCGAGCCTCGCGATCGTCACCGAGAGCGAGCTGTTCAGCGGGCTGGTGCGGCGCACGCGACGCGGACTGCGCGAAACGCAGACCGACGTCGACTCGATCATCCGCGACCTGTCGGAGCTGAAGATCGGCGACCCGGTCGTCCATGCGCAGCACGGGATCGGCCGCTACGAAGGGCTCGTCACGATGGATCTCGGCGACGGGCCGACCGAGTTCCTGCACCTGATCTACGCGAACCAGGCCACGCTCTACGTGCCGGTTTCGCAGCTTCACGTGATCGGCCGCTACAGCGGCGCGAGTCCCGACGAGGCGCCGCTGCACCAGCTCGGCTCGGACCAGTGGGAGAAGGCGCGGCGCAAGGCCGCGAAGCAGGCGCGCGATGCCGCCGCCGAGCTGCTGAACCTGTACGCGCGGCGCGCGGCGCGCACCGGCCACGCGTTCAAGCTCGAGATGAGCGACTACGAAGCCTTCGCCGAGGGCTTCGGCTTCGA
>JAAZBL010000076.1 GCA_012513825.1 Limnobacter sp. | reverse complement strand
GCGACTCTTCAGTTCCTCGAGGTAGCGCCCGACCTGTTCGACGATCTTCGGCGCCAGCCCCTCGGTCGGCTCGTCGATCATGATCAGGTCCGGGTCGCCCATCAGCGTGCGGCACAGCGTCAGCATCGGCTGCTCGCCGCCCGACATCACGCCGGCCTGCGTGTTGCGCCGCTCCTCGAGCCGCGGGAACAGCCGGTACATGTCCTCGTAGCTCCATCGGCCCGGCGACTTGCCTTTCAGGCCGAGCATCAGGTTCTGTTCGACGGTCAGCGACGGGAAGACGTCGCGCGCCTCGGGCACGTAGCCGAGCCCCTTGTGCGCGACCTGGTAGGGCTTCAGCCCGAGGATCTCCTCGCCGCGAAAGCGCACCGAACCCTGGCCGGAGACGAGCCCCATCACCGTGCGCACCATCGTCGAGCGGCCGACGCCGTTGCGCCCGAGCAGGCTGACGATCTCGCCTTCGCGCACCTTCAGGTCGACGCCGTGCAGTACGTGGCTCTTGCCGTAGAAGGCATGCAGGTCGGCGACTTCGAGCAGGTTTTCTGGCATGGCGGTCGGCCGCTCAGGCAGCTTCGGAAACGCTGGTGCCCAGGTAGGCTTCCTGGACCGCGCGATTGTTTCGGATGTTGGCCGGCGTGTCGGTCGCGATGACCTCGCCGTAGACGACGACCGAGATCCGGTCGGCGAGCCCGAACACGACCCCCATGTCGTGCTCGACCATGACGAGGCTCTTGCCTTCGGTGACGCGCGAGATCAGCTCGACCGCGCGGTCGCTCTCCGAGCGGCTCATGCCGGCCGTCGGTTCGTCGAGCAGGATGACGTCGGCGCCGCCGGCGATCGTGATGCCGATCTCGAGCGCGCGCTGCTCGGCGTAGGTCAGCGTCCCGGCCAGCGTATCGCGGCGCGCGCGCAGGCCGATCCGATCGATGATGTCGTTGGCGCGATCGGCGGCATCGCGCAGCGCCGACAGCCGGTGCCAGAACGAATAGCGATAGCCGAGCGGGTACAGCGTCGCGCAGCGGATGTTCTCGAACACCGACATCCGGTGGAAGATGTTCGTGATCTGGAAGCTGCGCGACAGCCCGAGCCGGTTGATCTCGAACGAAGGCCGGTTCGTGATGTCCTGCCCGTTCAGCTCGATCGTGCCGGAGGTGACCGGGAATCGTCCGGACACGAGGTTGAACAGCGTCGACTTGCCGGCGCCGTTCGGGCCGATCACCGCATGGCGTTCGCCCTTGCGTATTTCCAGGTTCGCGCCACGGATGATCTCGGTCTTGCCGAAGCTCTTGCGAACGTCGGTCAGTTTCAGTGCGGGAGCAGTCATCGTCGGTCGCCTCGTTCAGCCGCGCGCCTGCTGCAGGCGCGTCTCGATCGTCGCCTGCACGTCGCCCCATTCGCGCACGAAGCGCCTGCGCTGCCAGTCGAAGGCGGCGCCGCCGGCCAGCGTGACGAGCAGCGCCAGCGCCCACGGCACCCAGTGGTTCGCTTCGAACTCGATGCCGAACAGCGACATCCGCGCGCCGGCCGCGAAGTTCAGCGTCATGTGGTAGCTCATCTCGACCAGCATGATCACGCCGAGCAGCAGCGCCGCGCCCGCCAGCAGCACGCCGGCATAGGGTCGCAGCAGTCGGCCGAACAGCTTGTGCTGGATCACGCGCAGGTTCATCAGGACCAGCGAAGCGACGCCGCCCGGCGCGTACATGACCATCATGATGAAGAACACGCCCAGGTAGAACTGCCAGGCGTTCGTGTACTCGGACAGCGCGACGGCGAAGAAAATGAAGATGATCGAACCGATGACGGGCCCGAAGAACACCATCGAGCCGCCGATGAAGGTCGCCAGCAGCACGCCGCCCGAGCGCAGCGCCGAGACGTTCTCGGCCGTGACGATCTCGAAGTTGATCGCTGCCAGGCCGCCGGAGATGCCGGCGAAGAAGGCCGAGACGACGACGACCAGGAAGCGAACGCGCTGCGTGTTGTAGCCGATGAACTCGGCGCGCTCGGGGTTGTCGCGGACCGCGTTCGAGATCCGTCCGAGCGGCGTCTGCGAGAACGCGAACATCGCGATCATGCAGACGAAGCACCAGACGGCGATCAGGTAGTAGACCTGAATCGTCGGCCCGTAGCTGATGCCGAGGAAAGGTTCGCCGACGACGCGATTGCTCGAAATGCCGCCTTCGCCGCCGAAGAAGCCCGGAAACATCAGCGAGGCGGCGAAGACCATCTCGCCGATGCCGAGCGTGATCATCGCGAAGGTCGTGCCGGCCTTCTTCGTCGTGACGTAGCCGAAGATCACGCCGAAGATCGCGCCGAACAGGCCGCCGACCAGCGGGATCAGCGAGACCGGCACCCAGAGCCGGTCGTCGCCGACCCAGTTCAGCGCGTGGATCGCGAAGAACGCGCCGAGGCCGGAGTAGACGGCGTGCCCGAAGGACAGCATGCCGCCCTGCCCGAAGATCATGTTGTAGGACAGGGCGAAGATGATCATGATCCCCATCTGCGACAGCAGCGTGATCGCGAATCCGCCGGAGAACACGAGAGGGGCCAGCACGAAGACGAGCGCGGTCAGGCCCCATATCAGCCAGCGCCCGATGTTGTACGGGGCGAAGCGGATCGTGCCGAGGGTGGTCGTGGCCATCGTTCAGGTCTCCCGCATGCCCATCAGGCCACGCGGCCGGAATATCAGGATCAGCACCATCAGCAGATAGGGCAGCACCGGCGCGACCTGCGACAGTTTCAGCGACAGCACCGAGTACATCGGCGTCTCGGGACCGACCGCCATGCCGAGGTCTCGCAGGAAAGCCGCGGGCGACCAGTCGATGCCGATCGCGAAGGTCTGGATCAGCCCGATCAGCACCGAGGCCACGAAGGCGCCGGCGAGCGAACCCATGCCGCCGACGACGACGACGACGAAGATGATCGCCCCGACCAGCGCGGCCATCGACGGCTCGGTCACGTAGGCATTACCGCCGATCACGCCGGCCAGCCCGGCCAGCGCGCAGCCGCCGCCGAAGGTCAGCATGAACACGCGCGGCACGTTGTGGCCGAGCGCCTCGACGGTATCGGGATGGGTCAGCGAGGCCTGGATCACGAGGCCGATCCGCGTACGCGTCAGGACCAGCCAGATCGCCGCCAGCATGAGCACCGCGACCAGCATCATGAACGCGCGGTAGACCGGGAACGTCGTCGTGAAGACCGTGAACAGCGAACCCTGCAGTTCCGGCGGGACCTGGTACGGCACGGCCGCCCTGCCCCAGATGATCTGCACCAGCTCGACGATGATGTAGGCCAGCCCGAACGTGAACAGCAGCTCGGGCACGTGCCCCCACTTGTGCACGCGGCGCAGTCCGTAGCGCTCGACCAGCGCGCCGAGCACGCCGACCAGCAGCGGCGCCAGGATCAGCGCCGGCCAGTAGCCGATCCAGGTGCTGATCTGGTAGGCCAGGTAGGCACCGATCATGTAGAACGACGCGTGCGCGAAATTCAGCACGCCCATCATGCTGAAGATCAGGGTCAGGCCCGACGCGAGCATGAACAGCAGCAGGCCGTAGCTGAGGCCGTTCAGCAGGGAAATGACGAAAAATTCCACGATGGCTGCCTGTCGCGTGAATGCAGCAAGAGAACCGCCGTCGCAGGCCGGCAGGCAGGCGGCGACGCGAGGAACGAGACCACGGCGCGCTCAGCAGGCGGCCGTGCGACGGATGCGAATCATAAAGGAATTCTTGCGGGGTCCGGCCCGAGGATCGACGCCGCGGGCCGGGGAAATGCGACGCGCAGGCTTCAGTTCGCCTTCGGCCGTTTCATCTGGCACGAGGTCGGCTGCGCCGCGACGTAGGCCGGCAGCTTGGCCACGGTGCGCCAGCCGTAGCCGGTGTTCTCCTGGTCGAACTTGACGTCCTTGCCGTCGACTTTCTGCCACGACGCGACGTAGACCGTCTGCTGAGCCTGGTGATCGGTCGCACGCATCTCGACCTCGCCGTTCAGCGATTCGACCTTCAGGCCTTCCATCGCGAACGCGACCTTGACCGGATCGATCGATTTCGCCTTCTTGATCGCTTCGGAAAGCAGCTTGATGCCGGTGTAGGTCGACATCGTGTAGTAGTCGTCGTTGAACTGCTTCTTGAAGCCTTCGATGATCGCGGTCGGATCGATGGCCGAATCGTTCGGATTCCAGAAGCCGACGTAGCGAACCTTGTCCTCGCCGGCCGAGCCCATCGCCGTCGGCACGCCGGTGGTTCCGGCGTAGTAGGTGTAGAAGTTCGCGTCGAGCCCGGCGTCCTTGGCGGCCTTGACCAGCAGCGCCAGGTCGGCGCCCCAGTTGCCGGTGATGATCGTGTCGGCGCCGGCGGCCTTGATCTTGGCCACGTAAGGCGCGAAGTCGCGCACCTGGGCCAGCGGATGGCGGTCCTTGCCGACGATCTCGATGTCGGGCCGCTTCTTCTTCAGGTAGTCCTCGGCGGCCTTCTCGACCGAGTGGCCGAAGGCATAGTCCTGGTTGATCAGGTAGACCTTCTTGATGTTCTCCTGCTTGGCCATGTAGGTCGTCAGCGCCTCCATCTTCATGTCGGCGTTGATGTCGAGCCGGAAGTGCCAGAAGCTGCACTTCTCGTTCGTCAGCGACGGGTCGACGGCGGCGTAGTTCAGGTAGACGAGTTCCTGGCCCGGATTGCGCGTGTTGTGCTTCTCGATCGCGTCGGCCAGCGCGATCGCCACGCCCGAGCCGTTGCCCTGTGCGATGTAGTCGATGCCCTGGTCGATGGCCGCCCGCAGCAGCGTCAGGCTTTCCTGCGGGCTGAGCTTGTTGTCGAAGGAAACGATCTCGAACTTGACGTCGCCGGCCCACTTCTCCTTGTTGGCCAGCTCGGCGGCGTACTGCCAGCTGCGAAGCTGGTTCTGGCCCAGCGGTGCCATCATGCCGGACAGCGGGTCCATCCACGCGATACGGACGGTACCCGACTGCGCGAGCGCGGCCGGCGACGCCGCGGCAGCGGCGAGCGCGAACGCGGCAAGGCTCGATCTGACTTTCATGCTGTCTCCTGGTTACGGCGATGTCGTCGGCATCGCTCGCCGGCAATGATAGAGCAACACCGCCGGGGCGAAGTGCGACATCTTCACGCCGTCGGCAGCTTGTAATCGGCGAACTGTTCGCGCAGTTTCGTCTTCAGGATCTTGCCGGTGGCGCCGAGCGGGATCGAGTCGACGAACTGCACGTCGTCGGGCGTCCACCACTTGGCGATCTTGCCTTCGTAGAAGGCCAGCAGCTCTTCGCGGGTCACTTCCGCACCCGGGCGCTTGACGACGACCAGCAACGGCCTCTCGTCCCACTTCGGATGATGCACGCCGATGACCGCCGCCTGCATGATCGCCGGATGCGAGACGGCCAGGTTCTCCAGGTCGATCGTGCTGATCCACTCGCCGCCCGACTTGATGACGTCCTTGCTGCGGTCGGTGATCTGCATGTAGCCGTCGGCGTCGATCGTGGCCACGTCGCCGGTCGGGAACCAGCCGCGGCCATCGACGTCGTACTGAAGCGGGTCGCCGCCTTCGCCGCGGAAGTATTCCTTCATGACCCAGGGGCCGCGCACCAGCAGGTTGCCGAAGGTCTTGCCGTCCCAGGGCAGCTCGTTGCCCTCGTCGTCGACGATCTTCATGTCGATGCCGAACAGCGCGTGACCCTGCTTCTCGAGGATCTTCTGCTTCGCCTCTGCAGGCAGCTTGTCGTGCTTGAGCTGCAGGCGGCTCAGCGATCCGAGCGGCGAGGTTTCGGTCATGCCCCAGGCGTGGATGACCTCGACGCCGAACTCCTCGTTGAATGCCTTCATCATCGCCGGCGGGCAGGCGGAGCCGCCGATCACCGTGCGGTTGAAGGTGCCGAAGCGCAGCTTGTTCTCGCGCGCGTATTGCAGCAGGCCGGCCCAGACGGTCGGCACGCCGGCCGAATACGTGACCCCTTCGGACTCGATCAGCTCGTAGAGCGACTTGCCGTCGAGCTGGGGACCGGGGAACACGAGCTTCGCGCCGACCAGCGGGCAGATGTAAGGCAGGCCCCAGGCGTTGACGTGGAACATCGGCACGACCGGCAGGATGCTGTCGCGCGCCGAGGCGCCCATCGCGTCGGGCAGCGCCGCCGCGTACGCGTGCAGCACGGTCGAGCGATGCGTGTACATCGCGCCCTTCGGATTGCCGGTCGTGCCCGACGTGTAGCACAGGCCGCAGCCGGTACGCTCGTCGAGCTCGGGCCAGCGGTAGTCGGTCGAACCCTGGGCAAGGAACTCCTCGTAGTTGACGAGGTTCGGGATCTTGTCCGACTTCGGCTGGCGATCGGCGTCGGTCATCGCGATCCAGGTCTTGACCGTCGGGCACTTCGACGCGATCGCCTCGACGATCGGAAGGAAGGTCATGTCGAAGGCCAGGTGCGTGTCGCCGGCGTGGTTGACGATCCAGGCGATCTGCTCCGGGTGCAGCCTCGGATTGATCGTGTGCACGATCGCGCCCAGCCCGCCCACCGCGTAGTACATCTCCATGTGGCGGTAGCCGTTCCAGGCCAGCGTGGCGATGCGGTCGCCGACCGCGGTGCCCGAACGTACGAAGGCGTCGGCGAGGCGCCTGGCGCGCTCGTGGCAGTCGGCGTAGGTGTAGCGATGGATGTCGCCCTCGATGCGCCGAGAGACGATCTCGTTGTCGCCGTAGTGCCTGGCCGCGTGCTGCAGTAGCGACGAAACGAGCAGCGGCATGTCCATCATCAGGCCTTGCATGGGGTGTCTCCGTGAGGTTCGCGAAAATCCAGGGCAGGCAGCGATTCTAGCGACTTCACGGGGGTTACGGCTCGCGGTCGTTGCGCAGGATCTAGAATCGGCGCAGGGTGTCCCCGGCGCGCGAGCCGCCGGGCCGCGGGTCATTCCCCCTGATCGAGGACAGAGCAGGCATGAGCGAGAAAGTGCAACGCAGCGAAGCCGGGTGGCGCGAGCTGCTCAGCGAAGACGAATACCGGGTGGCGCGCGAACACGGTACCGAGCGCGCCTTTACCGGGCGCTACTGGGACCATCACGAAGAGGGAGACTACCTGTGCGTGTGCTGCGCCACGCCGCTGTTCTCTTCCGCGCAAAAGTACGAATCGGGCTCGGGCTGGCCGAGCTACTGGCAGCCGATCGACGAAACGCGGCTGGCCATGAACGTCGACCGCAGCCACGGCATGGTGCGCACCGAAGTGCTGTGCGCGAACTGCGACGCGCACCTGGGTCACGTGTTCGAGGACGGGCCCGAGCCGACCGGGCTGCGCTACTGCATCAACTCGCTGTCGCTGCGCTTCAGGCCCGCCTGAACCCGCCTGGGACCGGATTCAGGCCTTCTTGACCTTCTCGAGCATCTTGAACACCGTGCGCGGCGAGCCCTTGAAGAGCCGCTTCAGCGACTTGGGCAGGCAGCGACGCTCGAGAGTGTTGCGACGGGTACGCGTACGATCGGCCATCCGGTTTCTCCTGGGGTCTGCGCAAAACCGCCCATTATACTGGCGCCCATGAAACTCCTGTTCGACCTGTTCCCGATCATCCTGTTCTTCGTCGCCTACAAGCTGGTCGACATCTACGTGGCGACCGGCGTGGCGATCGTGGCCAGCATCGTCCAGATCGCCTGGCTGCGCGGGACGGGCAAGGCGATCGAACCGATGCAGTGGGCCAGCCTGGCGATCATCGTCGTCTTCGGCGGGATGACGCTGCTGTTCCAGGACGAAACCTTCATCAAGTGGAAGCCGACCGTGCTCTACGGGCTGTTCGCCGGCGTGCTGGCCGGCGGCAAGCTGTTCTACGGCCGCGACCTGATCCGCGCGGTCATGGGCAAGCAGCTGAGCCTGCCGGATCCGGTCTGGCAGCGCCTGAACCTGGCCTGGATGCTGTTCTTCCTGCTGATGGCCGTACTGAACATCGTCGTCGCCTACGGTTTCTCGACCGACACCTGGGTCAATTTCAAGCTGTTCGGCACGCTGGCGCTGACGCTGGCCTTCGTCATAGTCCAGGGCTTCTACCTCGGTCGCTTCCTGCAGGAGGAAGGCTGATGCGCCCGAGCATCGACGAGTTGCGCGAGCGCCTGGCGGCGGCCTTCCCCGAGGCGCTGGAACTGGCGATCGAAGACGACAGCGCAAAGCATGCCGGCCATGCCGGCGCGGCCGGCGGCGCCGGCCATTTCAACGTCCGGATCGTATCGCCGCGCTTCGAGGCAATGCCGGTCGTGGCGCGACATCGGCTCGTGTATGATGCCGTCGCCGACTGGATGCCTCACCGGATCCACGCGCTCGCGATCGATGCGCGCCCGGCTTCTTCCCACAGCAGCAAAGGTTGACGATGTCCAAACCCCTGTCGCTTCGCGTGGCGAAGCTCGCGGCCGCGTTCCTCCTGCCGGCCGCTTCGGCCGTGCTCGCGCAGAACGCCGCCGTGGTCAACAACAAGCCGATCCCGACGGCCAAGGTCGACGAATTCGTCTCGGCGCTGGTCGCCCAGGGCCGCCCGGACACGCCCGAGCTGCGTGCCGCCGTGCGCGAGGAGCTGATCGCGCGCGAGTTGTTCGTCCAGGAGGCCGAACGCAAGGGCCTGACCCGCAACAGCGACGTCCAGCGCCAGCTCGAGGCCGTGCGCCAGGACATCCTGATCCGGGGCCTGATCCGCGACTACCTGAACGAGCATCCGGTCACCGATGCCGAGGTCGCCGCCGAGTACAAGCGGCTCGAGGAAGGCGCGACCGACAAGGAATACCGCGCCCGTCACATCCTCGTCGACTCCGAGGACGAGGCGAAGGCGATCGTGGCCGAACTCGACAAGGGGACGGCCTTCGAGGAACTCGCGAAGAAATCGAAGGACACCGGTTCGGCCCAGCAAGGCGGCGACCTCGACTGGAACACGCCCGACACCTTCGTCAAGGAGTTCTCCGACGCGATGGTCGCGCTCGAGAAGGGCAAGTACACGGCGACTCCGGTCAAGAGCCAGTTCGGCTGGCACGTGATTCGCCTCGACGACGTCCGCCAGGCCAAGGCGCCGCCGCTCGAGGCGGTGCAGCCGCAGATTCGCCAGGAGCTCGAGCGCAATCGCGTCCAGCAACTGCAGCAGGAACTGCGCGCCAAGGCCAAGATCCAGTAAGCGCCCGGGGCCGGCGCGCTCAGCGCGCCGCGCGTCGCCGGCTCGCGAAGAATTCGCGCAGCAGCGCCCCGCATTCGTTGGCCAGCACGCCGCCGAGCACTTTGGTCTGGTGATTCAGGCGCGTCTCGGCGAACAGGTCGAGCACCCCGCCCCCGGCCCCGGTCTTCGGATCGGGCGCCCCCCAGACGACGCGCGCCAGCCGCGCGTGCAGCATCGCTCCGGCGCACATCGCGCACGGCTCCAGCGTGACGTAGAGTTCGCACTCGGGCAGCCGGTAGTTGCCCAGCAACTGGGCACCGGCGCGCAACGCCTGGATCTCGGCGTGTGCGGTCGGGTCGTGCGAGCCGATCGGTTGATTGAAACCGGTGGCCAGCACCTTCTGCCGATGCACGAGGATCGCGCCCACCGGAACCTCGCCGCTCGCCGCGGCATTGTGGGCCTGGTCGATGGCCAGCCGCATCATCGCGAGGTCGAAAGGGCTCGGCGCGAAAGGGCTCGGCGTTGCAGGATCGGCCGGGGCCGTCGGCACGACGGTCGCCGGCGCTGCGGGTGGGCTGCTGTCCATCCGCCAATGCTACCGTGCGCCGCCGCCGCGGCTCCGGTCGGCGTCGCTTGTCCGTTCGGCCCCGGGCTCACGGACTCCGGCTCGCGATGCGAAGCCGACGCCGACGAAGGCCTCGCTCGGAAGCAGGCCTCACTCCGAAGCCGCGTCGCCGAACCTCGCCTCGACCATCGCATCGCCGATGATCTTCCTGAGCAGTGCGGTCTGCGTCTCGTCGTTTGCGTGTGCGAGCAGGACCACGTGGCCCGACTGGAGCGCGTCGCGAACGAGATCGGCGACGTCGCCCTTGCGCCCGAGCGTGGCCGTGGCCGCGCCGACGAGGCCACCGAGCCCCGCGCCCCAGCCGATCATCGCCAGCGGCGCGATCACCGGGCTGGCGACGAACAGGCTGACGCCCGCCACGGCCAGCGCCGCCGTCCCGACGGCACCCGCCGCCGTGCCGACCGCCGTTCCGATCGCCCCTTCGCGCAGGATCTCCTTCAGCACGTCGTCGCTGTCGGCTTCGGGCAACCGGGCCGGATGGTTTCCGGACGCGGCGGTGCCGGGCTCCAGCAGGTGGACGTTCGCCGCCGGCACACCCCGGTCGAGCAATTGCTGGCGCACGGCGAGCGCTTCGTCGACGCTCGGATAGATCCCGACGACCCGATGCAGGTAGTTCTCCATGTCCCCGCGCGGCACCGAATCCGTATCCATATCGCGTGTCCTCGAATCTTCTCCCGGCGGCAGCGAAAGGCCGCGGGACTCGAGCCGAAAGGCAGCAAGCGGCGTTCCCTGCCGCGCGATTGCGACGCGTGTACGCTACCGGGCTCTTGGACCGCAGCCCGATGACGACGACCGAAGCCGAACGAAGCCGCTGGCCGATGCTGCTGGCGCTGACCTGCGCCTTTGCCCTGAGCCAGGCCTACCGCACCGTGGCCGCGATCATGGCACCGCCGCTGTCCGTCGACTTCGCGCTGTCGGCGCAGCAACTCGGGCTGTTCGCCGCGACCTTCCATTTCGCGTTCGGCGCGCTGCAACTGTTCATGGGGATCGGCATCGACATGCACGGCGTTCGGCGCACGGTGCTCGCCGCGTTCCCGCTGACGATCGCCGGTTCGGCGATCTCGTGGTTCGCATCGGGTTTCGGCATGCTGATCGTCGGGCAGGTGCTGATCGGCATCGGCTGCGCGCCGGCCTTCCTCGTCTGCACGGTCTTCATCGCCAGGCAGTTCCCGGCGGCGCGCTTCGCGGCCGTGTCGGGTGCGGTGCTCGGGCTGGGCGGCTTCGGCCTGTTGTTCACCGGCACGCCGCTCGCCTGGCTGATCGAGGCGAGTTCCTGGCGGGCCGGTTTCGCCGTGCTCGGCGCCCTGTCGGCGCTGGCCTGGCTGCTGATCCTGTGGGTCGTGCGCGAACCGCAGCGGGCCGCCGACCAGCAGCGCGAATCGCTGGCGAACGCCGTCCGCGGTTTCGGCGCGCTGCTTGCGATGCCGCACACGCTCGGGATCGTCGCGCTCGGCGCGGTCACCTACGCCGCATTCGTCACGCTGCGCGGACTCTGGCTCGGGCCGATGCTGATCGAGCGCCACGGATTCTCGCTGGTCGCCAGCGGCAACGTCGCGCTGCTGATGTCGGTCTCGTCGATGCTCGGACCGGTGATCTTCGGACGCTTCGATCCCGGCCCGGCCACGCGAAGAAACTGGATCGTCGGCTGCACGCTGGCCGGCGCGGCACTGGTCGCCGCGATGGCTTTCGCGCCGCTGCCGGTACTCGACGTCGGCGGTTCGATCCTGTTCGGCCTGCTGTCCGGCTACATCGTCTTCCAGTACGCCGACGTGCGCGCCGCCTACCCGGCGGCCATGACCGGTCGCGCGCTGGCGCTGTTCACGATGTCGATGTTCCTCGGCGTGGCGCTGATGCAGTGGTTCACCGGCGTCGTGGCGTCGGCGGCGGACGCATACGCGCTGCCGGTCTTTACGGTCGTGCTGGCGACCATCGCCGCGATGCTGGCTGCCGGCGCGCTCGCCTTCCGCTGGCTGCCGCGTCCGCCTTCGCCGGTCGGGCTGGGCGCGTCAAGGGGCGCCGGAGCCTGAACCGGGCGCCGGCTGCTGCGCCTTTTCGCGTTGCGCGGCCAGGTAGCGTTCGGTGCAGTCGCGTCCCATGGCGACCGCACCGACCGCCTTGCCGTTCGCGTCGGTGATCACGCCGAAGCTCAGGTCGACGTAGAGCTTCCTGCCGTCCTTGTGGATCGCGCGCGTCGCGCGCACGGCGTTGCCGAGCCGCG
>JAAZBL010000484.1 GCA_012513825.1 Limnobacter sp. | reverse complement strand
CTGCACCGCGCACAACGCGATGATCTTCGTGCTGCCGCACGATTCCGACTGGGACGGCATCGCGGAACTGACCGGCGACGAGTCCTGGCGCGCGTCGAACATGCAGCGCTACGTCGAAAGGCTCGAAGCCTGCCGGCACCGGCCGCTGCGGCGCGTGCTGCGTCGCATTGGCCTCGATTCGACGGGTCACGGCTGGGACGGCTGGCTGCAGACCGAGAAGGCGCGCCCGCCGGAGTCGCTGGCCGACGATGCGCTGCTGCGCACGGTCGTCGGCACGGCGCGCGGTTTCGCGGGCACGCTGCCCTTGCCGGTGACCAGCGCGCTGCGCTGGCTCGCCCGCGGGCGCGGCGATCCGAACGCACGATCGTGGCGCCGGCGCCCGTTCACGGGGCTGTGCTACACGCCCCTGTCGACGCGCGGCGCGCGGCGCATCGGTGCGCGCGAACGCGTGCTCGAAGCGGCCGCCGCGCATCCGGACCGTCTGCACGTCGAAACCGACGCACTGGCCACCCGGGTGCTGTTCGACGACGCGGGTCGCGCCACCGGCGTCGAATACATGAAAGGCGCCCGCCTCTATCGCGCGCACATGGCGCCCGAACCGCGACCCGGCGAACTGCGCCAGGTACGGGCGATGCGCGAGGTCGTGCTGTGCGGCGGCGCGTTCAACACGCCGCAACTGCTGATGCTGTCGGGCGTCGGACCGGCCGATCGCCTGCGCGCGCTCGGAATTCCGCTGCGCGTCGACCTGCCCGGCGTCGGCAGCAAGCTGCAGGACCGTTACGAGGTCGCGCTGAACTACCGGATGCGCGAGCCGTGGAAGGCGCTGGACGGGACCGATTTCGCGAAAGGCGACGCGGCCTGGCGGCGCTGGAGCAGCTCGCAGGCCGGGATCTACTCGTCGAACGGCGTCGCGATGGCGATCGTGCGCCGTTCGAGCCAGGCAGGGACCGAACCCGACCTGTTCTGCATGGCGATGCTCGCGCGCTTCGACGGCTACTTCACCGGCTTCTCGGAACAGATCGGCGCCCACCGCGACCGCCTGAGCTGGATCGTGCTGAAGGCGCATACCGAGAACCGCGCGGGCAGCGTGTCGCTCGTATCGGCCGATCCGCGCGACCCGCCGCAGGTGAACTTCCGCTACTTCGACGAAGGCAGCGATTCGCAGGGCAAGGACCTGCGTGCCGTCGTCGAGGGGATCCGCTTCGTCCGGCGCATGACCGCCCCGCTGATCGCACGCGGCCTGATTGCCGAAGAGATCTTGCCGGGGCCATCGGTCGACGGCGACGACGCGCTGGCCGACTACGTACGCGACCACGCTTGGGGCCATCACGCGTCGGGCAGCTGCGCGATCGGACCGCGCGAGCGCGAAGGCGTGCTCGACGGCGACTTCCGCGTGCATGGCGTCTCGCGGCTGCGCGTCGTCGATGCGTCGGCGTTTCCGCGGATCCCCGGATTCTTCATCGCGAGCGCCGTCTACCTGATCGCCGAAAAGGCGGCCGACGCGATGCTGCGCGACGCACCCGACTGTTGCTCACCTCCGTGCGACCCGCCCGACTTCACCTCATTCCCGAGGAGACCTGCGATGGACTACACGCCCGAAACCCTGATGAAGATGTCGCAGAAGGAACTCGACGAGCTGTTCGTCGCCAGCCCCGCCGGCGACATTCCCGACGGCGACGCGCGCGGTACGGCGATCGTCGCGCCCGGCACGCGGATCTCGGACGAGGTCGCCGGCATCGTCGAGCGCTTCGCCTGGCAGGGCAAGACCTTCGACGCGAAGGCCGGCGCACTGAAGAACCGGGTCCTCGCCTTCGGCGTCGAAGCGATCGTCGCCAAGGTCTACAAGGCGCCGAGCTGGCTCGACGGCAACGAATGCATCGTCCTCGACTACTCGGAGACCTCGATCGTCGCCAAGTGGATTCGCGACGAGATCCGCCTGATCGGCCCCGGCTTCTACCTCGGCAAGGTCTACTGGGGCAAGAAGCGGCTGATCGACTTCTGCCT
>JAAZBL010000483.1 GCA_012513825.1 Limnobacter sp. | reverse complement strand
GGAGCGCTCGGCCTCCTGAAGTTGCCGCCAGAGAATCTTTCCTGTCGTCGATTTAGGCAGTTCGTCGAGGAAAGTCACGAAGCGCGGGGCCTTGTAGACGGCCATTCGTTCGCGGCTCCAGTCGATGATGTCCTGCTCGCCGGTGCTGCCGCGATACCCGGGCTTCAGCACGACGAGCGCCTTGACCGACTCGCCGCGCTTCGCGTCGGGAACGCCGACGACGCAGACCTCGTGTACTGCCGGATGCTCGTAGAGCGCGCTTTCGACTTCGGCCGGCCAGATCTTGAAGCCCGACGCGTTGATCATCCGCTTCAAGCGGTCGCGCATGAAGAAGTACCCGTCTTCGTCGACGCTCGCCAGGTCGCCGGTGCGCAGGAAACGCTTGCCGTCGATCTCGACGAATGCGCTTCGATTCGCGGCTTCGTTGCGCCAGTAGCCGAGCATCAGCTGCGGACCGTGCGTGACCAGTTCGCCGACTTCGCCGGCCGGCAGCGCTTCGAGCGTCACCGGGTCGACGATCCGCGAATCGACGCCCAGCGTGGGCACGCCCAGGCATTGTCGCTTGCAGCGCGCCGGCGGATTCGCATGCAGGAACGACGCGGTCTCGGTCATCCCGTAGCCTTCCTGGTAGACGATGCCGAATCGTTGCTGCAGCATGGCAGCGACGGCCTCGGGCATCGCCGCGCCGCCGCCCGACAGCATCGCGAGACTCGACAGGTTGCAACGGCCGGTTTCGGGGTCGGCGAAGAAGTCGATCAGCATCGCCGGCGGCGCGGCCCAGACCGACACCCGGTGCCGTTCGATCAGCCGTGCCGCGGTCGCCGCGTGCCAGCGCGGCATCATGACGACCGTACCGCCCACCAGGATCGGCAGGTTCATCGCGTTCTGCATGCCGAGCATGTGGAACATCGGGGCGACGCCCATGAAGACCGACTCGGCGTGCAGCCCGCGCCACAGCTTCGATGCGAGTGCCGACGCCTGTACCGTCGCATGCGTATGCATGCAGCCCTTCGGATGTCCGGTCGTACCCGAGGTGTAGGGGAGCACGCAGAGGTCGTCGGCCTTCGGCTCGTCGGCCGGCGCGGGCAGGCGCAGCGCCAGCGCCTCCTCGAGCGCGAAGAATCGCGGGTCGTCGAGCGGCTGGCGCGGTGCAAGGACGAGCTCGGGCAACGCCTCGCTTTCGGGCGCCGTCTCGAACGCGTCCCGGTAGGCGTGCACGAGCACGGCCTCGATGCCGTTCGGCGCTTGCGGCGCAAGGTTCGGGAGCAGCCGGGGCAGCAGTTCCTGCGCGGCGATCGCGATCCGTGCGCCGCTGTCCTCGACGTAGTGGCGCAGTTCGGCCGAGGTCGTCATCGCGTTGACCGGCACGACGACGGCGCCGGCGCGCAGCACGCCGTAGAACGCCGCGACGAACTGCGGACAGTTCTGGCTCATCAGCAGTATGCGATCGCCTGCGCGAACGCCGAGCCGCTCGCGCAGGAAACCGGCCAGCGCCTCGGCCCGCGCGAGCAGGCGCGCGTAGCTCAGCCCGGCCCCGGCGTAGACGATGGCCGGCTTGTCCGGGTAGCGGCTCGCCGCCGTTTCTAGGTAATGGGTCAACGGCACCTGCGGCACGCGCATCTCGTGCGGCAGGCCCCTGGGCCAGTGGCGATGATGTACCGACTGCATCTGCACAGCGCTCCTGCGGCTGATCCGGCAGCGCGGCCAGCGAGCCGAGCCGCCGTTCGCGTCTTCCGGCGTTTCAGAGGTTCCGCGAAATCAGTTCCTTCATGACCTCGCTGGTGCCGCCGTAGATGCGGTTCACGCGCATGTCGACGAAGGCCCGGCAGATCGGGTACTCCATCATGTAGCCGTAGCCGCCGTGCAGCTGCAGCAGCTCGTCGAGCGAACGGCCGAGTTCCTCGGTGGCGAACAGCTTGGCGATCGCGGCTTCCTCGACACTGAGCTTTCGGCGCATGTGTTCGCCGAGGTACTGGTCGACCATCATCCGAACCGCGGTCGCGCGCGCCTTGATCTCGGCGAGCTTGAATCGCGTGTTCTGGAAATCGAACAGCGGCTTGCCGAAGACGATCCGCTCCTTCGTGTACCGGATCGTTTCGGCGAGCATCGCTTCGAGCTTGGCGGCGGCGGTCACCGCGATGATGAAGCGCTCCTGTGCGAGCTCCTGCATCAGGTAGCCGAAGCCGCGGTTCTCCTCGCCGAGCAGGTTCGATACGGGCACGCGCAGGTCGTCGAAGAACATCTCGGCGGTATCGGCCGCCTGCTGGCCCATCTTCTCGAGCTTGCGCCCCCTGCGGAATCCCGGACGATCGGCCTCGACGAGGATCAGCGACACGCCCTTGGCCCCGAGTTCGGGCTGGGTCTTCGCGACGACGACGACGAGATCGCAGTTCAGGCCGTTCGAGATGAAGGTCTTCGCGCCGTTGATCACGTACTCGTCGCCGTCGCGACGCGCGGTCGTGCGCACTGCCTTCAGGTCGCTGCCCGCGCCCGGTTCGCTCATCGCGATCGCGAGGATCGTCTCGCCGCGGGCGCAGGCCGGCAGCCAGCGGCGTTTCTGCTCGTCGCTGCCGAGTCGCTGCAGGTACGGGGCGATGATGTCCGAATGCAGGTTGAAGCCGGGACCGGACAGGCCCGAGCGCGCCAGTTCTTCGGCCATCACGGCGCTGTGGCCGAAATCGCCGCCGGCGCCACCCCATTCGCTGTCGATCAGCGTGCAGAGCAGGCCTTCGCGCCCGGCCGCGAGCCAGGTTTCGCGGTCGACGCGGCCATCGGCGTCCCACTGCGCCTGCCTCGGCTTGCACTCGCGTTCGAGAAAGCGTCGCACCGTGTCGCGGAACATCTCGTGGTCGTCGCGAAACACGCTGCGCGGAAAGCTCAGGACGGTTTCCATTTCCGGCTCACGGACGGCCGCCGCCGCAGACCAGCACCTGGCCGCTGACGTAGTTCGACTCGGGGATGCAGAACAGGTAGACGGCGCCGGCCGCCTCGGCCGGCGTGCCGCCGCGCCCGAGCGGAATCAGCGCTTCGGCGTTCTTCAGCACCTGCGGATTCACGCCGACCTTGATCTGCTGGCCGGCGATGTCGATGCTGGCTTCGGCGTCGGCCGGGGCCTCGGTCAGCCGCGTCATGATCAGTCCGAACGCGACGCTGTTGACGTTGACCTTGTACCGGCCCCACTCCTTGGCCATCGCCCGGGTCAGCCCGTTGATGCCGGCCTTCGCCGCCGCGTAGTTGGCCTGGCCGGCGTTTCCGTAGACGCCGGAGACCGACGAGATGTTGACGACCTTGCGGAACACTTCCTGGCCGGCCGCCGCTTCGCGCTTGGCCGCTTCGCGGATGAAACCGGAGGCCGCACGCAGGATCCGGAACGGCGCCGTCAGGTGCACGGCGAGCATGGCCTCCCATTGCTCGTCGTTCATCTTCTGGATGACGTTGTCCCAGGTGTAGCCGGCGTTGTTGACGACGATGTCGAGTCCGCCGAAGCCGTCGATCGCCTGCGCGACGAAGCGATCGGCGAAGCCGGCTTCGGTGACGCTGCCGGCGCAGGCCGAGGCCTGGCCGCCGGCCGCACGGATCTCGGCGACGACCTGCTCGGCCGGCGCCGCATCGAGGTCGTTGACGACGACGCTGGCCCCTTCGCTGGCCAGCTTCAGCGCGATTTCGCGGCCGATGCCGCGGCCCGAGCCGGATACGATGGCGACCTTGCCTTCCAGTTTGCGAGTCATCTTGCGGGTTCCTGTCTGTTGTCGGGAGCGTCGGTCGAGGCATCGGCCTCAAGGCAGCGCGATCAGCGCCTCGCCCGACAGTTTCTGCTGGCCATCCTGGTTCGTCGTCGTGACCTCGATGCGCACACGCCGTTCGCCGTCCTGCTCGAGCTTCTCGACGACGCGGCCGGCGCAGCGGATGCGTTCGCCGACGTGCGTGATCGCCACGAAGCGCACGCTGAACTCGCGGATCGCCGATTGAGGCACCCAGTCGGTCAGCAGCCGGCCGAGCCAGGCCATCGACAGCATGCCGTGCGCGAAGACATCCGGCATGCCGGCCGCGCGCGCGTAGTCGCTGTCGACGTGGATCGGGTTGTGGTCGCCCGAGGCTCCGCAGTAGAGCGCCAGCGTCAGCCGCGAGATCGGCGGCGTCTCGAACGACGGCAGTTCGTCGCCGACCTGCAGCGTGTCGAAAGCGGGGAGTGCGCTGCTCGTCTGTTTCGTGTCGCTCATCTCATTTCTCCACCGGGTGCCGCACGACGCTGACGCAACGCAGTTCGGCGACGAGTTCCTTGCGCTGGTTCGTGACGCGGGTCTTGCGCACGAAGAACTCGAGCGCGCCGTTCTTCTTGTCGTAGATGTCGTCGATGCGTTGCTCGAAAGTCAGCACGTCGCCGGCATGCGCCAGCGCGTGATAGCGGAAACCCTGTTCGCCGTGCAGCAGGTTCCGGTAGTCGATGCCGAGCAGATTGCGGATCGCAGCCGGATCGGGCGCCTCCGATTCGAGGCAGAACAGGAAGGTCGGCGGCACCGGCAGGCCCGGATGGCCGGCCGCACGCGCCGCCGTTTCGTCGCTGTAGATCGGGTCGGCCTGCGCGGTCGCCTTCGCGAAGAAACGAAGCCGGCCGGCTTCGACCGCGACGCTGAACGCGGGCATCGTGTGCCCGATGAAGCGCTTGTCGATCATCGGATCACCTCTCAGGCCGCCTTGTACAAGGTGACGACACAAGCGCCGCCGAGCCCGAGGTTGTGCTGCAGCGCGACCCGCGCACCTTCGACCTGGCGCTGGTCGGCCTGCCCGCGCAGTTGCCAGACGAGTTCCGCGCACTGCGCGAGCCCGGTGGCGCCGAGCGGATGGCCCTTCGACAGCAGGCCGCCCGACGGGTTGGTGACGATCCGCCCGCCGTAGGTATTGTCGCCGTCGACGATGAACTTCTCGGCCGTGCCCTCGGGCGTCAGCCCGAGGCCTTCGTAGGTGATCAGTTCGTTGGCGCTGAAGCAGTCGTGCAGTTCGACGACGTCGAGGTCTTCCGGGCCGATGCCGGCCGCCTCGTAGACCTGCCTGGCGGCGGCCACCGTCATGTCGTAGCCGACGAGCTTGCGCATGTCCTTGCTTTCGAAGCTGCTCGGCGTGTCGGTCGTCATCGCCTGCGCGGCGATGACGACGCGGGTGTCGAGGCCGTGCTTCTTCGCGAATCCGGCCGAGCAGACGATCGCGGCCGCCGCGCCGCAGGTCGGCGGGCAGCACTGGTAGCGCGTGAGCGGCCCGAACACGACGGGCGCGTTCATGACCTCGTCGAGCGTCAGCGTCTGCCGGAACACGGCCAGCGGATTGCGCGCGGCGTGCTGGCGCGCCTTGACCGAAATGCGGCCGAAGGTGTCGGGGCGGATTCCGTACTCCTTCATGTAGTCGAGGCCGGCGCCACCGAAGAACTGGGCCGCACGCGGCGCGTCGGGCTCCCATCCCTGATGCGCGTTCATCGCTTCGACGAAGCGCGCCATCGGCGACGGCCGGTCGTCGTAGGTGCCTTTGAGCGCACCGGGGAGCATCTGCTCGAAGCCGAGCGCGATCGCGCATTCGACCTGGCCGCTCTCGACGGCCTGGCGTGCCAGGAACAGCGCGCTCGAGCCGCTCGAGCAGTTGTTGTTGACGTTGAACACCGGAATGCCGGTGAGGCCGACGCCATAGATCGCAGCCTGTCCGGCCGTCGAGTCGCCGTAGACGTAGCCGACGTAGGCTTGCTGGACCTGGTCGTAGCCGACGCCGGCGTCTTCGAGCGCGAGCTTCGCGGCCCGCGCCCCCATGACCGTGTACGGCTCGGAGGCGCCCGGCTTGGCGAACGGAATCATGCCCACGCCGACGACGTGAACGGGTCTTTGCATCTTGCTCATCGTGGCTCCAGAGAATCGATGGAAGGAGGTGCGCCAGGCCTACTGCAGCTCGATGCCGGCGTCCCGGACGACCTTGCCCCAGCGGGGAGTATCCGCTGCGATCACGGCGGCCAGTTCTTCGGGCGTGCTGCCGACGGGGCGCAAGCCCATCGATTCGAGACGCGCGGTCATTTCGGGCGACTTGACGATCCGCTGGATCTCGCCCGACAGCTTGTCGATGACCGGCTTCGGCGTGCCGGCCGGCACGAAGGTGCCGAACCAGCCGTTGGCCTCGTAGCCGTCGATGCCCGATTCGGCGAAGGTCGGGACGCCGGGAAGCGCCGGATGGCGCTTCAGGCCGGTGATCGCGAGGATCCTGATCTTGTCCGAGCGGAGGTGCGCGTTGGCCGAGGTCGCATCGATGAAGGCCGACGTGATCTGCTGGCCGAGCATGTCGTTGACCAGGGGCGCGGCGCCCTTGTAGGCGACCGACACCAGGTCGATGCCGGTCTTCAGTTCGAGCAGTTCTCCGTGGATGTGCGACGAGGTGCCGTTGCCGTAGTTGCCGACCTGGAACCGGCCCGGCTTCGACCTGACCAGATCGACGAACTCCTGCAGCGTCCTTGCCGGCGAATCGGCCGGAACCACGAACAGGTCGGAAGACATCGCGATCTGCGACACCGGCGCAAGATCCTCCACTTCGTAGGGCAAGCGCGGATAGAGCGCCGGTGCCTGGATCATCGCGGTGATGCCGAGCAGGATCGTATGGCCGTCGGGGTCGGACTTGGCCACCGCGTCGTTGCCGATCGTGCCGCTGGCGCCCGGCTTGTTCTCGACGATGACCGGCACGTTCCAGGCCTGCGCGAGCCCGGCGGCGATCGTGCGCCCGATCAGGTCGGCACCGCCCCCCGGCGGATAGGGCACGACCACCCGGATCGTCCTGTCCGGGTAGTCGGCCGCCCGCTGGTTGTCCTGTGCCTGGGCCGATCCGGCGCCGATCGTCGGTACGGCGGTGCCGATCGCGGCGACGGCGGTGCCGATCGCCAATTGGATCATCGTTCGACGCCTGAGCTTCATCTGTTGCCTCCGATTTTCGCGCTCGTTCGATTCGCGGCGATCGCTTCGCCGCGCCGTATGCCCACCGAGAGCAGTCTGGGCAATCGGCCGGGGCGAGCCAATGCCCGATCGGGACAAAATGATTGGCAGAAAAGATCAGGGCGTCGGATGCCCGCGCCGATAGACGCCGGGCGCCTGCCCGGTCCAGCCCTTGAACGCGCGGTGGAAGGTGCTGGCTTCGGCGAAACCGAGCCGATTGGCGATGTCGAGCAGCGTCAGCCCCGGCTGCGTCAGGTATTCGATCGCCGCGTCTCGCCGCAGTTCGTCTTTCAGCGCCTGGAAACCCTGGCCCTCGTTCTTCAGGTGGCGACGCAGCGTCTGCGGCGTCATCGCGAGCGAGGCGGCGACCGATTCGAGCGACGGCATCTGCTCGCCCAGGTGCCGGCGCAGCAGGCGGCGCACGCGCTCGCTCGGCGTGCTGCGGTCGCGATACTGGACGAGCAGGCTCGACGGCGCCTGCTGCAACAGTTCGGCCAGGCTCTGCGTCGTCTGCACGACCGGCAGATCGAGCCAGCGTGCCTGGAACGCGAAGCCGACCCACGGGTAGTGGGCGAGCACCGGCGCCTCGAACAGCCGATCGGCTTCGCTGCCGGCGTCGAAGTCGATAGGCCGGTACATGACCTGTTCCACCGGAATGCGGCGCGCGACGAGCCACGAGCCGAGCCCGTAGGTGAAGAAGCTGAACGTGCGTTCGGCGTAGCTCGCACGCGGATTGCAGGCGATGTCCTTGCGCAGCATCCGTACCGAGGCGATGCCGTCGTGCACCGTCAGTCGAGGCGTGAAGTCGGCGAGCAGCAGGCGATAGAAGCCGAAGCCGGTGCGCAGCGCTTCGTGCAGCGTGCGGCAATGGACCAGCATCCGGCAGGCGTTGGCGAAACTGCCCGGCGGCAGCGGCCGGCTGCAAAGACCCCACAGTTCGTCGCGAGTGACCCGGCGCAGCACGCGGATCAGCGCCGCGTATTGCGCCTGGGTGACGCGCGACCGCTGCGAGTCGAGCAGCGCCGCGCCGATGCCCGCGCGCCGCAGGATCGCGGCGAGGTCCAGGCCGCGATGCTCGGCGCCTTGCAGGATCTGGTGGACCTGCAGGATCGAGATCGTATGGCGGGCCGCGGCTCGGGACATCGGCCGAGCTTAATGCGCGGTGCCGGCGAACGCGAACGATAATGTCGGCGGCGAACACTGGCCGTCGTGGGTGCTGCGCTACGGAGAATTGCAATGAATCTGAGATTGCCGGTCGAGGAGTTCACGACCCCGAACCCGATCACTGCGACCGAAGACATGTCGATCGACGAAGTGCTCCATCTGATGTCCGAGCACGGGGTCCGTCACCTGCCGGTCGTGCGCGACGACGAGGTCGTCGGAGTGATCAGCGATCGCGACCTTCGGCTCGCGCGCGGATTGAGCGACGAGCACAAGTTCCAGGTACGCGCAGGCGACATCATGTCGGCGGAGCCGGTCGCCGTGACCGCAGACATGCCGCTCGACGACGTCGCATTCACGATGTCGGATCGCAAGATCGGCAGCGTGATCGTCAACGAGCGCGACGGAACGCTGCTCGGCATCTTCACGGTGACCGACGCGCTGAATGCGCTGATCGAGATCACGCGGGCAAGCGCCAGGGGCTGATCGCGTTCAGGCCTCGTCCTGCCGATCTCCGGCGAACAGCGCGTTCAGCGCCTGCCCGGACGCGGCCTTCGCGAAACCGTCGAAGCGTCCGCGTTCGGCGAGCGTCTTCGCGGCATCGATGAATGCCGCCCAGGCAACGCGAGCGAGCGCACCGCCGACGCTGACGCGCCGTACGCCGAGTGCCTCGATCTCCTGCATCGTGAGTTCGCTCGCGCTGCCGACGAGCAGGTTGACCGGTTTCGGCGCGACGGCGGCCACGACAGCGGCGATCTGTTCGCGACTGCCGATGCCCGGAGCATAGAGGCAGTCGGCGCCGGCGTTCGCAAAGGCGCGCAGCCGCGCGATCGTTTCGTCGAGATCGGGACGGCCGACCAGGAAGCACTCGGCCCGCCCGACCAGCAGCGTATCGCCGCCGGTGTCGTCGATCGCCCGGCGCGCGGCCCGGACGCGATCGACGGCGACGTCGATCGAGTGCAGGGGGCGCGATGGATCGCCGGTCGCGTCCTCGATCGACAGGCCCGCGACGCCGGTCTCGACCGCCCGGCGCACGTTCGCCGCGACCCCTTGCGCGTCGGCTGCGAAGCCGCTTTCGAAATCCGCGTTGATCGGCACGTCGGTGGCGGCGACCATCGCCTGCAGATGCGCCAGTACCGAATCGACGGGCACTGCGCCGTCGGCGCTGCCGCGCGACCATGCGAAGCCCGAGCTCGTCGTTGCCAGTGCCGGGAACCCGAGCGACTGCAAGTAACGCGCGCTCCCGATGTCCCAGGGATTGGGAATGACGAAGCAGCCGCTGGCGTGCAGGCGCTGGAAGCTTCGCCGCTTGTCGGCGACGCTGGGACGTGCGTTGCTCATCTCGACTCCTGGTCCATCTGAGACGTTCATTCTGCAGTCGCCGCGAGCAATGCGTGCATTTGCCCGGTCGGCGCGGCGATCACGAGCCGCGATCGAAGCGCGCACGGTCGTTCTCGAGCCTGCCGGCGCCGTGCTGTCGGTGTCGTGACCGTGCCGCCGTCGGGAGAGGCGATCCATAGCCGGTAGCTGCCGGGGTGAAGCTGCGCCGCCTTGCTGAACACGCTGGCCGGCGCGCCGATGTCGATGGCCTCGACGCCGTCGAACGCGACGATCGCGATGAGCCTGGCAGGATCCGCGGCTTCGGTGTCCTTGCCCGCATCGGCCGGCGCGCCTAGCCTGGATTCGTCGCAATCGCCATTCGAAGTCTTCGTCATGCTCGCCAGGATCATGGCCTTGGCCGGATTCAGTATCGCACTGCCGCTGCTCGGCGCCTGCACGGGAGGCAATCCGCTTTCGCCGGCGCCGGCGCCGCCTGGCTGCGACGGCAGGCCGACGAAGGGGCACGGATCCTCGGCGTCTGCTCGGGTGCTCGCGTGCTCGGCCAGGCGGGATTGTTCGACGGCCGGCGCTTCACCGGGCACTGGTACGACCGCGCGTGCTCCTGCGTCGTCCCGGCGCCACCTGGGTGCCGGATCGGCGCTACGTCGCCGATCGCGGGGTGGCCACGACCACCGGCGTCAGCGCGTCGGTGCCGGCGATGCTCGCGCTGGTCGAGGCGATCGGCGGGCGAGACCGCGCACGGGCGCTGGCCCGGGAGCTCG
>JAAZBL010000075.1 GCA_012513825.1 Limnobacter sp. | reverse complement strand
ATGAACCGTCCCGGCGCGGGCGGCAACATCGGCGCGGAAGTCGTCGCCCGGGCGGAGCCCGACGGCTACACGATGCTGATGGGACCGATCGGGCTTGCGATCAATCCGGCCTTGTATCCGAAGCTCTCCTACGATCCGCTCGCGGATCTCGCGCCGGTCACGCTGTACGGGGGCGTGCCCAACCTGCTCGTCGTGCATCCGGACGTTCCTGCGAAGACCGTGGGCGAACTCATCGAGCATGCCCGCGCCAATCCAGGGAAGCTGAGCTTCGCATCGAACGGCAACGGCACGTCGAGCCACCTCGCGGCCGAGATGCTCAAGAGCGCCGCGAAGCTCGACATCGTTCATGTCCCGTACAAGGGCGGGGCACCGGCGATGCAGGACCTGATCGCAGGGCAGGTCGACATGCTGTTCGACCAGATGCCCGCCGTGCTGCCTCAGGTCGATTCGAACCGCGTCCGCGCGCTCGGCGTGTCGAGCGCGAAGCGCTCGAAGGCCGCTCCGTCGATCCCGACGCTGGCAGAAAGCGGCGTACCGGGCTTCGACATGACGGTTTGGTTCGGAGTGCTCGTGCCCGCGGGCACTCCGGAGGAGATCGTCGATCGACTCAACACGAGCATCCGAACGGTCCTCGACGACGAGGAATTCCAGGCCTGGTTGACGGAGCGCGGCGTCGAGACGATGCATGGCTCGCCCGAAGCGTTCGGCGAGTTCCTGCGCTCGGAGACGAAGCGCTGGGGCGAAATCGTGCGGGAGTCGGGCGCTCGCATCGAGTGAACGATCAGGGCAGCGAGTGCTCGGCCTGTCCGGCCGTGCCGGGCAGCTTCGACGGCAGTGCCTTGCGCCGCACCTCGCTGTCGGCGGCCAGCTCGCCGAGCAGTTGCTCGATGCCCGACAGCGCGCCTTCGGTCGCCTGCAGCTCGCGCACCATTCGCAGCCGGACCTCGCCCTCGTCGCCGGTCGCGGCCAGCGCGACGATGTTCCGACGCAGGTGTTCCTGGCGCGCGACGACGCGCCTGCGCTGTGCTTCGAGCGCGGCGCCCTGCTGCTCGTTTTCCTCGATCCGGGCGAGCTCGCTGCGAAGCAGTTCGAGTGCGCGGCGCGTCGCCGGCGTCAGGCCCGGCGTCTCCAGCAACGCGCCGAGCCGCTGCGACTGCAGCTCCGCCAGCACGTGGCGCCGCTCGATCGGCTTGCGCGTACGCAGCTCGAGCGTCGCGACGCCCTCGGCCGGACAGTTCACCTCCCAGCGCAGCGCCCCGTTGGCGCGCGAGGCCGGTGCCGGGGAATCGAACAGCTCGCCCGGCAGCGCACCAGCCGAGCATTCGACCGTCACGACGCGTGGCTCCTTGCCACGATTGGCGATCCGGTAGCGATACGAGCGGATCTCGGCGCTCTGCTGGATCAGCGTGCCGCCGGCGATCGTCAGCTCGTGCGCCTCGGACGCGAAGTCGCGCTCGACGTCGATCTCGATTCCCGGCTCGACCGCGTACGGCAGATACAGGCAGCGTTCGCGGCGGGTCATCGGCAGCGTGGCCTCGCCGCGATAGCGGTCGCCGTCGAACAGCGTCGCGGGCCCCGGTTCGAGCATCTTCCCCGTGCTGTTCGTACAGCGCCACGAGGCCACCGGGTGGTGGACGTGCTCGTCGGCGTCGAACAGCAGCTCGCGCCGGCAGTCGAGCCGCGCCGACAGGATCGGCACCAGCGCGCCGGAGCCTCGGCGCAGCGTGAGCGGTTCGAGCGCCTCCCAGGCGATGTCGTCGCCGTGCTCGGCGCCACCCTGGTTCGCGGGTCCGACGACGGCACCCGTGTCCCCGGCGAGCGGCGGAGGGCCGCCGGCAACCAGTGCGATCGCGACCCCGTCGAGGTCTTCGTCGAATCGCTCGTCGATCTGCGCCCAGCCCTGCAGCAGCAGGCTGTCGTCCTGCGCGATGACGCGGTAGCTGACACGCCAGGCGGACGCCTTGACCAGGTAGGACACGCGCATCTCGCGTTCCCCCGCAGGCAGCCGCAGCGCGATCCGGGCGCTGCCCTCGGCACGCCGGCCCGCGTCGAGGAACGCGCGCAGGTCTTCGTCGATGCGCTGGTCGAGTGCGCCGATCTTCGACACGAGCTCGGCCGGCAGCAGCCGCATCGCGCCGCTGTCGCCGTCGTGCAGCATCAGCGTCGCGCCGCGCAGGCGGCGACGCTCCTTCGCATACTGCAGTCCGGCCACGCGCCCTTCGATCGCTTCGTCGCTGCCGACCAGTTCGACGCGTACCTGCCAGCCGGTCAGCCGATCGATCAGGTCGAGCATGCCGGCGCCGGCCGACAGCGCGATCGAATGGCCGTTGTCGCGCGCGTCGGCCGTGACCTCGCAGCCGGCGCAGACGAGTGCGCCGCCGTGCGTGCGGTCGCGAACGACCAGGCTCTTCAGCGCGTCGTCGATATCCTCCGCACGCAGGTCGATCGCGAGCAGGCCGCCGTCGACGCGACCCTCGCGCTCGACCATCGCCAGTCCGTGCCTGTAGAACGTGATCCTGCGGATCGGCAGATGGAAAGCGTCGGGCATTGCGTACGAATCTCTCGAACCGGGGTCGGATCCCGGTTTTAGAGATTCGGACGAATTCGGGCAAGCGCGACGCAAGGCTGCTCGTGACGGAGTGCCCGCGGTTCGAGGAGCATGTGAGCGGCCGTGCGAACTATTGCTCGTCAGAACCGGTAGCTTGCTTCGACTCCGGCGAACACCGAGCGCCCGGGCGCCGGTTCGTAGAAGCGCCCGTTGGCCGCGTTGACGACGACCGATCCGACGTAGTCGCTGTCGAACAGGTTGTCTACGCGCAGGTAAGGCGTCACGCGCCAGCCGCGGCCGCGCCAGTCGTAGCCCAGCCGCCAGTCGACCGACGAGAACGAATCGGCCGACTCGGAGTTCAGGTCGTCGACGAAGACCTTGGCGTTCCAGCGCGCCTCAAGTGCAGTGACGAAGCCGGTCGGTGCATGGCGCCATTCGAGTTCCGCATACAGCGAACTCTTCGGCACGCCCGGAAGCGCCTTGCCCGACAGGTCCTCGCCGGACAGGCTGCGGTAGTCGCGAAACTCGGCGTCCATCCAGGTCCAGGCGAGATACCCGGCGAAGCCGCTGCCGAACCGCGATTCGACGCCCAGCTCGACGCCCCGCCGCACCGTGCGCGCGGCGTTGCGGAAGGTCGTGCGCCCGCCGACGTTGGCATCGGGAACGATGTCGTCGCGAGTCTCGGTATCGAACAGCGCCAGGTTCAGCCGCGTGGCGCGCGCCATCTGCACCTTGATCCCGATCTCGTAGTTCTTGCTGCTGCTCGCGTCGAGACCGAAATTCAAGCCGGGCTGGCCGTCGGGCCGGTAAGCGAGTTCGGCGAAGGTCGGCGTCTCGAAACCGCGACCGGCCGACGCGTAGAGGTTCACCGCATCGTTCAGCGCATACAGCAGGCCGATGACCGGGCGCGTCGCCGAATAGCTGCGGCTGCCCGAGTCGTCCGGGTTGACCGGCGTGAGGAAATCGTCGTCGACGTCGAAGGACACGCGCGAATGGCGCACGCCGCCGGCCAGCCGCCAGCGCTCGGCGAACCACCATTCGGCGATCGCGAACTGGTCGAAGTTCCAGACCGTGTTCATCTCGTTGCGGCGAAGATCCCCGGCGACCCCCATGTCGTTGACGAAACCCTTGCGCCGCTCGGCCATCCGGTCGTATTCGATGCCCAGCGTGAAGCTGGCCGGACCCCAGGCCAGCGGCAGCCGGCGCGTCCATTGCGCGCCGACGCCGCCGAAAGCGCGATCGAGGTCGACGACGCCACCCGACGAACTCGGCGCGGCACCGCTGAAGGCCAGGTACTGCCTGACCTGCCGGTCGCCCGCGTAGCCGCGCAGCTCCAGCGTGTCGCGTTCGCCGAGCCGCCGTTCCCAGGACAGCCCGACCTGCCGGTGGTCGATGCTCTTGCGCGTGTCGAAGGCCAGTGCGCCGGCGCCGGCCTGCCGGCGATCCTCGTCGAGCTGCTCGCGGGTCAGCCCCAGCGGATCCTGCGTCTCGGGCTGGTCGAGCAGCGTCGCCGTCAGGCTGAAGCGCGAGTCGGTGTCTTCGCCCCAGTCGAGCCGGGCGCCCAGCAGGTCGCGGCGCGTGCGGCTGTGATCGCGGTAGCCGTCGGTCTCGAAGCGCGAGGCGTTGAGCACGGCGCCGGCCGAATCGCCGGCGAACGGTCCGCCGTAGCCGAGGCCGAATTTCCAGGCGCCGTGGCTGCCGGCACCGCCATAGGCTCGCAGCCCGGGCTCGTGCGGCGCCGGCGCGGTGAACAGCGACAGCACACCGCCGGCCGAGTTGCCGTACAGCGCGGCGAACGGGCCGCGCAGGACTTCGACGCGGGCCGCCGAATCGAGATCGAACAACCCGGTCTGGCCCTGGCCGTCGGGCATCGTGAACGGAATGCCGTCCTGCAGCAGGCGTACGCCGCGCACGCCGAAGGCGGCCCGCGCGCCGAAACCGCGCGACGAGACCTGCAGGTCCTGCGCGTAGTTCTGCCGGTTGCGCACGGTGACGCCCGGCAGGCGTCCGAGCACTTCGGACAGGTTCACGCCGGGCTGCTGGACCGTGGCGGGATCCAGGTCGCGCGTGTCGATGGCGGCCGGTACGTCGAAGCTCGGCTGCTCGACGCGCGTGGCCGTCACGGTGACCGAGGGCAGGACGCTCCCGCCTTTGTTGCCCTGCTGCGCGGCGGCGGGCTGCGCAGCCAACGCGAGACCCAGCGCGACTGCCGGACCCAGGCCGGAGGCGGCGGCCATGGTGGCCGGGCTCGAAGCCGATCCGGGCAGGAAAGCCGGTCTCGATGCCGCGCCGAATCGACCGGCACGTTTGGCCACACCGCTTGCCCTACGGTTCATTGCTGTCCCCTCCTCGTTCGAAGCGCCCTCTTCCGGGACGCCCGCAGACGCTCTGCAGGCAGGCCGATCGCGCCGGATCGCCCTGCGCAAACCGCCAAGCCTACCCGCGATTCACGGCTTTCGGGCCATTGTGCCCGCCGACTTCGCCGTCGTGCGGACCGGCGTCTTCGCGACCGCGCCGCCGCGGCGTTTCGCGCCGGCTGTGGCCGGTTGCCGGACGACGCCTTTCGATGCGGAAGCGGCCTTCGGCGCACGCTGCGTCGCCGTCTCCGCGCGAGTCCCGCCCGTACCGCCGGTTCGCGCGGCCGGGCGCTTCGCCAATGGCGACCGAGCCGCCGAGGCCGCCGGCGAAGAGGTCGCCGACGCCGGGTTCGCAGCGCCTGCCGTCGGTGCTGCGCCTTCCGACGATGCCGCGCCGTCCGTCGATGCTGCACCGTCCGCCGACGCCACGCCTTCCGCCGGCTGCCGCGCATCGTCGTACCAGCCGCCGCCCAGCGCCCGGTACAGTGCCACCTGGTTCTGCAACTGCGCAGCGCGCGTGCGCGCGATCGCCTGCTGCGCCGCCAGCAGCGAGCGCTGCGCGTCGAGCACTTCGAGATAGCTGGCGGTACCGCTGCGGTAGCGCAGTTCCGACAGTCGCAGCCGCGCCTGCTCGGCGTCGGCGAGCGCCTGCTCGGCGCGCAACTGCTCGCCGAAGGTGGCACGACCGGCCAGCGCATCGGAGACTTCGCGGAAACCGTCCTGGATCACCTGCTCGTAGCGGGCGACGGCGATCTCGCGATCGACGCGCGAGATCCGCAGGTTCGCGCGATTGCGGCCGGCGTCGAACAGCGGCTGCAGCAGTTGCGCGGCGAAGGTCCATGCGCCGGAGCCGCCGTCGAACAGGCCCGACAGCTCGTCGCTCGCGGTACCGGCCGTGGCGGTCAGCGTGATGCGCGGAAAGAACGCGGCTCGCGCGGCGCCGATGTTGGCATTCGCGGCGATCAGCTGCAGTTCGGCCTCGCGCACGTCAGGACGCCGGACCAGGACCTCGGACGGCAGGCCGGCCGGCAGCGCGGACAGCAGGTGCCCGTCGCGCTGCAGCGACAGCCCCGGCGGCAGATCGGCCGGCAGCGGCCGGCCGATCAGCGCGACCAGCGCGTTCTCGTCGATCGCCCGCTGCCGCGTCAGTTGCGCGAGCGACGCGCGCGCGCTTTCGAGCAGCGACTGCGCCTGGTGCAGGTCGAGTTCCGAGACGACGCCGTTGTCGTACATCAGCTTCGTGAGCCGGGCCGACTCTTCGCGCGTCTTCAGCGCCTGACGCGTGACGGCGATCAGTTCGTCGCCGGCGAGCAGGTTCAGGTAGCTGTTGGCCACCGCGGCGACGAGGCTCGTCTGCAGCGCATTGCGCGCCTCTTCGCTGGCGAGGTAGCGCGACAGTGCCGCCTCGTTCAGGCTGCGCACGCGTCCGAAGAAGTCGATCTCCCAGGTGCTCAGCGCAAAGCCGACCGAGTAGACGTCGGCCGTCGCACCGCTCGGCCCCGGCTGGCGCGTGCGGTTCGCTCCGATGCCGATCGTCGGATAAAGGTCGGCGCGGCTGACGCCGTACAGCGCACGCGCGCGCTCGATGCCGAGCATCGCGGTGCGCAGGTCGCGGTTCTCGTCGAGCGCGATCTCGATCAGCCTGCGCAGCCGTTCGTCGCGAAAGAACTCGCGCCAGTGGATGTCGGCGGCCGCCGGAACGCCCGGTTCGAGGTCCGCGGCCTCGGCGCCTGCGAAGCTGCCGGCGACCGGCGCGTCGGGCCGCTCGTAGTCGGGTACCAGCGACGCGCACCCGGCGAGCAGCGCCAATGCCAGCAGCGAGATCGCGCGTTTCATCGCAGCTCCGCCGAACCGGACTCGGTCCCCGGCCTTGCCGCCGGGCCCATCGGCGCCGCGGCCCCGGACGCGGCCTCGGAGCGCGCGGCCTGCGCGAGCGCACGATCGCGCCGGCGGCCACCGCGGTCGAACAGTCGCGTGACCAGTACGAAGAACACCGGCACGAACAGCACGGCCAGCGACGAGGCGGTCAGCATGCCGGCCATCACGCCGGTGCCGATCGCACGCTGGCTGGCCGAACCGGCGCCGGTGGCGACCACCAGCGGCAGCACGCCGAGGATGAAGGCCATCGACGTCATGATGATCGGCCGGAAACGCAGGTGCGCAGCCTCGACGACCGATTCGACGAGACCCTTCCCCTGCGCGTACAGGTCCTTGGCGAACTCGACGATCAGCACCGCGTTCTTGGCCGACAGGCCGATGATCGTGATCAGGCCGACCTTGAAATAGACGTCGTTGTCGAGCTCCCTGACCGTGGCGCCGAGCAGCGCACCGACGACGCCCAGCGGCACGACGAGGATCACGGCCAACGGGATCGACCAGCTCTCGTAGAGCGCGGCCAGGCACAGGAACACCGCGAGCAGCGAGAAGCCGAGCAGGATCGACGCCTGCGCTCCGGACAGCTTTTCCTCGCGCGACTGCCCGGTCCATTCGTAGGCGAAGCCCTCGGGAAGCTGTGCCGCGAGCCGCTCCATTTCGGCCATCGCCTCGCCGGTGCTGAAGCCCGCACGCGCGTCGCCCGAGATGCGCATCGTCGGGAAGCCGTTGTAGCGCACGGTCTGCATCGGCCCGACGATCCAGCGCGTGCTGGCGAACGTCGACAGAGGCACCGGCTCGCCGCGCTGGTTCGGCGCGCTCAGCCGCAGGATGTCGTCGGGCTGCATGCGTGCCGGCGCGTCGGCCTGCACGACGACGCGCTGCAGGCGCCCTGCGTTCGGAAAGTCGTTGACGTAGGCCGAACCGAGCGCCGTCGAGATCGTCGCGTTGACCGCTTCGAAGGTCACGCCCAGCGCGTTGGCCTTGTCGCGGTCGATGTCGATCTGGAGCTGCGGCGCGTCTTCGAGGCCGTCGGGCCGCACGTTGACGAGCACCGGACTCTGCGCGGCAAGCCCGAGAAGCTGGTTGCGCGCCCGCACCAGCGCGTCGTGGCCGTGGCCGCCGCGATCCTGCAGCCGGAACGTGAAGCCCGAAGCGGCGCCGAGCTCGGGAATCGGCGGCGGGCTCAGCGGATAGATGAACGCGTCGCGGATCCCCATCAGCGCGCCGAACGCGCGGCCGGCCAGCGCCTGCGCCGACTGCCCCGGCCCGGTGCGCTCCCTCCAGTCCTTCAGCGTGACGAAAGCCAGGCCCGCGTTCTGCCCCTGCCCGGAGAAGCTGAAGCCGAGAACGCCGACCATGCTGCGCACCTCGGGCTGCTGCAGGATGTAGTCCTCGACCTGCTTCATCACCGCCGTCGTGCGCTCGATCGTCGCGCCGGGCGGCAACTGCACGTTGACCAGCATCGTGCCCTGGT
>JAAZBL010000482.1 GCA_012513825.1 Limnobacter sp. | reverse complement strand
TGCTGCTGGCCGGTTATCCGGTCGAGGTGCCGGGCGCTACGGTGAACCGCCTGTGCGGCTCGGGCATGGACGCCGTCGGCACGATCGCGCGTGCGATCCGCACCGGCGAGATGGACCTCGCGGTCGCCGGCGGCGTCGAGAGCATGTCGCGCGCGCCTTTCGTGATGCCGAAGGCCGAGAGCGCGTTCTCGCGGGCCAATGCCGTCTACGACACGACGATCGGCTGGCGCTTCGTCAATCCGTCGATGAAGAAGGAATACGGGATCGACTCGATGCCCGAGACCGCCGAGAACGTCGCCACCGATTTCGGCGTCTCGCGTGCCGACCAGGACGCGATGGCGCTGCGCAGCCAGCAGCGCGCGCTGGCCGCACAAGAGAATGGCTTCTTCGACGACGAGATCGTCCCGGTCACGATCCCGCAGCGCAAGGGCGATCCGGTCGTCGTGAGCCGCGACGAGCATCCGCGCGAGACCACGGCCGAAGCGCTGGCGAAGCTCAAGCCGATCGTGAAGCCCGACGGCACGATCACCGCCGGCAACGCGTCCGGCGTCAACGACGGCGCCGCAGCGCTGATCCTGGCCAGCGAAGAAGCCGCGAAACGCCACGGGCTCAAGCCGCGAGCCCGACTCGTCGCGATGGCCACGGCCGGCGTCGCGCCGCGCATCATGGGCATCGGGCCGGCGCCGGCCACGAAGAAGCTGCTCGAGAAGACCGGCCGCAAGATCGGCGAGATCGACCTGATCGAACTGAACGAAGCCTTCGCCGCGCAAGGCCTCGCCGTGCTGCGCGAACTGGGCGTGCCCGACGACGCCGAGCACGTGAACCCGAACGGCGGCGCGATCGCGCTCGGCCATCCGCTGGGCATGTCCGGCGCGCGCCTGGTGCTCACGGCCGTGAACCAGTTGCACCGAGGCGGCGGCAAACTCGCCGTGGCGACGATGTGCATCGGGGTCGGGCAGGGAATCGCGACGCTGATCGAGCGGGTCTGAGCCGGCATGCCGACGACCAACGACGACCAATCGACGATCGTGGCCGAGATCGAAGCCGCCGATGCTCGCCGCATCCAGGCAACGATCGAGGCCGACATCGCCACGCTCGAGGAACTAATTGGCGAAGATTTGCGCTATGTCCATTCGAGTGCAACCGACGAGACGCGGCCGGTGTACTTAGAGCGTCTGCGCGATGGATACTATCGCTACACGGGCCTGACGGTGCTGGCGCGCGAGTTTCGCGTGCTGGGCAACGTCGTGCTCGTGAACGGCGATCAGCGTATCGAGGTGCTCGTCAACGGCCACTCGAAAGACTTCGTTACGCGGTACCTCCAGGTCTGGGCGCGGCGCGGCGAACGCTGGCAGATGGTGTCCTGGCAATCGACGCCGATACCGGCCTGAGGCAATCGCGCGGTCTTGAAACGCGGGCACCGGCGCATATCTGATCGGTACGAAATGACGGGCGGCAACCGGTTGGCATGACCGCCGTGCCGCTCCGCTGTTTGCAACAGACCGAAAGGAGCAATGCAATGGCACGTTTGTCTCTCTACGATCCCTTCGCCGAAGTGTTTCC
>JAAZBL010000481.1 GCA_012513825.1 Limnobacter sp. | reverse complement strand
GCCTGCGGCGCCTGCGACGCCTGCGGCTGGTTCGCCGAAGGCAACCACCCGGATTTCCGGCTCGTCCTGCCGGCGGCGCTCGACGAACGCGCCGATGGCGGCGATGGCGGCGGCCCGGCCGAGGGCGTCGGCAGGGGCGCGAACAGCCGCGGGGCCGCGGGCAAGGGCGGCCGCGGCCCGCGGGCGTCTCGCGAGATCCGGATCGACCAGATCCGGGCGCTCGACACCTTCCTCGAGGTCGGCGCACACCGGGGCGGCGAGCGCGTGATCGTCATCGACCCGGCCGACGCGATGAACGCGATCACCGCCAATGCGCTGCTCAAGCGGCTCGAGGAGCCGCCGTCGCGCACCGGCTTCATCCTCGTGGCCAGCCGTCCGGCGAGCCTGCCGGCGACCGTGCGCTCGCGCTGTCGCAAGGTGTCGTTGCCGCTGCCGCCGGCCGAGGCCGCGCTCCCCTGGCTGGCCCGGGAAACCGGCACCGACGCGCGCGTGGCCGGCGGCTGGCTCGCCGCCAGCGCCGGCGCGCCGCTGCACGCACTGCGCTTTGCCGACGAAAGCGAGGCAGCAGCGCACCGACGGATCGTAGACGCCTTCGCGGCGCTGCCCGAGGCTGGTATCGTAGGGACGGCCGCAGCACTGTCCGACGTCGAGCCTTCGGCCTGGGCCGTGCCGGCGCAGAGCTGGGCAGCCGATCTGGTCCGCGTGTGCGCCGGCGCTGCGCCCCGGCGCCATGCCGACCGGCACGATCGGCTGCGTCGGCTCGCCGCGCGCAGTTCGCTCGAGCGGCTGCTCGCGCTCGAGAGCCGGTTGCGGGCGCTGGGTCGCGAGACCTCGCATCCGCTGAACGCACGCCTGCTGCTCGAAGACGTACTGCTCGACTTTCACCGGGCGCTGGCCTGAACGGCGCCGCTCTACAGGATCGCACCAGATGAGCAATGACCCCATGCAGAGCACGACGCTCGGGGGCGCATCGACGACTCCGACGACGATCGGCGCGCTACCGGGCGCACCGACGACGATCGGCGGGCTGTCGCTGAACACGCAGATGCTCGACGCGCCGGTACCGAGCCGTCCGGGCGTCGTCCAGCTCGCGATCAAGGAGCGCCCGGCGCTGTATGCGTCCTACATGCCGTTCCTCGACGGCGGCGGCCTGTTCGTGCCGACCACGCGCGCAGCCAACCTCGGCGACGAGATCTACCTGATCCTGCAACTGCTCGACGATCCGAACAAAATGCCGGTGACCGGCAAGGTCGTCTGGATCACGCCGCCCGACACGCCGGGCCGTCAGCAGGGGATCGGCGTGCAGTTCGCCAGGGACCAGGGCGGCGAGCAGGCGCGCAACCGGATCGAATCGCTGCTCGGCGGAGCGCTGCGAGCCAACCGCCAGACGCACACGATCTGACAGAGCGGCCAGCCGATGCTCGTCGATTCGCACTGCCACCTCGATTTCCCGGAACTGGCCGATCGATTCGACGCGATCCTCGAGAACATGGCGGCCAACGACGTCAGCCGGGCGCTCTGTGTCTGCGTGACGCTGCCCGACTTCCCGCGCGTGCTCGCGCTGGCCGAACGCGACGCGCGGCTGCATGCGTCGGTCGGCGTCCATCCGGACTCGGTCGATACCGTCGAACCCGATGTCGAGACGCTGGTCGGCCTGGCCGCGCACCCGAAGATCGTCGCGATCGGCGAAACCGGCCTCGACTACTACCGCGAGCCGGCCGACGACGAGGCGCTGCGCAGGCGGCTTCGCGAAACGCAGCAACAGCGATTCCGCGTGCACATCCGCGCGGCGCGGGCGACCGGCAAGCCGCTGATCGTCCATACGCGCTCGGCTTCGGCCGACACGATCCGCATCCTGCGCGAGGAGGGGGCGGACCAGTGCGGCGGCGTGCTGCACTGCTTCACCGAAGACTGGGAGACGGCACGAGCGGGCCTGGACCTCGGCCTACACGTGTCCTTCTCCGGAATCGTGACCTTCCGCAACGCCGAGCCCTTGCGGCAGGTGGCCGCGAAGGTGCCGATCGACCGACTGCTGGTCGAGACCGACTCGCCGTACCTGGCGCCCGTCCCGCATCGCGGCCGAACCAACGAGCCGGCGTTCGTGCGCCACGTCGCCGAGCGCGTCGCAGAGCTGAAAGCGCTGCCGTTGACCGAGCTGGCGGATCGGACGACAGAGAATTACTTCACGCTTTTCAAGATCCTGCAGTAGATTTCTGATGTATCACATGATCATGCGGAGCCGCCACGCAGGCCCACGGCGCCACGGAGCCGGGCTGCCCCGGGCCGCCGCACTCGCGTTCGCTCTGTTGCTTGCGTCGGCATTCCCGCCCGGCGCTGCGGCGCAGGCGCGCGATGCCGCTTCCAATGGCGCTGCCGCTACCACTGCCATTGGCGCGGGGGCTGGCGCGGGCATGCGGCTCGCCGCCGCGTCGACTGCGCGGTCCGAGACCGCAGCCGAGCCGTTCTGGGAGGCGCTGCGGCTCGACGACGTCAAGGGCCTGCAGACGCAGATGCTCCGCGGCGCTGGCGCCAATGCCGTGCATCCGGAATTCGGGCCGGCCATCGTCTTCGCCGCGCGCGAGCGCTCGCCCAAGGCGCTCGCCTACCTGGCCAGGCTGCCCGGCACGCGCGTCGACGCGACGAACGCGAGCAACGAAACGGCGCTGATGCTGGTTGCGCTGCAGGGCGATCTCGACAGCGCCAGGGTTCTCGTCGAACGTGGCGCACAGGTCAACCGCCCGGGCTGGGCGCCGCTTCACTACGCGGCCGCTGCCGGACACCTGCCGACGATCGAGTTCCTGCTCGAGCAAAGCGCATACATCGACGCCGAGTCGCCGAACCGGACCACGCCGCTGATGATGGCCGCGAGGCACAAGCATACGAACGCCGTCCAACTGCTCGTCGATGCCGGCGCCGACCCGACGCTTCGAAACGAAGCCGGCTATACGGCCGCCGATTACCTGGCGGCGCACGGCGAGCACGCCGAAGCAGGGCGACTGCGCGAGCACGCTGCCGAGTTCGCGCGAAAGTACCGGGCACCCGCGAAGGCCGGCGGCGCCGAGAACGCGAACCGCGAAGGCTTCGGGCTCGCGGAGCCGGCGACGGATCCTGCCGCGTCGGGCGCTGCCGGCGTCACGACGAGCCCCGTCCCGCCACGACCCAGCCTGCCGGGTTCGCGCGACTGAAAGGCGCAGGACCGGGGCTGCCTCGAAGCCCTTACCGCGACCGGGCCGGCGCCCGGCGCGAGGGCCTCAGGCGAGCGCGACATCGAGAAAGAACATCAATCCGAAACCGACGAACAAAGCCGCGGTGGGGGAATCGCCGTAACCGGCCCGGTGGGTTTCGGGAATCACCTCGTCGCTGATGACGAACAGCATCGTTCCCGCCGCCAGGGCCAGCGCCGCAGGCAGCAGCGTTTGCGACAAGGACAGCAGGCCGGCACCGACCAGCCCGCCGAAGACCTCGATCGCGCCGGTAAGCGAGGCGACGGCCAGCGACTGCAGCCGCTCGTAGCCGAGCCCGAGCAGCGCCATCGCGACGGCCAGGCCTTCCGGCACGTTCTGCATCCCGATCCCGAGCGTGACGCCGAGCCCGATCCGCGCATCGCCGCTCGCCGCACCGACACCCATCGCGAGGCCCTCGGGGAAGTTGTGGATCGCGATCGCCAGCACGAACAGCCAGACCTGGGCCATCCGCGAGCGTTGCGGCCCTTCGTGACCTTTCGAGAAGTGCTCGTGCGGCAACACCCGGTGGAGCGTGGCCATTCCGACGCCGCCGAGCATCATCAGCACGACGACGCCCAGTGCCGCCAGCTTCCGGCTGTCGAGCATCTGCACCGCCAGTTCGTAGCCGGGGATGAGCAGCGAGAAGATCGTGGCCGCCAGCATCACGCCGGCGGCCAGCGCAAGCATCGAATTGCCGGTTTTCGGCGACAGCTTGCCGATGAACAGGACCGGCAGGGCGCCGACGCTGGTGGCGACGAAGCCGCCGAGCAGGCTGGCGAGCAGCGCGGCGACGATCGGTGACGAGGCGGACCAGGCGGCGAGCGTATCCATCGACGGCAATGGCGGTCAGTGCGGGCCGCCATTGTCGCAGCCGCAGCGACTCAGTGTCGTGACTCGCTTGCGACGACCGGGCGATCGTGCAAGCGTTCGCAGGCAGGACCGAGGTCTGCGATCACGAGGCCGCGCCGAAGGTAGGTCGGATGATCGAGGTTCTGCTGCAGGCCCGACAAGCGTGCCGGCCGCGGTCCGTGGCGCGGTGTGACGGCCAGGTTGGCGTCCGCGACGAGGCCGCGAAGATAATCGACGAATCGGCTCATCCTCATTCTCCCTGTCTTGTTGGTGCAGTAACTGTATACTCATACAGTATCCGGCTGCAAGCGCCGGGGTTCCGTTGCAGCGAGAACAACAGCCCGAAGCCGGCTGCAGCGATCGGCGACCGATCGGCGATCGCGCGGCCGGATCTGCGATCAACGGCAGGTCCGTATCGGAGATCGGCGGCCGAGCCGGAGCAGCCATCAGCGCACCGCCGTCATTCCGGGGAGCGAGGCACGGATCCGCTGCGGGAAGTCGTCGCCATCGCCGGCGGCCTGCGCGGCGTCGTTGATCCGCGATTGCTCGCGCAGGACCTCGAAGGGCAGCCCGGGCACTAGGAAGCCGGCCCGGTACAGATAGCGGTCCGACCAACCGTTCAGGATATGGCGGATGTCGATATGGCCCTGGCGGCCGACCATGTTCGCGTACCGCACGATGTTCAGCGTGCAGTTGCTCTTCAACAGGTGGTACCACTCCGGCCGCTCGACCAGTTCGTTGATCCGTTTCAGGTAGACGCGAAACAGCGCTCGTGCGGCCTCGGCCGGAATCTGCACGCGGTACAGGTAGACGTCCTCCTTGCGGTGGTTGCTCCGCACGCCGACGATGTCGCGCTCCTCGCCGACCACGTAGATCAACTCGAACTGCCGGAACAGCGAAG
>JAAZBL010000480.1 GCA_012513825.1 Limnobacter sp. | reverse complement strand
TCCCAGTCGGCCGCCAGCAGTTCCCGCAGCGTTTCGAGCTTGTCGTGGCCCAGGCGCTTGGCGATGCGCTGCTCGATCGACTCGATGATGCGTACGCCCGAGCGGTTCACCTGCTTGCCCTTCGCGGTATAGACGACCAGCCGCTGGTTGCGGCGCTCGGGGTCGGCGCGCACCTCGAGAATGCCGCGCCGAACGAGTTCGGCGACGGTCTTGTGCACGGCCTGGCGCGAGATCGCGAGGCGCCTGGCCAGCTCGGACATGCTGGCCGGGCGGCCCGCCATGTGCATCAGCAACCGGCTCTGTGCCGGCGTGATGTAAGCGTGCTCGCGGCGCACGTGGTTCATGATGCCGCGGGAGAACCATTCGGTGCGGGAAATCAGCAGTTGCTGGAGATTGGTGGACATCGCGCGCTCGACCGCCGGAAAGCTTGAACAGCGTCAACCAGGTTGACACGAACATCGTCGCGCACGATAATCGCCGTGTCAACCAGGTTGACACCTGCCGGGCCCTGCCGGTCCGGCCGATCGCGAAGCGTCCGCTGCGGGCTTCGACGGCATTCGGCCGTCGCTTCCGATGTTCTGCGGCCGTCGCTCCCGGTACCTATAATTGATTCCTCACCCACCCCAGATCCGAGAGGCCTCGATGAAGATCCTCGTCCCCGTGAAGCGCGTGGTGGACTACAACGTGAAGGTGCGCGTCAAGAGCGACCAGACCGGTGTGGACATCGCCAATGTGAAGATGTCGATGAACCCGTTCGACGAGATTGCCGTCGAAGAGGCCGTACGCTTGAAGGAGAAGGGCGTGGCGACCGAGATCGTGGCCGTCTCCTGCGGGCCGGTGTCCTGCCAGGAAACGCTGCGCACCGCGATGGCGATCGGCGCGGACCGGGCCATCCTCGTCGAGACCGATGCGGAACTGCAGCCGCTGGCGGTGGCCAAGCTGCTCAAGGCGCTGGTCGACAAGGAACAGCCGCAGCTCGTGATCCTGGGCAAGCAGGCGATCGACGACGACGCGAACCAGACCGGCCAGATGCTGGCCGCGCTGGCCGAAATGCCGCAGGCCACCTTCGCCTCGAAGGTCGAGGTCGCCGACGGCAAGGCCCAGGTCACGCGCGAGGTCGACGGCGGGCTCGAAACGGTCTCGATCGCGCTGCCGGCGGTGATCACGACCGACCTGCGCCTGAACGAGCCGCGTTACGTCACGCTGCCCAACATCATGAAGGCGAAGAAGAAGCCGCTCGACAACGTCAAGCCTGCGGACCTGGGTGTCGACCCGGCGCCGCGCCTCAAGACGCTGAAGGTTTCCGATCCGCCGGGTCGCAAGGCCGGGATCAAGGTGCCCGATGTCGCCACGCTGGTCGACAAGCTGAAGAACGAAGCGAAAGTGATCTGAGAAAGGGGCACACGACATGGCAGCTCTCGTAATCGCCGAACACGACAACGCGACGCTCAAGGGGGCGACGCTGAACACGATTACCGCGGCCGCGCAGACGGGTGGCGACGTCACCGTGCTGGTGGCGGGCTCCGGATGCGAAGCCGTCGCGCAGGCCGCCGCTCAGGCGGCCGGCGTCACGAAGGTCCTGCTGGCCGACGCGCCGCAACTGGCCGATCAACTGGCCGAGAACGTCGCCGCGCAGGTGCTGGCCGTCGCCGACGGCTACAGCCACATCCTGTTTCCCGCCACCGCGCACGGCAAGAACGTCGCGCCGAGGGTGGCCGCCAAGCTCGACGTTGCGCAGATCTCCGAGATCACCAGCGTCGAATCGCCCGACACCTTCACGCGTCCGATCTACGCAGGCAACGCGATTGCCACCGTGCAATCGGCCGATCCGGTGAAAGTGATCACCGTGCGCGGTACGGCCTTCGATGCGGCCGCGGCCAGCGGCGGCTCGGCGGCGGTCGAAAAGGTCGATGCGGTGACCGACTCGGGCAAGTCGAGCTTCGTCGGCCGCGAACTGGCCAAGAGCGACCGCCCCGAACTGACCGGCGCCAAGGTCGTCGTCTCGGGCGGACGCGGCATGGGCTCGGCCGAGAACTTCCACCTGCTCGAGCCGCTCGCCGACAAGCTCGGCGCAGCGATGGGCGCATCGCGCGCGGCCGTCGACGCCGGTTACGCGCCGAACGACTGGCAGGTCGGGCAGACGGGCAAGATCGTCGCGCCGCAGCTTTACATCGCCGTCGGCATCTCCGGTGCGATCCAGCACCTGGCCGGCATGAAGGACAGCAAGGTCATCGTCGCGATCAACAAGGACGAGGAAGCGCCGATCTTCGGCGTGGCCGACTACGGTCTGGTCGGCGACCTGTTCACGGTCGTTCCCGAGCTGGTCAAGGAGCTCGGCTGAGATCCGGCGGCAACCGGTCCGCCCGATCGTTTCGGGCGGATGCGATGATGGAGACCCTACGGCCGATCCGGCGACGGAACGGCCGTTTTTCGCTTTCGCATTGATGGAGTGACAGATGTCGGCGTACAAGGCCCCCCTGAAGGACATGCTGTTCACGCTCGAGCATGTCGCCGAGCTGCAAGCCGTGGCGCAACTGCCGGGCTTCGAGGATGCCGGCATCGATACCGCCCAGGCGGTGCTCGAAGAGTGTGCCCGCTTCAACGAGGGCGTCGTGGCGCCGCTCGGCCGCGGCGGCGACGAGATGCCGTCCACGCTGTCCGACGGCGTCGTCACGACCTCGCCCGGCTATCGCGAAGCGTTCCGGCAGTTCGCCGAGGGGGGCTGGCAGGGGATCCAGCACCCGGTCGACTACGGTGGCCAGGGGCTGCCCAAGCTGATCGGCACGCCGTGCATCGAGATGCTGAATGCCGCCGACCTGTCGTTCGCGTTGTGCCCGCTGCTCACCGACGGCGCCACCGAGGCCTTGCTGACCGCCGGGTCCGACGAGCAGAAACAGGCCTACCTGCCGAAGATGATCTCGGGCGAATGGACCGGCACGATGAACCTGACCGAGCCGCAGGCGGGTTCCGACCTGTCGCTGGTGCGCGCGAAGGCGGTGCCGCAGCCCGACGGCAGCTACCGGATCTCGGGCCAGAAGATCTTCATCACCTTCGGCGAGCACGACATGGCGGACAACATCGTCCACCTGGTGCTGGCCCGCACGCCCGACGCGCCCGAAGGCGTCAAGGGCATCTCGCTGTTCATCGTGCCGAAATTCGTCGACGACGGCAGCGGCAAGCTCGGCAAGCGCAACGACGTCTGGTGCACCTCGATCGAGCACAAGCTGGGGATCAAGGCGAGTCCGACCGCGGTGCTCGTCTACGGCGACGACAAGGGCGAGGTCGGTCCCGGCGCCATCGGCTACCTCGTGGGCGAGGAGAATCGCGGCCTCGAGTACATGTTCGTCATGATGAACTCGGCGCGCTTCGCGGTCGGGATCCAGGGCATCGCGGTGGCCGAGCGCGCGTACCAGAAGGCGGCCGCATTCGCGAAGGAGCGGGTGCAGAGCCGCGATGTCGCCGGCTCGCCCGGCCCGGTGGCCATCGTCCAGCATCCCGACGTACGCCGGATGCTGATGACGATGCGCGCGCACGTCGAAGCAGCGCGCGCGCTGGCCTATTACGCGGCTTCGCGCTCGGACATCGCCCATCATTCTCCCGATCCCGAGCTGCGCCGGCAGAGCATGGCGGCCTACGAGTTCCTCGTGCCGATCGTCAAGGGCTGGTCGACCGAGATGTCGATCGAGGTCGCGTCGCTCGGTGTGCAGGTGCATGGCGGCATGGGCTTCATCGAGGAGACCGGGGCGGCGCAGTTCTATCGCGACGCGCGCATCCTGACGATCTACGAAGGCACGACCGCGATCCAGGCCAACGACCTCGTCGGGCGCAAGACCTCGCGCGACGGCGGTGCGGTCGCGAAGGCGCTGATCGAGCAGGTTCGTGCAACCGAGGCGGAGCTGCTGGGCAGCCGCAGCGCCGACCTCCAGGCCGTCGGCAAGCGCCTGGCCGACGGCAGCCGCGCGCTCGAAGCGGCCGTCGATTTCGTCGTCTCGAACATGAAATCCGACGTTCGCGCGGTCTTCGCAGGCAGCGTGCCGTACCTGAAGCTCGCCGGCATCGTGCTGTCGGGCTGGCAACTGGCGCGCGGTGCGCTGGCCGCCGACAGGCTGCTGGGCGACGGGAATGCCGACGCCGCTTTCCTGAAGGCGAAGATCGGAACCTCGCGTTTCCACGCCGACCACCTCCTGAACCAGGCGCCGGCGCTGGCGAGTTCGATCCTCGAAGGCGCCGCCGGCGTGCTTGCGCTGGAGGTCGATCAGTTCTGATCGAAGCGGTGCGGCCCTGGCCGGGCCTCGCCGGGAGGCTGCCCGCTCAGGGCAGCAGCCCGAACTCGCGAAGCCTCGCGGTAACGCGATCGACGACCTCGGCAACGCTCAACTCGGACGCCGGCACGTCGCCGGCCGTCAGCCGGATCAGTGCGATGGCGGCGGCACCCCCGGCGAGCACCAGCGCGATCGCCACGATGGCCAGCCCCGTGCGACGCCAGGCCCGGCGGCGTCGGGTGTCGCTCCATACCTGGATCGCCGGGGCGATGGTCCGTTCGCCGCCGGCCCGCTCGCCGGCCAGCGGCGGCAAGGCGCCGTAGACCGGATCGTCGTCGCCGGCCGGGAAGTTCGGGTCGCCGGTCACGGTCACCGCGTCGGGATCCAGCGTCGGTTCCACGCGCTGCGCCGCGGCGGCCGCTGCAGCGGCGCCGTCGGCGAAGCGGCGGGCCGCCGACAGCTCGCGAGCCGAGCCGAAGCGCTCGATCGCGCCGTGCCCTGCGGTATCCGGTTCGAGTGCGGGGCCGAACTCGGGGACGCGCTCGGTGGCGGGGTCGACGTCGACGTCGGCTCGAAGCGAAGGGAGCGGCAGCTCCCGGTCGCCGGGAGTCCTCAGATCCGGGTCGGACCGGGCGAGCGCCGGTTCACGAAGCAACGGCGGCTGGCGCAGCGGATCCTGGGGCAGCGGCTCCTGGTTCAGCGGATCCTGGCGCAGCGAATGCTCGCGCGGCGCGCCGGCGGGCGGCGGACTGTCGGAACGGACCGCTCGCGACGGCGGGCCCGCGTGCAGCGGACCCTTCGGGGGCGCGGGCTGCGACGGCGCATCGAGCCGTGATGGATCGGGCAGCGGCGGGTCCGAGAAGGCCGGCTTGCCCAGCGCCGCTTCGACCGGCGAGGGCGGAGGCAATACCGGCTCCGACGGGTGCGCCGGCGGCGGCGCGAGCGCTTCCCGGGTCGGGATCAGCCGCTCGACGCCGAGCCGGGGTTCCGGCGCAGGTAGCGGCTCGAGGCCGGCGAGCGGATCCTTCTCCGTGCGGACCGGGGCCCGCGCCGACGGCGGTTCGTTCGTTCGGCGAGCGCCTGTCGGCACCGTCGCTTCGCTGCCGGGCGTTTCCGGCTCGAGGAACGGGGCAAGGGCATCCGGCGGCAACTCCGGCCATGGAGAGCCGGCTGCGGGCTTCGCTACCGGAACGCCGAGATCGTCGTCGGCAGGCCCGCGATCTGCCCGGCGGTCCGCCGGCTCGCCCCGCCCGGCCGCAGCGGTGCTTTCGGGCGCGAGCTTGTCGTTCGCCTCGTCGGCGAGCGCCTGCCCCACGGCAGGCGGTCCGGCATGCTCGGTCGTCCCGGTTTCGCGGCGTGCCTCGACGTGACCGGCCGCGTCGAGCTGCGCGCCGCATTTCGCGCAATGGCTCGCCCAGGGCGGGTTCGAGCGGCCGCAAGAAGGACAACTGACGATCATCGGGCGAGCTTACCGCAGCGGTTTGCAGTCGGTGCCTTGCACCGGCGCGCAGGTCGGCGCATACTGTGTTTATGAACAGTCGTCGGCCTGGCAGCGGTACTCCGAGCGAACCGGCGTCGAACGCGTGTGTTTCGGTCGTGCAGCGCGGCCGGGGCGCAGTATCGCAACCGGCCGGTCGGTTCGAGCAGCTCGATCGGGCGCCGATCGACGACGGCTGGTATCGCGACGACAGCGAATTGCCACCGTTGCGCACCGAAGTCAGCAACGAACATGCCCGCCGCATCCTGTCGCGCAACCAGTCGCCCGATGTTCCGTTCGATCGGGCGATCAATCCGTATCGCGGCTGCGAACATGGCTGCATCTATTGTTTCGCGCGCCCGACGCATGCCTATCTGGGACTGTCGCCCGGGCTGGACTTCGAAACGCGGCTCAGGGCCAAGGTCAACGCCGCCGAGCGACTGCGCGCGGAATTGTCGGCACCCGGCTATCGCTGCGCGCCGATCAACATCGGAGCGGCGACCGACGCCTACCAGCCGATCGAGCGCGAATACCGGATTACCCGACAGGTCCTCGAGGAGCTGGCCGCCTGCTCGCACCCGCTGACGATCGTCACGAAGTCGGCGTTGGTCGAGCGCGACATCGATCTGCTGGCGCCGATGGCCAGGAAGCGGCTTGCCGCCGTCTATGTCACGATCACCACGCTCGACGCGCGTCTCGCCCGCGCCTGGGAGCCGCGCGCTGCGGCGCCGTGGCGAAGGCTGCGCACGATCCGCCGGCTGAGCGATGCCGGGATACCCGTCGGCGTTTCGGTCGCACCGCTGGCGCCTTTCCTCAACGAACCCGAACTCGAGGCGATCCTCGGGCAGGCGGCCGATGCGGGGGCGACCAGCGCGTTCTATACGATCCTGCGCCTGCCTTGGGAATTGCGCGAGGTATTCGGCGACTGGCTCGCCAGCGCCTATCCGGATCGGGCCAGGCGCGTGATGAACCGGCTTCGCGAAATGCGCGGCGAAGCGCCCGACGGGCCGCGTGTCAACGACCCCCGCTTCTTCAGCCGGATGAAGGGGCAGGGCGCCTGGGCCGAGCTGCTTCGGCTGCGGTTCCAGCTCGCGGTGCGGCGCCTGGGACTGAACCGGGAGCGCGTCGATCTGCGCAGCGACCTGTTCGTGCCGCCGGCGCGTGGCCCGGTCCCTGCTGCCGGCGATTCGCGGCGACCGGCACGCGAGTGCGAGGTCCCGGCGCAGGGCTCGTTGTTTCAGACATTGTGAGCCGCCGGGCGTCGGGCTATAATTTACGGTTTTCCGCCCACGGACAAAGGATACCGATATGGTCGTCATCCGCCTCACGCGCGGCGGCGCCAAGAAGCGCCCGTTTTATCACATCGTCGCCACCGACAAGCACAGCCGCCGTGACGGTCGCTTCATCGAGCGGATCGGTTTTTTCAACCCGGTAGCGGCCGAGTCCGAGAACGGCCTGGTGCTGTCGCTCGACCGTATCGAGCACTGGCAGAAGCAGGGTGCGCAGTTGTCCCCCACCGTTGCCCGTCTCGTTCGCGACTATCAGAAGAAACAGACGCCCGTTGCGGCGGCGGCCTGATTCCGGCACACCGGAGTCGCCTCCGGTGTCCACGGGCCGACCCGTCGTGGTCGGCCGGATCGTCGGCAGCTACGGGGTGCGCGGCTGGCTGCGCATCGAGCCGTTCAACGATCCGAACGAATCGGTCCTTCTGACGGCGCGGCGCTGGCTGTTCCACCGTCCCGCCCTGCCGGGTACGGCCATGCCGGGCGATCGAGCATCCCGTCCCGGGCTGCCGACACTGCCTGCCGAGTTCGAGGTGCTGCGCTGCAAGGTGCAGGGTGACATCCTGCTCGCCGCCGTCGAGGGCGTCGACGCGAAGGAAGTCGCCGACACATTTCGCGGCTGCGAGGTTGCCGTCGACCGCAGCGAGTTTCCGCCGGCCGGCGACGACGAGTTCTACTGGGTCGACCTGATCGGCTGTCTCGTCGCCACGCCCGACGGCGTCGAGCTCGGCCTCGTCGAGGGGCTCGACGACCACGGCGCACACCCACTGCTGCGCGTGCGCGACCCGCAGGGTCGAGAGCGGCTGATCCCCTTCGTCTCGACGCACGTGCCCGAGGTCGACGTACCGGCGCGTCGTATCGTTGCCGACTGGGATCCCGATTTCTGATCCCGAACTCCAGGACCGCGCGGGCGGCTCGCAGCGGGAATCCATGTCAGCACCCAGGTTCGACGTCGTCTCGATCTTTCCCGAGATGTTCGATGCGGTGACCCGCTTCGGCATCACCGGCCGCGCACTGCAGCGCGGGCTGTGGCAGTTCGCCAGCCACAACCCGCGCGACTTCACGACCGATCCCTACCGACGCGTCGACGATCGCCCGTACGGCGGCGGTCCGGGCATGGTGATGCTGGCGCAGCCGCTGGCCGACGCGATCGTCGCGGCCAAGGCCGCCGGTACGGGTGGGCGGCCGGTCATCGCGCTGTCGCCGCAGGGCTCGCGTTTCGACGACGCTCGCGCGCGTCGGCTCGCCGAATCCGAGGGCGCGGTTCTGGTGGCCGGGCGCTACGAGGCAATCGACCAGCGGCTGCTCGATCGCTACGTCGACGAGGAGATCTCGATCGGCGACTTCGTCGTCTCGGGCGGCGAACTGCCGGCGATGCTGCTGATCGACGCCGTCGTCCGGCTGCTGCCGGGCGCGATGAACGACGAGGCTTCGACGCGCTGCGATTCGTTTGCCGACGGCCTGCTCGACTGCCCGCACTACACGCGGCCCGAGGTCTTCGAGGGCGTGCCGGTTCCCGAGCCGCTGATGTCGGGTCACCATGCGCGTATCGCTCGCTGGCGCCGCGAAAGGGCGCTGGCGACGACGGCCGAGCGGCGTCCGGACCTGGTCGCCAGGGCACGAAGCGCCGGGCGCCTGAGCGCCGAAGACGAGGCGTTCCTCGCAACGCTGGAAGGCTCGGACCGACGCTGAGAGCGTCCGCGCGACGCGAGCGACCCTCGCTCGCGCAGGCCGATCCCGGGCGCGCACCGAAGAAAAAGTTCACCGCCGCGCGCCGATCCCCGGTATCATTCGTTTGTGCAACGCAACATGGCCTCCGACGGCCGGCGTTCACGCCCTTCATCGCTCCGACTTCTCGGCACACCCGGCCCGCCGCTCCCCGGCCGGCCCTCCCGGATTCCGTTGGCGTCGATGCCGCTGTCGCGCGAAGTTAAAGCAATCGCGCGCCGAATCCGTTTGGAGAGTCGAATCGTGAGCTTCACCGATCTGGGCCTCGCGGCCCCGTTGGCCGGCGCCTTGTCCGCTGCCGGCTACACCGCGCCGACCGCAGTGCAGGGCGCTGCCATTCCGGCCGCCCTCGCCGGCGCCGACCTGATGGTGTCGTCGCAGACCGGCAGCGGCAAGACCGCCGCCTTCATGCTGCCGAGCCTGCAGCGCCTGCTCGGCACGCCGGCGCGCCCGGGCAAGGGACCGCGCATTCTCGTTCTTGCACCGACCCGCGAGCTGGCGCTGCAGGTCAACGAAGCGGCGACGGGCTACGCCCGCGGGCTGCGCGGCTTCAGCAGCGTCGCACTGGTCGGCGGTTCGCCCTACGCGCCGCAACTGCGCCGCCTGTCCCGGCCGGTCGACCTCGCCGTGGCGACGCCCGGACGCCTGCTCGACCACGTCCGCAACGGGTGCGTCGATTTTTCGAGGCTCGAGGTGCTGGTGCTCGACGAGGCGGACCGGATGCTCGACATGGGCTTTCTCGACGATATCGAGCAGATCGTTGCGCACACCCCGGCTTCGCGCCAGACCTTGCTGTTCTCGGCGACGCTCGATGGCGTGGTCGGCGGACTCGCACAGCGGCTGACGCGAGCGGCGAAGCGCATCGACGTGTCCGGCGCCGCGGTGAAGAAGGCCGACATCGAGCAGAGCCTGCTGTTCGCCGACGACCTCGGACACAAGACGCGCCTGCTCGACGCCCTGTTGCGCGGCGATTCGGTGCGCCAGTGCGTGGTGTTCGCGGCGACGCGCCAGTCGGCCGAGGATCTTCGCGACATGCTGGCCGGCGATGGCTTCAGCGTCGCGGCGCTGCACGGCGACATGCATCAGGGTCAACGCAACCGGACGCTGCAGGCGCTTCGTAACGGCCGCACGCAGGTGCTGGTCGCCACCGACGTCGCGGCACGAGGCATCGACGTCGCCGGCATCAGCCACGTCATCAATTTCGATGTGCCCCGACAGGCCGCCGATTACCTGCACCGGATCGGCCGCACCGGCCGGGCCGGACGCAGCGGCGTCGCCGTCACGCTGCTGCGGCACGACGAACGGCACCGCGTGCGTGCGATCGAACGCTACACCGGACAAGCGATCCGCGTCGACGTGATCCCCGGTCTGGAACCGAAGGCCCGTCCGCAGGCCTCGCCGAAGCGGCCGGCCGGCCGACCGGCGGGCCGGCGCGCAGGCGGCTTCGGAGACGGGCGCTTCGGCGCGAAGCACGCTCGCGTCGAATCGACGAAGGCCGGCACCGCCCCGACCGGAGCCCGCTTCGACCCGCGTGGCCGCCGCGGCAGCGATTTCGCTTACGGCGACGGCAGCTTCGTCTCCCAGCCGCATTCACGCGATCGCCGTCCCGCGCCTGCCGACGGCGCAAGACAGGTACCCCCCTGGCGCGACGGTGCCGCGCGCAGCGCTGGTCGAAGCATCGACGGCCGCAAGGGATTTTCCGGCCGCGATCGACGCGGTTGAGGCTCGGGATCCGCTATAATCGAACGTTTTGCGGATTCCCGCATCACCCCATCCTCTGCCCGGGCGACAATAGTCGACAAGCGCCGGCGCACGATGGTCAAGGAGCCAACGAAGATGGATCTCATCGCGCAACTCGAGCAGGAAGAAATCGCCCGGCTCGGCAAGACCATTCCCGACTTTGCGCCCGGCGACACCGTGGTCGTGAACGTTCGCGTCATCGAAGGCACGCGCAGGCGCGTCCAGGCGTTCGAAGGCGTCGTGGTCGGCCGCCGCAACCGCGGGCTGAATTCCTCGTTCATCGTCCGCAAGATCTCGTCGGGCGAGGGCGTCGAGCGGACGTTCCAGCTCTACTCGCCGCTGATCGACTCGATCGACGTCAAGCGTCGCGGCGACGTGCGCCGGGCCAAGCTCTACTACCTGCGCAGCCGCTCCGGCAAGTCCGCGCGAATCAAGGAGAAGTTGCCCGGCAAGGCCTCGACCAGCGCCGCGGCCAAGTAAGCAGAGGCCGGACCGAAGCGCTTCGATCGCTTCGGGGCCGCGCAGGCCGCAAACGGGCTGCCTTCCCGCGAAGGAGTCCGGCAACGAGGGGCGCTTCGGCGCCCTTCGTCGTTTTGCGCGATCATCGAAAGTCCCGCCCGCCGTCGACCTCCGTGCCGCAGCCGCCCGAACCCGCATCCCGATGACCCGAGGCGCTTCCACCGAAAATCCGGACGATCCGAAGCGCATCGACGCGGACGCTCCGGCGGACGTCGGCGACCCGTCCGCCGACAAGGGCCGGCCGAGCCGCGGCGGTCCGCGGATCGGCGGCCAGGCCGCGAAGGGCAGTCCGCCGGTCGTCGGGAACCCGCCGGCCCGGGTCGAAACGGCCGCACGTCCTATTTCGCCGGACAGGGACGACACGCCGACCCCAGACGATTCGCCGACCTCCGACGCTACGCCGGCCCCCGCCGACTCGCCAACCGCCGCCGACTCGCCGGCCTCCGGCGATTCGCCGACCGCTGGAGACCGGGAGCCGGCCAGGCCCTCGCTGCTGGTTCCGGCGCCGTTCGATCCGCGCAGATCGCCACTCGTCAGCACGCCCGCGGCGCTGTTCGACGCCGTCGCCGCCGAACGGCTCGACCCCGACTGGTTGCGCCGCCGCTTCGCGCACCCGCCGGCATGGACACCGGAGCAGAGCAGCGACCGGATCGTGCTGCGGCCGGGGCCGCCGCGCCCTGCGGCGGTGCTCGTGCCGATCGTCGCGCACGGCGGTGCGCCGACCGTGCTGTTGACGAAGCGAACGATGCACCTGCGCAACCATTCCGGGCAGATCGCGTTTCCGGGCGGACGCTTCGAGCCCGACGACGATTCGCCGGTGCGGACGGCGCTGCGCGAGGCGCAGGAGGAGGTCGGCCTCGATCCAGGGCGCGTCGAGGTGATCGGCCGGCTTCCCGACTATTTGACCGGCACCGGCTACCGGGTGACACCGGTCGTCGGCCTGATTCCGCCCGGGCAGCCTCTGCAACCCGATCCGCACGAGGTCGCGGCCATCTTCGAGGTTCCGCTCGGATTCCTGATGGACCCTCGCCATCACGAGCAGCGCCTGATCGAGGTCCAGGGTGCCAGCCGGATGTTCTGGGCGATGCCGTACCGGGCGCTCGACTCGGACGACGAATACTTCATCTGGGGGGCGACTGCCGCCATGCTTCGCAACCTCTATCGTCTGCTGGCCGCCTGATCGATGGGATTCTTCGCGCTCGTCCTCGCTTTGCTGATCGAGCGGCTGAAGCCGTTGCGACCAGGCAACCGCCTGCGCACGACGATCGGCCGGCTTGCTCGCAGCGTCCGAGTCCGTCTCGACGCCGGGCGCTCGCGCGACGGCGCGCTCGGCTGGGTGCTGGTGATGGCGCTCGCGCTGCTCGTCGTGCTCGTTGCCGAATCGCTCGCCGCCGGACTGCATCCGGTCTTCGTCTTCGCGCTGCACGTGTTCGTCCTGTACTGCACGATCGGCTTCCGGCAGTTCAGCGAGGCCTTCACGGAGATCCGCATTGCCTTCGCGGCCGACGATGCGGCCGGCGCCGGACGGATCCTGGCCGGCTGGGTGCGCGACAGCGATGCCGGCGAAGCGCCGGTTTCGCTCGACCGCGCGGGCGTCCCGGCCGAAACCTGCCGCCGATCGGTCGCGCACGCGCTGCTGATCGCCCACCGGCAGGTGCTGGGTCCGCTGTTCTGCTACATCGTCATCCCTGGAGCCGCCGGCCCGCTGCTCTATCGGGTCGCCGAAACGCTCGCCCGTCATTGGCGCCGGGAGGAGGAGGCTCCGGAGCCGGTGGTGGCTGCCGCGGCCGTCGGCACGGCAGCGGCCGACGAAATCGATCCGGACGAGGCGGACGCGGACGAGCGCGAGGCGGACGAGCGCGAGGCGGACGCGAGCGAGCGCGAGGTGGACGCGTACGAGCGCGACGCGTACGAGCATCGAGCGTACGAGCGCCATGCTTCCCGGCTCGACCTGGATCCGGACGAGCCCGTCGAGCGCGATGCCTTCGACGAAGCCGTCGAAGTGGTCGATCCGCTCGAGCGCGTGGGACCCGCCGAGGGCGTCGACGCCGCCGAGGCCGTCGAAGCCCCCGAAGCACGCGAGCGCGCCGAACCGCTCGCGCCCGCCGACGCAACGGTCGAGACCCTCGACGCCGTCGAATCCCCTGGACCCGGCGAGCCCTTCGAAGGCATCGGTCACCGCGACCGCTCCGCCGTCTCACGATGGGGCGCCTTCGCCGTCAAGGCCTTCGAGGCGATCGACTGGTTGCCGGTCCGCTTGAGCGCCGGCGGTTTTGCCGTCGTCGGCAATTTCGAGGAGGCGCTGTACTGCTGGCGCGCGGCCATCGCAGCGGGGATCCGCGACGCGCGCACGCTGCTGCTCGCCGCGGGCGGCGGGGCTCTCGGCTTGCGGCTGGTCGATGCCGACGTCGGCGCCCGGTTCGAGACCGTGCCGGGCTCCGAGGCGCCCGGCGGCGAGGCATCGGGCGGCGACGCACCCGGCTTCGAGGCGCCCGGCGGCGAGGCCAGGCCGGCAAGCCTGCAGGCGGCAGCCGGCCTGGTCTGGCGCTCGCTGCTGATGTGGATCGGCCTCTACGCGCTGATCACGGTCTCGGCCTGGATGGGTTCCTGAGCGTCTCGTCCACCAGGCGACCGTAGAGCTGCAGCCGGCGCGCGTCGATTTCGCCGGCCTCGGCGGCCGCCCGGATCGCGCAATCGGGTTCGTCGCGATGCGTGCAGTCGTTGAAGCGGCACCGTCCGAGATACGAGGCGAACTCCGGCATCGCATGGACGAGCTGCGAGGTCGACAGGTGCGCGATCCCGAAGGTCTGGAAGCCGGGCGTGTCGACGATCCGCGCGTCGGGGGCGTGCTCGGCCGGCAGATCGAACAGGCGGCTGAACGTCGTCGTGTGCCGGCCGCTCGCCAGCGCCTCGGAGATCGTCTGCGTACGCAGTTCGGCGTCGGGCACCAGCGCGTTGACCAGCGTCGACTTGCCCATTCCGGACTGTCCGATCAGCAGCGTCGTCCGCCCGGCGAGCCAGTCGCGCAGCGAATCCCGGGTCGCCTGCGGGTCGCTGCCGACCGCCACTGCGAAGACCTTCAGGCCGAGCGCCTGGTAGACGGCGAGCCGCGACGCGACCGCGGCGCTCGCCTCGACCAGGTCGCTCTTGTTCGCGACCAAGGCTGCCGGCACGCCTGCCGCGTCGCTGGCCGCCAGCATCCGCAGCAGCAGTTCCTCGGAGAACGGCGGGTCGCCGGCGAGCACGATGCCGACCTGGTCGATGTTGGCGGCCAGCAGCTTGCTGCGCCACCGGTCGCTGCGCCTGATCTCGTTGCGGCGCGCTTCGATCGACTCGATGACCGCCTGGTCGTCGCCGACGGCACGGATCCGCACCCGGTCGCCGACGCAGGGATCGGTGCGCTTGCCGCGGGTTACGGCGATCAGTTCGCCGGTGCGCTGCCGTTGTTCGCTGCGATCGTCGGTCGCCGCATCGGATGCTTCGGCTGGCGTCGCCGGCCGCACGAGGTAGTGGCGACCGTAGCCGGCCGTGACCAGCGCCTTTTCAGTTGCAGCCGCGGCCAAAGACGGCATCCGACTTGGCGGCGCAGATGAAGTCGTTCTCCGAAATGCCGTTGCACGAGTGGGTGTTCCATCGGACCGTGCAGCGGTTGTAGCCGACCTGCAGGTCCGGATGGTGGTCCTCGCCGTGCACCATCCAGGCCAGCGCGTTCACGAAGGCGACCGTGTCGTGGTAGTCGCGAAACGCATAGGTCCGTTCGATCGCGCCGTCGCGCAGCGTCCAGCCCGCGAGTTCGGACAACTGGACGTCGATCTCGCTGTCGGTGTAGGCACGTGCGCCGGCCGCGGGGTTCGATTTCCGGGAGAGCAGTTGCTGTCGGGTCAGGGCGGGTTTCATGTCGCGAGCGATGCCAGCCGGCCGATCCGTTGAACGGCTGGAGGGTGGGTATCGTGGAACGCCGAATGGACCGGATCGGGCGTCAGGGTCGAGGCGTTGTCCTGGTAGAGCTTGACCAGCGCGCTGACCAGGTGACGCGGATCGGCGTGCGCGGCGGCGAACGCGTCGGCCTCGAATTCGTGTCGACGCGACAGCAGCGCGAACAGCGGTTGCAGAGGAAACGCGAACACCGGCAGCACGAGGAAGAAGAGGACCAGCGCGGCTGCATTCGACATTCCCGGCAGCGGCGTGAGCCCGAGCGACTGATAGAACCACGGCTGCTGCGAGAGCCAGCCGAGCAGCCAGAGCGCGCCCAGGCTCAGCACGAAGCTGGCGGCGATGCGCTTGGGCACGTGGCGCAGCTGGAAGTGACCGAGTTCGTGCGCGAGCACCGCCTCGATCTCGTCGGCATCGAGGCGCGAGATCAGCGTGTCGAAGAACACGATGCGCTTCGAGCGCCCCAGCCCGGTGAAATAGGCATTGCCGTGGGCCGAACGCCGGCTGCCGTCCATGACGAACAGGCCCTTCGACCGGAAGCCGCAGCGCGCGAGCAGCCGTTCGACGCGCGTGCGCAGTTCGCCGTCGGGAAGCGGTTCGAAGCGGTTGAACATCGGCGCGATCAGCGTCGGAAAGATCAGCATCGCCATGACGCTGAACGCGATCCAGGCGAACCAGGTCCACAGCCACCAGAGCCCGCCGCTGACCTGCATCAGCCACAGCACCAGCGCGAGCAGCGGCAGGCCGAAGGCCGCGCCGAGCAGCAGCGACTTCAGCGTGTCGACGACGAACAGCCGTGGGCTCATCCGGTTGAACCCGAAACGCTGCTCCAGCCGGAAGCGTCGCCAGGCCTCGATCGGCAGGTCGACGATCGATCCAGCCAGCGCGACGCCGGCGACGAAGCCCAGCTGGGCGAGCATCGGCGATCGCGGAAACAGCGCGGACGCCGCATCCATCAGGAACTGCAGGCCGCCGAGCAGCGTGAAGACGAGCAGCAGCGCCGCGGAAACTACGGTTTCGACGAGCCCGAGCCGGGCGCGCGCGATCGTGTAGCTGGCCGCACGCTGGTGTGCGTCCAGGCCGATCCGGTCGGCGAAGCTCGGCGGCACCTGGTCGCGGTGGCGCACGACGTGGCGGATCTGCCGGCCGGTCAGCCAGAAGCGCAGCAACACCGAAACCAGCAGCGCAGCCGCGAAGACGTAGGTGAAGCCGTGCAGTGAAGGCAATGCGTTGCTCGGGAAATGGCGTTCGAATCCGCGGCCGGCCGGTCTCGGCCGGGTGCCTGGCCGCGGTCGCTGGCCGTGCGTATGGGAGAATGCCGGCCGGAGAAAATTATGTCACACGCCCCCCGGCAGCCTTACGAACCCGCCGCGCCGACCCTGCCTCCGCGTCCGAACGAGACCTTCCTCGCCTGGGTGGACATGGAGATGAGCGGACTGAACCCGACGGTTGATCGCGTGCTCGAAATCGCGATCGTCATCACCGACGGCGAACTGCGCACGCTGGCCCAGAGCGAGGCGATCGCGATCGCGCAGCCCGACGCGGTGCTCGACGCGATGGACCAGTGGAATCGCTCGACGCACGGGCGTTCCGGACTGATCGATCGGGTGCGCGAATCGCGCTGGACCGAAGCCACCGCCGAGCAGGCGATGCTCGATTTCCTGGCGCCGTGGGTGCCTGCCCGAGCCTCGCCGATGTGCGGCAACTCGGTGTGCCAGGACCGCCGCTTCATGGCGCGCTACATGCCGCGCCTGGAGGCCTGGTTCCATTACCGCAACCTCGACGTCAGCACGCTGAAGGAGCTGTGCCGGCGCTGGCGTCCCGACCTGGCGCGCGGCGTCACGAAGCGCGGCGCCCACACGGCGCTGGCCGACATCGTCGAGTCGATCGAGGAACTGCGCTATTACCGCCGTCACCTGCTGATCGAGTCGGCGCGCGGCATCGAGGCGCAGGACGGCGACGCGCCGGGCGCGACGAGCGGGTCGAGCGCGCCGGGCGGCGGCACGCCGGGCGGCGGCCCGTCGGGCGCTGGCGCCGACGGCGATGCGATCGCGGACCGGCGCGCCGCCGACGACTCGCTGCCGCCGCCCGTCTGATCAGACCGCGGACGGCGCCCGGTCGCTGCGCCAGACACCGCGCACGATCAACAGCATCAGCAGCGTCGCCGTCATCAGGCTGAAGCCGCCGGCGATCCAGAAGCCGCGTGCGCCGGCGACGGCGCCGGCGATCGCTGCGTCGCTGTTGCCGACGCCGAAGGCCAGCCACCAGCCGCCGCCGAGGCCGAGTCCCCACAGGCAGACCAGATAGACGAGCATCGGCAGCGCCGTGATCCGGTACGCGCGCAGCACGAACGCCGCCGTCGTCTGCAGCGCGTCGAAGACGTGGAATGCGGCGACCAGCGCCACCAGCGGCACCGCCGCGGCGATCACCGCCGCGTCGGTCGTATAGGCGCCGGCGATCGCGTCCCGGCCGCCCCACAGGCCGGCTGCGACCATGCAGGCGAAGCCGGTCGCCAGCAGCAGCCCGGTGCGGCCATAGCCCTGCGCGCGCTGCCGGCTGCCGGCGCCGATCGACTGCGCGACCATCGTGCTCGTCGCATTGGCCAGCGCCATCGGCACCATGTAAGCCAGCGCGGCGAGATTCGCGGCGACCTGGTGGGCGGCCGCGACGGTCGCGCCGAGTCGCGCGAGGAACAGGGCCATGAACGTGAACGACGTGACCTCGACCAGGTAGGCGCCGCCGATCGGCAGGCCGAGCCGCAGCAGCTCGCCGAGTTGCGTCCAGTCGGGGCGCCCGGGCCGACGGATGCGCAGTTGCCGGAAGGTCGGCGCGGCGAGCACGGCTGCCAGTGCCAGCAGCAGCGACAGCCACTGCAGGATCGCGGTGGCCAGGCCGGCGCCCGCCCCGCCCATCGCCGGGACGATCGGCTGCCCCGACGCACTGACCCAGCCGTACATGAACAGCGCGTTCAGCGGGACCTTCAGCGCGAGCGCCGCCAGGTTGATCGCCATGACCAGCTTCGGCCTCGCGATCGCGTTCGACAGCGCATAGAACACGCGAAACAGCAGCGCGGCAGGCAGCCCGACTGCCGTCGCATACAGGTAGCCGCGTGCGACCTGTGCGACTTCGGGCGGCGCGTCGGCGAACTGCAGCCACGGCGTCGTCCAGCCCAGCGCGAGACAACCGGGGATCGACAGCGCGACGGCCAGCCAGACGGCCTGGCTGGTTGCGTGCGCGACGCGATCGAGGCGGCCCGCGCCGAAATGCTGGGCGGCGATCGGGATCAGCGCCAGCAGCACTCCCATCAGCCCGACGTAGATCGAAATGTAGATGCTCGCGCCGAGTCCGATCGCGGCCATGTCGACCGCCGACAGCCGACCGGCCATCACGGTGTCGATGACGCCGTTGAGCATCACCGCGACCTGGCCGATGAAGACCGGCCAGGCGAGCCTGAGCAGATCCCGGATCACCGGTGCGCGTCGTGCAATCGATACAGCCGGAAGCGTTCGCTGCGGTCGGCGCGGCGCCGGCCTTCCCAGACGAATTCGGCGCCCGGTACCGCCGGCGAGACGGTCTGGGAAATCGGGCCGTCATCCTGCACCAGCAGCCAGCCGCAGGCCTCGCCATCGTGGCCGTCCTGGGCCGAGAAGCGCGGCCGCGCGAAGTAGAGGAAGCTGGCGCGTTGAGCCGGTCCGAGGTCGCGCGTTCGCACGCATTCGTCGGGCGCCGAAGCCAGCGCCTGCTGCAGGCCGAGCGCGACGTCGCGGTAGGTATTGCGTTCGTTGAACACCGGCAGCCACAGCGTCATGAGCAGGAACCAGGCGAGCACCAGGCCGCCGCAGGACAGCGCCATCGCCCGCCAGATCATCCGCGGCCGGCGCGAGATGCGCCAGCGCACGAGCGCCAGCCAGGCCAGCGTGGCCAGCAGGCCGAGCACGACCTCGAACAGCACGAGCGGCGGCTCGAAGCCGGGCGCCAGCCGGGATGCCCGATAGGCCATGCGCGGCGGGACACCGGTCATCAGCGCGATCCACCAGGCCCAGATCGCGATGCCGAACAGCGTGAAGCTCATCACCGCGAACCAGTCGATCAGGCTGACGATGCCGCGCCTGAGCGTGGGCAGTCCGACGCCGGCCAGCAGCGCCATCGGCAGCGTGGCGGGCAGCAGCAGGCGCTCGGCGCCGCCCGGCGCGATCAGCGCAAGCAGCGAGAAGGCGGCTGCCGCGAACAGCGGCAGCGCGATCGCCGGTTCGCTCCAGCGCGATCGCCAGCGCCAGATCGCCCAGGTGGCGACGGGCCAGGCCGGCCAGTAGAACCAGGGCGTGGTCCGGGCGAAGTAGGTGAGGGCATCGGAGGCCGGACCGGAGACCGCCGCCTGCTGCGCCTGAAGCCATCCCGACAGATGGGCGCGCATCGCCTCGTCGCCGACGCCGAGCACCAGCGGCCAGGCCAGGCTGCCGACGATGGCCGGTAGCGCTGCGGCGGCGAGGATGCGCCTGCCGCCGACCAGCCGGAATGCCCGCACCGCGAAAGGCAATGCGACCAGAACGGCGGCCAGCGCGAAGGCCAGCGGCAATCCGTGCGACATCGACGTTGCGGCGATCGCCGCGCCGGCGATCGCGCCGCCGCGTTCGGGGCGTTCGAGCGCGTTCGCGCAACCGTAGAGAAACGCGGCGATCCAGGCCAGTTGCGCGACGTTGCCCGTGGTTTCGTGCACGCGGGCCAGCAGACCGAAGGTCGCCATCAGGACCAGCAGCGTCGAGTCGGCGATGGCCCGGCCGAAGTCCACGCTGCCTGCCGAGGCGCCGAACGGATCCGAAGGCTGTACCCCCGGTCGCCGCGCAAGCGCATAGCTCGCATACCAGACCAGCGAAAGCGTGGCGGTCAGCATCAGCCCGGTCGCGATGCGCACGGCGAGGTGCTCGGTCAGCAGTCCTGCCGTCGGCAGCCAGCTTGCGATCCGCGCGAACGTCGCGTCGATCCAGTACGGCAGCGGCCCCTGGGCCGGCGTCGGCAGGCCGGCGATGTTCGGCATCAGCCAGTCGGCCAGCGTGCCGCGGCTCATCGTCAGTGCGACGCCGAAGCCGGCCGCATCGTTGGTGCGCCACGGGTCGCGCCCGACGAGTCCGGGCACCACGTACAGCAGGCACAGCAGGAACAGCCCCCAGCGGGGCAGCTTGCCGGCCTCGATGTCGGTGACCATGAACGGGCGCATGCGCGAACCTTACGGGACGGCCACGAAAAAAGGGCAGCAAGCGCTGCCCTTTTCCGGAACGAGCCGAAAGGGTTCGTCCGTGGACGAACCCGAGCGGGAAATCAGCCCGCCTTGCTGCCGGAGCGTGCGAACTTCTGGCGGAACTTCTCGACGCGACCGGCTTCGTTCACGCGCTGCTGCGCGCCGGTATAGAACGGATGAGACTCCGAGCTGACGTCGAGCTTGAACAGCGGGTATTCCTTGCCGTCGATCGTGGTCGTCTCGCGGGTCGAGACCGTCGAGCGCGTGATGAACCGGAAGTCGCTCGCCATGTCCTGGAACACGACTTCACGATAGTTGGGGTGAATGCCTTCTTTCATCGAGTGACCTCCTGGGGCGGGCCGGCCGCCGCGGCGCGCCCACCATGGGCGCGCACCGGAATGCGAGCGAATCCGTCCAGCAAAGCCCGCCATTTTATTGAATTTTCGGGCCTGCTGGCAAGCTCTCGCCGGCCGAAAGGCGGCGGACTATACTGAAATCGAGCCGTCGCGCCCGTCGTATCCCTGGCGCGCTTCAGTGTCCACCCGTGCGAGAGGTCCCTGCATCATGGCACTCACGGCAAACTACCGCGAGCCCGAGACCGGGCTCGATCGGCCCGCGACGGGGCTCGACCGTCACTTCGACCTTCCGGTCATTCGCCAGGTCGGCGCCGGGCGTCCGTTCCATTGGCTTGCACGCGGCTGGGACGACCTGACCCGTGCGCCGACGGCGAGTTTCGCCCACGGCCTCGTCTTCGCACTGCTGGGGCTGCTGGTGCTGCAACTGGCGCGCAGTTCGCCGTACCTGTTTCCGTCGGCCGTCTTCGGCTTCCTGCTGGTCGGGCCTCTGGTCGCCGCCGGGCTTTACGAGATCAGCCGACGGCACGAGACCGGGGCAACGGTCGGCTTCGGCGACTCGCTGCGGGCGTGGCGGCGCAACGGCGGCGCGATGGGGCTCTATGCGGCCATGATGGGCCTGACGGCGATCGCCTGGGAGCGCATGTCGGCGATCGTCTTCGCGCTGCTCTATGGCGGCACCGCTCCCGGCCTGCCCACCTTCCTGAGCGACGTATTCCTGTCCGGGAACTACCTGGCGCTGGCGGCGGCCTGGATGCTGATCGGTGCGGCGATGGCGGTCGTCGTGTTCTCGGTCAGCGCGATCGCGGCGCCGATGCTGGTCGACCGCGACGTCGATGCGGCGACCGCGATGGCCACCAGCGTGAAGGCGATCGGGACGAACCCGGCGGCGAAGCTCGTCTGGGCAGCGCTGATCGTGGCGCTGGTCGCGGTCGGCTTCGCGACGATGCTGGTCGGCATGGTGGTGCTGCTGCCGCTGCTCGGGCACGCGACCTGGCACGCGTACAGGGATCTCGTCGAGTCCTGACCTGCTTTCGGAGACCGGTGTAGCGAACCGCTTCGGGGGACCGGCCGCAGTCCGTCGTTCAGCGTCGCCGACCCCAGCCCGCGCCCGCGCTGCTGCCGTAGCGCCAGGCGATCCAGCCGCCGAGCAGCCCGCCCAGGTGGGCGAAGTGCGCGACGCCGCTCTGCGTGCCGGTCACGCCGAGGAACAGCTCGAGGCCCGCATACAGGCCGACGAAGACGCGCGCCGGCATCGGGATCGGCGGAATCAGCAGCATGATCGTGCGGTGCGGGAACACGATCGCGTAGGCCAGCAGCACCGCGAAGACGCCGGCCGAGGCACCGACGATCGGTGCGCCCGGGGCGCCGAACAGCGCACCGAAGACGATCTGCGCGATCGCACCGGTCACGACGCCGACGAAGTAGCCCAGGGCCAGCCGCTTCGCGCCCCAGACCCGCTCGAGGTCCGAGCCGAACATCCACATCGCGAACATGTTGAAGGCCAGGTGCATCAGCCCGCCGTGCAGGAAGCTGTAGCTGACCAGCGTCCACGGCGTCGTGAGCACTTCGGTCAAGCGGCCGGGCCATAGCGCGAACCAGTAGATCAGCACCGGGCCGAGCAGCCCCTGCAGCAGGAAGACGACGACGTTCGCGAGGATCAGCGAGCGGATGAACGGCGTCAAGACAGGCATCGGATCAGGCTCGAGCCGTCAGCGCGACGACGAACCCCGCATCATTTCGAAGAATTCCTGGTTGTTCTTCGTCTGGCGCACCTTGTCGAGCAGGAATTCCATCGCCTCGAGCTCGTCCATGTCGTGCAGCAGCTTGCGCAGGATCCAGATCTTCTGCAGCACTTCGGGCTTGATCAGCAGCTCCTCGCGGCGCGTGCCCGAGCGGTTGATGTCGATCGCCGGGTAGACGCGCTTTTCCATCATCCGCCGGTTCAGGTGCAGCTCCATGTTGCCGGTGCCCTTGAACTCTTCGTAGATGACTTCGTCCATCCGGCTGCCGGTGTCGATCAGCGCCGTGGCGATGATCGTCAGCGAACCGCCTTCCTCGATGTTGCGCGCCGCGCCGAAGAAGCGCTTCGGGCGCTGCAGCGCGTTGGCGTCGACACCGCCGGTCAGCACCTTGCCCGAGGCCGGCACGACCGTGTTGTAGGCACGGGCCAGTCGCGTGATCGAATCGAGCAGGATCACGACGTCGCGCTTGTGCTCGACCAGCCGCTTGGCCTTCTCGATGACCATCTCGGCGACCTGCACGTGGCGCGTGGCCGGTTCGTCGAAGGTCGACGCGACGACCTCGCCGCGCACCGAGCGGGTCATCTCGGTGACTTCCTCGGGCCGCTCGTCGATCAGCAGCACGATCAGCACGACGTCGGGGTGGTTGGCCGTGATCGCGTGCGCGATGTGCTGCATCAGCACCGTCTTGCCGGCCTTCGGCGGCGCGACGATCAGCCCGCGCTGGCCCTTGCCGATCGGCGCGATCATGTCGATGATCCGGCCGGTGATGTTCTCCTCGGCCTTGATGTCGCGCTCGAGCCGCATCGGCTCGTCGGGGTGCAGCGGCGTCAGGTTCTCGAACAGGATCTTGTGCTTGCTCGCCTCGGGCGGCTCGCCGTTGATCTTGTCGACCTTGACCAGCGCGAAATAGCGCTCGCCTTCCTTCGGCGTGCGCACCTCGCCTTCGATCGAGTCGCCGGTGTGCAGGTTGAAGCGGCGGATCTGCGACGGCGAGATGTAGATGTCGTCGGTGCTCGCCAGGTACGAGGTCTCGGGCGAACGCAGGAAGCCGAAGCCGTCGGGCAGCACTTCGAGCACGCCGTCGCCGAAGATCTGTTCGCCCGTCTTGGCCATGCGCTTGAGGATCGCGAACATCAGTTCCTGCTTGCGCAGGCGGTTGGCGTTCTCGATCTCGAGGCTCGCGGCAAGTTCGATCAGCTGCGAAACATGCTGCGCTTTCAGTTCGGATAGATGCATGGAGTTCGGGCTCGCCCTCGGGGGCGTAGACAGGACCGATGGTCGGGACGAAGGTGTGTGAGGTGGTCGCGGCGGGAATCCGCCGTCAGCTGGTCAGTACCGGGGTGTCTGCTCCAGGGCCGTGGCGACCCTGTCGGTCGACAGAGGCAGGCGCTGACCGGGAGGTGCGGTCACTGCCGGAGGCCCTTGCCGCGCCGGTCCGGGGCAGTCCGGAGGGCGGTTCGGTCCCCTGCGGCCGCCGGGAAACCGGCGGCGCGACTTTACAACGAATCAGAGATGGCTGTCCAGAAGTTGCGTGAGCTGCGACTTCGACAGCGCGCCGACCTTGGTCTCGACGACCTCGCCGTCGCGGAACAGCATCAACGTGGGAATGCCGCGAATGCCGTACTTGCTCGGGACCGACTGGTTTTCGTCGACGTTGACCTTGACGACCCGCAGCTTGCTGCCGTAGTCGCGGGCGACCTCGTCGAGGATCGGCGCGATCATCTTGCAGGGGCCGCACCATTCTGCCCAGTAGTCGACGAGGACCGGCGCGTCGGACTTCAGGACTTCCTGCTCGAAGGAAGCGTCGGTTACGTGTTGAATCGTCATTCGTGCTCCAGCGGGGGACTGCATCGGTCGCAAAAACCATATCATAGCGCCGGGTCCGGCGGCCCTCCCGGGGCGGCCGGCGAAGGCCGGTCCACGGCTGTTAGAATCCGTTCCGGGCGGGCCTCCCCGCAGCGTGGTCGGGTGAAACTGGTCAGGTCCGGAAGGAAGCAGCCACAGCCTTTCTCCATGTGTGCCGGGGTTCCGGCTCGCCCACCGACTTTCCCCTTTGGCCGTGCTCCGCGCCTCTCCGAGTCCCCGCGCCTTGTCCGAAGCCGCTTAGCCGAGTCCGTTTCCCGATGAACCACCAGGCGCTCGCCCGCAAGTGGCGCCCCCGCGATTTCGGTTCGCTGGTCGGCCAGGAACACGTCGTGCGCGCGCTCGCGCACGCGCTCGACACGGGCCGGCTGCATCACGCCTACCTGTTCACCGGCACCCGCGGCGTCGGCAAGACGACGATCGCACGGATCCTGGCCAAGGCGCTGAACTGCGAGACCGGCGTCGGCTCGAAACCCTGCGGCGGCTGCGCCGCCTGTGCCGGCATCGACGCCGGACGCTTCGTCGACTGCATCGAGCTCGACGCAGCCTCGAACCGCGGCGTCGACGAAATGACGCAGCTGCTCGAGAACGCCGTCTATGCACCGACCGTCGGCCGCTACAAGGTCTACGTGATCGACGAAGTGCACATGCTGAGCAACCACGCGTTCAACGCGATGCTCAAGACGCTCGAGGAGCCGCCGCCGCACGTCGTGTTCGTGCTGGCCACGACGGATCCGCAGAAGGTGCCGGTCACCGTGCTGTCGCGCTGCCTGCAGTTCAACCTGAAGAACATGCCGCCGGCGCTCGTGGCCGGGCATCTGCAGCGGGTGCTGCAGGCCGAGGGGGTCGGCTGCGAACCGGGCGCGCTCGAGCAGATCGGCCGGGCGGCCGCCGGCAGCATGCGCGATGCGCTGTCGCTGCTCGACCAGGCGATCGCCTTTGCGGGCGGCGAGCCGACCGAGGCCACCGTGCGCGAGATGCTCGGCGTCGTCGATCGCGCGCACCTCGAACGCATCGTCGACGCGCTGCTCGCGCGCGACGGCGTCGCGCTGGTCGCGCAGGCCGATGCGATGCTCGAGACCAACGTCCCGTTCGAACCGGCGCTGGCCGAACTCGCGATGCTGATGCAGCGGATCGCGCTGGTGCAGGCACGCGTGCCCGTGCCCGGCGAAGACGAGGCGCTGCTCGCGCGGCTGGCCGCGCAGTTGTCGCCCGAAGAGGTCCAGGTCCACTACCAGATCGCGATCCATGGCCAGCGCGACCTGCCGCTCGCCCCCGACCCGCACACCGGTTTCACGATGACGCTGCTGCGGATGCTCGCGTTCCGTCCGGACGACGGCGGCGATGGGGCGGCGGTCGGCGCGCCGCGTGCCCGCGCGCAGGCGCTCCAGGTGCCGGCGGGCTCGCGCGCGGTTTCGACGGCGGGCGTGCGGGCAGCGCTCTCGCGGCCCGCGCCCGACTCGCGGCCCGCTCCGGATTCGCGGCCCGTTCCCGACGCCCGGAGGACGGCGCAGGCAGGCCGCGCGGCCCCGCCGCCGCCGGTGGCCGCGCGCGCGCCGGGCATCCCGGCTGCCGCGCCGGCCGCCCCGATTTCGCGGCCGCCCGAATCGCGGCTGCCCGAATCGCGGCCGCCCGAATCGCGGCCGCCCGAATCGCGATCAGGGACGACCGCGTCGGCCGACCCGGCCGACGGTTTCGACGGCGACTGGCCGGCGCTGGTCGAGCGCGTGCAGGCGGGCGGCATGGCCGCGCAGTTCCTGCGCCAGAGCGAACTGATCGGGCACGAAGGCCTGCAGTTCCGCGTGCGGGTGCCGATCCGTCCGCTGGCCGAGGCCTCGACCGTGAACCGGGCGCGCGAGGCGCTCAGCCGGCATTTCGGGCGCGAGGTCCGGCTTGCCGTCGAAGTCGGCGCCGTGGTCGGACCGACCGCCGCGGTCGTGGCGAGCCGCCGCCGCGCGGAGGATCTGGCCGACGCGCAGGCCGCGATCGAAGCCGATCCGTTCGTGCAGTCGCTGCTCGAGGATTTCGGCGGCACCATCGTTCCCGGTTCGGTGCGCCCGCTCGCCGAACCCGAATCCCCCGCAGGAGAATCGCATGCTTAAGGGACAACTGGCTGGCCTGATGAAGCAGGCCCAGCAGATGCAGGAAAACATGAAGAAGGCGCAGGAGCAGCTGGCCTCGATCGAGGTCGAAGGCCAGTCCGGCGCCGGACTCGTCAAGGTCACGATGACCTGCCGCAACGACGTCAAACGGATCAGCATCGATCCGAGCCTGATGAGCGACGACAAGGAGATGCTCGAGGACCTCGTCGTCGCCGCGATGAACGACGCGCTGCGCCGGGCCGAGCAGACCGCGAGCGAGAAGATGGGCGCGATGACGGCCGGCATGGGCCTGCCGCCCGGCTTCAAGCTGCCGTTCTGACGCTGCGCGCAGGCGCCTCGACGGCAGAGATGCGGGCGACGCCGATGAGGCGCCGGTGAAGGGGCCGGCGCCCCTCGAAGCGCTGACCGCGGCGCTGCGCCGGCTGCCCGGCGTCGGCGCGCGCACCGCGCAGCGCTTCGCCTATCACCTGCTGCAGCACGACCGCGAAGGCGCCGCGCTGCTGTCGCGCGCGCTCGGCGAGGCGGTCGAGCGTATCCGGCACTGCGCGCGCTGCAACACCTTCACCGAACTCGAGATCTGCGAGACCTGTGCGTCGCCGCGACGCGATTCGTCGCTGCTGTGCGTGGTCGAGACGCCGGCCGACCAGTTGATGGTCGAGCAGACGATGTCGTTTCCCGGCCTGTACTTCGTGCTGATGGGCCGGCTGTCGCCGCTCGACGGCATCGGACCCAGGCAGATCGGACTCGAACGGCTGCTCGAGCGCGCATCCGACCCTGCATTGCGCGAGGTCATCCTGGCCACGAACTTCACGCAGGAAGGCGAGGCCACCGCGCACTACATCGGCGAGCTGCTGCGCGCCCGCGGCATCCGCGTGTCCCGGCTGGCGCGCGGGGTGCCGGTGGGCAGCGAGCTCGAGTACGTGGATCCGAGCACGATCGCGCAGGCCCTGCGCGACCGGCGGCCGGTATCCGGGTAGGCAAGAGGCCAGATGAGTACCAGCAAGCGCAATCCCGCCGGCTCCCACGCACCGCGCAGCGAGCCCGGCTCCACCCCGAACGCGCGATCGGCGTCGCGCGACGAACCGTCCGCCGGACCGCGGGCGGCAGGCCCGGGCGACGCGCCGTCGAACGGGCCGCTGGCCGGCCTGCGCGTGCTCGAACTCGGGCAGTTGATCGCCGGGCCGTTCGCAGCGCGGATGATGGCCGACTTCGGCGCCGACGTGATCAAGGTCGAGCCGCCGGCTCGCCACGGGCAGCCGGGCGGCGATCCGTTGCGCAAGTGGCGCAAGCTGCATCCCGACGACCCGTCGGGCACCTCGCTGTGGTGGTCGGTGCAGGCGCGAAACAAGCGCTCGGTCACCGTGGACATGAAGGCGCCGGCCGGCCAGCGCATCGTGCGCGAGCTGGCCGCGCGGGCCGACATCGTCATCGAGAACTTCCGCCCGGGCGCGCTCGAGAAGTGGGGGCTCGGCTACGAGGCGCTGGCCGCCGACAACCCGGGACTGATCCTGGTGCGGCTGTCCGGCTACGGCCAGAGCGGCCCGTATCGCGACCGGCCGGGCTTCGGCGCGATCGCCGAGTCGATGGGCGGCATGCGCTACGTGACCGGTTTCCCCGACCGTCCGCCGGTGCGGATGAACCTGTCGATCGGCGACTCGCTGGCAGCGCTGCACGCGGTCATCGGCGCGCTGATGGCGCTGCACCACCGCGCGGCCACCGGCCTCGGGCAGGTCGTCGATGTCGCGCTGTACGAAGCGGTCTTCAACATGATGGAGAGCACGCTGCCCGAGTTCGACCGCTACGGGATCGTGCGCGAACGCACCGGCACGAACCTGACCGGCATCGTGCCGTCGAACACCTATCCGACGGCCGACGGCCGTCATATCGTGATCGGCGGCAACGGCGATTCGATCTTCAAGCGGCTGATGCGTGCGATCGATCGGCCCGATCTCGCCGACGATCCGGCCCTCGCGAGCAACGCCGGCCGGGCCGGGCGCGCCGACGAGATCGATGGCGCGATCGCCGCCTGGACGTCGCGGCATACGCTCGACGAAGGGCTGGAGGCCATGGCCCGGGCCGAGGTGCCGAGCGGACGCATCTACAGCGTCGCCGACATGGTGTCCGATCCGCAGTACCAGGCGCGACAGATGATCGAACGCGTCCCGCTGGCCGACGGCACGCCGCTGGCCATGCCGGCCGTCGTGCCCAAGCTGTCGGACACGCCGGGCGGCACGCGCTGGGCCGGCCCCGATCTCGGCGCACACACCGCCGAAGTGCTCGAAGGGCTCGGCTACGATCGCGAAGCGATCGACGCGTTGCGGCGCGACGGCGTCGTCTGAGCACGCAGCGGCGGCTCCCCGGTCGTTCCGGCACCGGCCCGGAGGCTCCGGCGCTGAGGTAATCTCTCGCCTCGGCCAACCGGGATCGCCCGGCCGCGAGCCGGCGGCAAATCCTTTCACGTGGAGACACCCATGCGCAGAACCTTCCTCGCTTCGATGCTGGCGGTGCCGGCGATCGTCGCGCTGCCCGCCACCGTCTTCGCCCAGGCGATCGAGAAGAAGAAGCTCACGATCGCCGTCGGCGGCAAGAACCTGTTCTATTACCTGCCGCTGACGATCGCCGAGCAGCTCGGCTACTTCAAGGACGAAGGCCTGGACGTCGACATCGTCGATTTCGCCGGCGGCTCGGCAGCGCTGCGCGCCGTGGTCGGCGGCTCGGCCGACGTCGTGTCGGGCGCCTACGAGCACACGATCAACCTGCAGTCGAAGGGCCAGTTCTTCAGCGAGTTCGTGCTGCAGGGGCGCGCGCCGCAGATCGTGCTGGCGGTGTCGACGAAGACGATGCCGGACTACAAGGAGATCGGCGACCTGCGCGGCAAGAAGATCGGCGTCACCGCGCCGGGGTCGTCGACCAACATGATGGCCAACTTCGTGCTGGCCAAGGGCGGGCTGAAACCGAGCGACGTCTCCTTCATCGGCGTCGGCGCCGGCAAGGGCGCGCTGGCGGCCGTCCAGTCCGGGCAGGTCGACGCGATCGCGAACCTGGACCCCGTGATCTCGATGCTGCAGCAGGAAGGCGCGCTGAAGATCGTCTCGGACACGCGCACGCTGGCCGAGACCGACGCCGTGTTCGGCGGGCCGATGCCCGCGGGCTGCCTGTATGCCCCGGCCGAGTTCATCCAGAAGAACCCGAACACCACGCAGGCGCTGACCAATGCGATGGTGCGTGCGCTGAAATGGCTGCAGCAGGCAGGGCCTTCGGACATCGTCAAGACGGTCCCCGAGAGCTACCTGCTCGGCGACCGGGCGCTGTACCTGGCTGCCTGGACGAACGTGCGCGAGGCGATCTCGCCCGACGGCCTGCTGCCCGAGGCCGGTGCCCGGACCGCGCTGCGCACGCTGCAGACCTTCGATCCGTCCCTGCAGGGCAAGCCGATCGACCTGTCGAAGACCTTTACGAACGAGTTCGTCCGCAAGGCGCTCGACAAGCTGAAGTGAGCGCGGGCCGGCACGGAACGGCCGGCGCCCCCGGGGACCGCGACACGGTCCCCGCGCTGGCGCTCGACGGGGTGACCTGCACCTTCGTTTCCCGCGACGATCCGGGCCAGCGCTACACGGCGGTGCGCGACGTGACGCTGCACGTCGCGCCTGGCGAGTTCGTCTCGGTGGTCGGGCCGACCGGCTGCGGCAAGTCGACGCTGCTCAATGTCGGCGCCGGGCTGCTCGAACCGTCGGCCGGCACCGTGCAGGTATTCGGCGAGCCGCTGCGGGGCATCAACGCTCGCGCCGGCTACATGTTCCAGTCGGAGGCGCTGATGCCCTGGCGCAGCGCACTGGCCAACGTGACGGCCGGCTTGCAGTTTCGCGGCGTACCGGATGCCGCCGCGCGCGAGCAGGGCGAGGAGTGGCTGCGGCGGGTCGGTCTCGGCGGTTTCGGCGATCGCTATCCGCACCAGCTTTCGGGCGGCATGCGCAAGCGCGTCGCGCTCGCGCAGACGTTGATCCTCGATCCCGACATCATCCTGATGGACGAACCGTTCTCGGCGCTCGACATCCAGACGCGTCAACTGATGGAAAACGAGCTGCTCGAACTCTGGGCGGCGAGCCGCAAGGCGGTGCTGTTCATCACGCACGACCTCGACGAGGCGATCGCGATGAGCGATCGCGTCGTCGTGCTGTCGGCCGGCCCGGCCTCGCACCCGATCGGCGAGTTCGCCGTGCACCTGCCGCGACCGCGCGACGTGGCGGAAATCCGCACGCAGCCGGACTTCGTCGCGCTGCACGAGCAGATCTGGAGCGTGCTGCGCGAGGAAGTGCTGAAGGGTTACGAACAACAGAAGCGGGTCGCCTAGGAGGCTGTCGATCCCGGCTTCGCCCGACATGGCCCGCCTGCGAACAGTGCCCGAACGAATCGACCGATGAAGATGTCCTGGCTGCAGCTCCGCTTCTGGCAACTGCTGGTGCTGGTCTTCGTGCTGCTGTTCTGGCACGTGATGACCAGCCCCACGCTGCTGCCTCCGTTCTATTTCGACAACCCGCACAAGGCCGCCTTCTTCTTCGGCGAACCGCTGAAGGTCTTCGGCCAGGTGCTCCATTGGTTCACCAGCGGCGAGATCTTCGTACACCTCGGGGTCACGCTGTTCGAGACGATCGCGGCTTTCGCGATCGGTACCGTGTCCGGGCTCGCGGTCGGCATGTGGCTCGCGCTGTCGCCGACGGCGGCCGCGATCTTCGACCCGTACATCAAGGCAATGAACTCGATGCCGCGCGTGATCCTTGCGCCGATCTTCGCCGTCTGGTTCGGCCTCGGCGTCTGGTCGAAGGTGGCGCTCGGCTTCACGCTGGTCTTTTTCATCGTGTTCTTCAACGTCTACCAGGGCGTGCGCGAAGTCAGCCCGACGATCCTGGCCAACGCCCGGATGCTCGGCGCAAGCCAGCGCCAGTTGCTGCGCCACGTCTACCTGCCGAGCGCCACGAGCTGGGTGTTCTCGAGCCTGCACACCTCGGTCGGCCTGGCCTTCGTCGGCGCCGTCGTCGGCGAGTACCTCGGATCGGCGCGCGGCGTCGGCTACCTGATCCTGCAGGCCGAAGGCACCTTCGACATGAACACGGTCATGGCCGGGATCGTCGTGCTGACGATCTTCGCGCTGGTGCTCGACTGGCTGGTCGGCGTGTTCGAGAAGCGGCTGATGAAGTGGCAGCCGAAGGGCGGGGAGACGGAGAAGCTCTGATCGGAGGGTCGGCAAGGCCTTCGGCAGACGGACCGCCCTGGTTCCGCAACGTGTCGGCGCAGCTTACACCGCTGGTCCTCGACTCGCGCCTTCGAACGATGATGTTCGCCAAGGCCTTGCCAAATCAGACGTTTATTGCGGAGCAAGAAGATCGGCATGGGTTTTGCTTGCCGCGGTGCGTCAGGATTTTCCTGATAACAACAACGAGGGAGACACACCCATGCACAAGAAGATGCTCGGAAAGCTTGCGCTCGGACTTGGCGTCGCCGTTGGCGCCGCGAGCGCGAACGCCTATGTCCTGTTCGAGGGATTCGATCAGGGCCGGGGGGAAAGTACTCCGCTGGCGACGACGCCGAACTCGACCGCAGCGGAAGCGAGCTTCAAGGGCAACCTGGTCGGAACCGGTACCGAAACCTTCGAGGGTTTCGGTACCGGCACGTCGGCCCCGCTCGTCCTGAACTTCCCCGGCGCCGGGACTGCAACGCTCAGTGGCGGCAGCGGCCAGGTGAGCAGGGTCGTCCCGGGCACCACCAACGGCGTAGGACGGTACAGCGTTCCGTCGCCGTCGTCGTCGGCGTTCTGGGAGGTCGGTGCGGGCAGCAGCGGTGATTTCTCGATCGCGTTCACCGAATCGATCGCAGCCTTCGGGTTCTACGGAATCGATATCGGCGATTTCAGCGGCACCCTGACGCTGGAACTCTACAGTGGCGCCGAGCTGCTCGACAGTCTGCTGGTCAGCTCCGGGAACGTCACCGGCGGTTCGGTCCTGTTCTTCGGCCTGATCGCCGAGAACGCGGCCGAAGAGTTCGACAGCATCCGCTTCCGCACGACGTCGGGCTCCGGGGACATCTTTGCCTTCGACAACATGACGATCGGAACGGCAGAACAGGTCTGCACCGGGCCGCAGTGCGATTCCGGGTCGAGCGTGCCGGTGCCAGGGACGCTTGCGCTGCTGGGACTCGGCGCGCTGGCGATCCGTCTGCGTCGAAAGGTCGACTAAGCGGTGAACGGCGGCGACCCTGCGGGGCGCCGCGCTCCAAGACGGCCGGAATGCAGTCGACCGTCTTGACAGTCGTCCGCCGGCCCGAAACGCCGGGCGAGCGAAATATGTTGTAGATCAAATATTTGTGAGAATCTGCCTTGAACTGGCATGCTTTGTGCATCGAAGGGCCTCGCCAGGAAAGGCTTGCCAAGCTCAGGAGGAAATCGTGCAGAAACAAGAACTACGAAGAATGCTGGCCGCGGCCGGCTTCGCCACGGCTTCGGCTGTTGCGCCGCTCTCCGCTTCGGCTGCGCCGATCGAACTCGCGCTCGTTCTCGACGCGTCGGGGAGCATCAGCAGCACGAACTGGACCCTGCAGACGCAGGCCTACGCGAATGCGTTGACCGGTCTCCTGCCGACCGACGGTTCGGTTGCGGTATCGGTGATCCGCTTCGGCTCGTCAGCGTCCGTGGTCCGCGGTCTCACGACCATCGACAGCGCAACCGCGCTGTCCGACCTCGCCTCGTTCTTCACCGGACTTTCGCAGAGCGGGAACGGCAGCTCGACCTGCATCTCCTGCGGGATATTCGAGGCGAACGGAACGTTCAGCAGCGATGCCGGTCGCAAGATCATCGACGTGTCGACCGATGGCGGCTGGAACACCGGCACCAACCCTGCCGGAGGCGCCGGCACCTCAGGCACGTCGGCCTGGGCCGTCGAGAACGGCAATGCCACCGTGGTCAACGCGATCGGCATCGGCATCACGCCGAACTTCGCCTATGGCCCCAATTCGTTCAACATGACGGCACCGAACTTCGCTGCCTTCGAAGAGTCGTTGACCCTGAAGCTGCAGCGCGAGATCGGTCAGGTTCCGGTTCCGGGAGGACTCGCGCTGATCGGCATCGGGCTGGTCGGCATCGCCGTGTCGCGGCGCAAGGCTCGCGGCTGAGGTGCAAGTGCGACACGCGCCTGCCGTGTCGCATCGAGGTGGCGGCTTCGGCCGCCGCTTCAGGCAGCCGGAATGCTACAATCGAGCGGTTTACCTCAAGCTCACCGGCCAGCGTCTGCCTTCGCTCAAAGTTCCTGTCGATCACGTGCAGCTGCGGCCCGCAGGCTGTCCGAAAGTGCCCTCCGCAGGCGGCATCGCGCGCCGCACGTCAGGCGCGTCGTCAGGCATAGCACCGGTGACTTCCGCTTCAGGAGTTGCCGTTGCCACCCCCGCATGATGAACGCGAAGCCGCCCCGCAGAGCGGCGCCGGCCTGATCCCCCCGTCGATTCCCGCGATCCTCGCGCTTGCCGACGGCACCGTCTTCCGCGGCCGCTCGATCGGCGCGCCCGGCCGTGCGGTCGGCGAGGTCGTCTTCAACACGGCCATGACCGGCTACCAGGAAATCCTGTCGGATCCCAGCTACAGCCGCCAGCTCGTCACGCTGACCTATCCGCATATCGGGAACTACGGCATCAACGCCGAGGATCTCGAGGCCTCGCAGATCCACGCGGCGGGGCTGATCGTGAAGGACGTTCCGCCGCGCTTCTCGAACTGGCGTGCCGCCGAATCGCTGAGCGACTACCTGGTTCGCGAAGGCGTCCAGGGAATCGCCGGCATCGATACGCGCCGGCTCACGCGCCTGCTGCGCGACAAGGGCGCGCAGGGCGGCTGCCTGCTGGCCGGCACGCTGCCGGGAGAGAAGCTCGACGAAGCGGCAGCGATCGAGGCCGCGCGGGACTTTCCCGGGCTCGCCGGCATGGATCTCGCCAAGGTCGTGAGCACGCCCGAGAGCTATGCCTGGACCGAGGGCTCGTGGCAGCTCGGCACCGGTTTCGTGTCGCCGACCACGCGCCGCCATCGCGTCGTCGTGTTCGACTTCGGCACCAAGCGCAACATCCTGCGCCTGCTCGTCGACCGCGGCTGCGAACTGATCGTGCTGCCCGCGCAGGCCACGGCGGCCGAGGCGCTGGCGCACGACCCCGACGGCATCTTCCTGTCGAACGGCCCGGGCGACCCCGAACCCTGCGACTATGCGATCGAGGCCACGCGCGAACTGATCGAACGCGGCTTGCCGACGTTCGGCATCTGCCTGGGTCACCAGATCCTCGGGCTGGCCGCCGGCGCGCGCACGCAGAAGATGAAGTTCGGCCATCACGGCGCGAACCATCCGGTGCGCAACCTCGACACCGGCAAGGTCCACATCACGAGCCAGAATCACGGCTTCGCCGTCGACCCCGACTCGCTGCCGGAAAACCTGCGCGTCACGCACGTCTCGCTGTTCGACGGCTCGATCCAGGGTCTCGAGCGCATCGATCGGCCCGCTTTCTGCTTTCAGGGTCACCCCGAGGCGAGCCCGGGGCCGCAGGACATCCATTACCTGTTCGACCGCTTCGTCGCCATGATGGACGAAGCCAAGGCCCGCAAGGGCGAGGGCGGGAAGTCCGCCCGCAACGAAGCCGCCGCCCGGACGCAGTCCGGATCCGCTCACTGACCGCTGCATCATGCCGAAGCGCACCGACATAAAAAGCATCCTGATCCTCGGCGCGGGCCCGATCGTCATCGGCCAGGCGTGCGAATTCGACTACTCCGGCGCGCAGGCCTGCAAGGCACTGCGCGAGGAGGGCTTCAAGGTCGTCCTGGTCAACAGCAATCCGGCCACGATCATGACCGACCCGGAGACGGCCGACGTCACCTACATCGAGCCGATCGTCTGGCAGGTAGTCGAACGGATCATCGAGAAGGAAAAGCCCGACGCGATCCTGCCCACGATGGGCGGCCAGACCGCGCTGAACTGCGCGCTCGACCTGCACAGGCACGGCGTGCTCAAGCGCCACGGCGTCGAGCTGATCGGGGCCTCGCCCGAGGCCATCGACAAGGCCGAGGACCGCCAGAAGTTCAAGGAGGCGATGACGAAGATCGGTCTCGGCTCGGCGCGCTCGGCGATCGCGCACACGCTCGAGGAGGCCTGGGCCGCGCAGAAGAACATCGGCTTTCCGGTCATCATCCGGCCCAGCTTCACGCTGGGCGGCACCGGCGGCGGCATCGCCTACAACGGCGAGGAGTTCGAGACGATCTGCAAGCGCGGCCTCGAGGCCTCGCCGACCAGCGAGCTGCTGATCGAGGAATCGCTGATCGGCTGGAAGGAATTCGAGATGGAGGTCGTGCGCGACCGCGCCGACAACTGCATCATCGTCTGTTCGATCGAGAACTTCGACCCGATGGGCGTGCACACCGGCGACTCGATCACCGTGGCGCCGGCGCAGACGCTGACCGATCGCGAATACCAGCTGATGCGCGACGCGTCGATCGCGATCCTGCGCGAGATCGGCGTCGAGACCGGCGGTTCGAACGTGCAGTTCGCGATCAGCCCGAAAGACGGGCGGATGATCGTCATCGAGATGAATCCGCGGGTCTCGCGCTCGTCGGCGCTGGCTTCCAAGGCGACCGGCTTCCCGATCGCCAAGATCGCCGCCAAGCTCGCCGTCGGCTACACGCTCGACGAGCTGCGCAACGAGATCACCGGCGGTGCGACTCCGGCTTCGTTCGAGCCCACGATCGACTACGTCGTCACGAAGATCCCCCGCTTCGCGTTCGAGAAGTTCCCGCTCGCCGATTCGCGGCTGACCACGCAGATGAAGTCGGTCGGCGAAGTGATGGCGATCGGCCGCAGCTTCCAGGAGAGCTTCCAGAAGGCGCTGCGCGGCCTCGAGACCGGCATCGACGGCCTCGACGAGCGCAGCGCCGACCGCGACGAGATCGCGACCGAGCTGGGCGAGCCGGGCCCCGAGCGCTTCCTCTACGTGGCCGACGCCTTTCGCGTCGGCATGAGCGTCGAAGAGGTCCACGAGGAGTCCGACATCGACCCGTGGTTCCTCGCGCAGATCGAGGAGCTGGTCCAGATCGAAGGCCGGATGAAAGGCCTGTCGCTCGAGGCACTGTCGGCCGAGGAACTGCGCTGGCTCAAGGCCAAGGGTTTCTCGGACAGCCGGCTCGCCAGGCTGCTCGATACGAACGCCGACACGCTGCGCCAGCGTCGCCACGCGCTCGGCGTGCGTCCGGTCTACAAGCGCGTCGACACCTGCGCGGCCGAGTTCGCGACCAGCACGGCCTACATGTACTCGACCTACGAGGAAGAAGACGAGTCGCAGCCGACCGAGCGCCGAAAGATCATGGTGCTGGGCGGCGGCCCGAACCGGATCGGGCAGGGGATCGAGTTCGATTACTGCTGCGTGCACGCGGCCTTCGCGCTGCGCGAAGACGGCTACGAGACGATCATGGTCAACTGCAACCCGGAGACCGTCTCGACCGACTACGACACCTCCGACCGCCTGTACTTCGAGCCGCTGACGCTCGAGGACGTGCTCGAGATCGTCGCGCTCGAAAAGCCCGAGGGCGTCATCGTCCAGTACGGCGGGCAGACGCCGCTGAAGCTGGCGCTGGCGCTGGAAGCCAACGGCGTGCCGATCATCGGCACCTCGCCCGAGTCGATCGACATCGCCGAGGACCGCGAGCGCTTCCAGAAGCTGCTGCACGAGCTCGGGCTGAAGCAGCCGCCGAACTGCACCGCGCGCACCGAGGCCGAGGCGCTCGAACTGGCCGACGCGATCGGTTATCCGCTGGTCGTTCGGCCCAGCTACGTGCTGGGCGGTCGCGCGATGGAGATCGTGCACGAGAAGAAGGATCTCGAGCGCTACATGCGCGAGGCGGTCAAGGTGTCGCACGAGAGCCCGGTGCTGCTCGACCGCTTCCTGAACGACGCGATCGAAGTCGACGTCGACTGCGTGTCCGACGGCGAGCAGGTGTTCATCGGCGGCGTCATGGAGCACATCGAGCAGG
>JAAZBL010000074.1 GCA_012513825.1 Limnobacter sp. | reverse complement strand
TCGACGCGGCCGGTGATCCAGTAGTACCCGTCTTCGTCCCGACGGCAGCCGTCGCCGGTGAAGTAGTAGCCGGGGTAGGTGCTGAAGTAGGTCTCGACGAAGCGCGCGTGGTCGCCCCAGATCGTCCGCGCCTGCCCCGGCCAGGAGCCGGCGATGCAGAGGTTGCCAGACGCCGGATTGCCACTCAGCTCGTTGCCTTCGTGGTCGACGATCACCGGCTTCACGCCGAAGAACGGCAAGGTAGCCGAACCCGGCTTGGTCGGCGTCGCCCCCGGCAGCGGCGAGATCATGATCCCGCCGGTCTCCGTCTGCCACCAGGTGTCGACGACGGCACAGCGCCCTTCACCGACGACGTCGTGATACCACTGCCAGATCTCTGGATTGATCGGCTCACCGACCGAGCCGAGCACGCGCAGGCTCTTGCGCGAGTAGCGGCGCACGAAGTCGTCTCCGGCCTTGGCGATCGCCCGCAGCGCCGTCGGCGCGGCGTAGAAGCTCGCGATGCCGAGGTCGTCGACCATCCGCCAGTAACGCCCGGGGTCGGGGAAGACCGGCACCGACTCGAACATCACCGTCTTCGCGCCGTTCGCGAGCGGCCCGTAGACGACGTAGCTGTGGCCGGTCACCCAGCCGACGTCGGCGGCGCAGCAGTAGACCTCGCCACGCTTGTAGTCGAAGACTATCTCGTGCGTGTACGCCGAGTACAGCAGGTAGCCGGCGCTGCTGTGCAGCAGGCCCTTCGGCTTGCCGGTCGATCCGGACGTGTACAGCACGAACAAGGGATGCTCGGCGTCGAAGCTCTCGCAGGGCCGGTACGGCTGCGCGCGCGCCATCTCATCGGCGAGATCGAGGTCGCGGCCTTCGACCATCGCGACCTCGGTCGACGTGCGGCGATGCACGAGCACGGTCGTCACCTCGGTGCCGGCGACCGCGCGATCGACGGTGCGCTTCAAGGCGATCGTCTTGCCGCCGCGCAGGCCTTCGTTCGCCGTGACGACGATCTTGCAGCCGGCGTCGAGGATTCGATCGCGCAGTGAGTCGGCCGAGAAGCCGGCGAAGACGACCGAGTGGATCGCCCCGAGCCGGGCGCAGGCGAGCATCGCGAACGCGACCTCGGGGATCATCGGCAGGTACAGACAGACGCGGTCGCCAGCGCGGACGCCATGGCGCGCGAGCACGTTCGCCATCCGGCAGACATTCTCGTGCAGCTCCTGGTACGTGATGTGGCGGTAGTCGCCGAGTCGATCGCCGGCCCAGATGATCGCCGTGTCGTTCGCCTTCTCCGGCAGGTGGCGGTCGACGCAGTTGTACGCGACGTTCAGCCGCGCGCCTTCGAACCAGCGGAAGTTGGCGGACGCGAAGTCCTCGTGGCGGATCCGCGTGAACGGCCGGTCGAAGTGCAGGCGCTTGCTCTGCTCGGACCAGAACGCGGTCGAGTCCTCGATCGACCGCCGATAGGTCTCCCGGTAGCGCTCGATGGACGGGACGTGGGCGCGCTCGGCGAGGTGTGGCTTCGGCGGGAACACTGGCTCGGTCATGTTCGCTCGGGGTCGCAGTCGATCGGACGGCCTTGATTCTGCGCGATTCCGCTGCGTGCATCATCGCCGCGCTGCACCGAATTCGCCTGCACCGAACCGTGCCGCGGTCGCCGCCAGCGCGCTTTCCGGCAGCGGGCTAAGCTCGATCGACACCGCCGTCAGTCGAGGAAAGCACCATGCGATCAACGATCTCGCGCGCGCTGTTGTGCAGCGCGCTCGCCGCTTCGCCTACGCTCGTCGCCCAGCAGGATCCGCCCGCCGCCGAACAGCCGACCCCGGCGGCCCGCATTCGTCAGGAACTCGAGGCGGCCGGCGTGCCACTGCGCGCCGGCAGCAGCTACATCCCGGTCGGGGTCGACATCGACTTCCCGAAGATGATGGAGACGATGCGCGCTGCGAAGGCCGGCGTCATGCAGGAGCAACAGGAGCTGCTCGAGGCCCGCTACGACCTCGCCGACCGACCGTCGGCCGACGCGACGATGACCCGCGGCAAGCCCGTGCAGCGCGGAGTCCGCGTCAAGCTGCCCGAGGGCGTCACCTGGGAGCAGCTCGCCGAGCTGAGCCCGGCACAGATCCGGGAGCAGAAGCTCTACCCGGCCGGCTTCCTTCCGTTGCCGCACCCGCTGCACGAGGAGGGCGGGATGGTCTTCCCGCAACACCAGATCGACGAGATCAAGCGTCAGGAGGATCGCGACCTCACGCGCTTCGACGTCGACTTCGACCTGCCCGAGCACCTGCTGCCGGAGTTCCCGCCGGCGATGTTCCTGACGACGCGGCCGGATCTCGGCGACGTGTCACAGGGCGAGCTCGTGACGAGCGCCAACTTCTTCGAGCTGTTCAACGGCATCCTCAACCCGAAGCAGTTGAACGGCCTGCGCCTGCTGACTTCGACCTTCCCGCAGCAGCAGTTCAACTTCACCGACGATCGGCGCTCGGCCGAACCGCACCGCGGCGTCGCCTGCTTCGACTGCCACGCCAACGGCCATACCAACGGCGCGACCCACCTCGTCGGCGACATCCGACCGCAGCACTTCCGCCACCGCCTCGACACGCCGACGCTGCGCGGCGTCAACATCCAGCGCCTGTTCGGCTCGCAGCGCGCCCTGAAGACCGTCGAGGACTTCACCGAGTTCGAGCAGCTCGGCGCGTACTTCGACGGCGACACCGTCGTCGCGGAGAAGAAGGGCCAGAACGTGCTCGATCGCAGCGGCCAGGTCCATGACATGGCCGAGTTCCAGGAGCTGCTCGACTTCCCGCCGGCGCCGAAACTCGATCTCTTCGGCCGGCTCGATCCGAGCAAGGCGACGGAGTCGGAGTTGCGCGGCGAGGAGCTGTTCTTCGGCAAGGCGAAGTGCTCGATCTGCCACGTGCCGCCGTACTACACCGACAACCTGATGCACAACCTGCAGACCGAGCGCTTCTACTCGGCGCAGATGATCAATGGCCGGGTCGCCGCGGCGGACGGTCCGATCAAGACCTTCCCGCTGCGCGGCATCAAGGAGTCGCCGCCGTACCTGCACGACGAGCGGCTGCTGACCCTCGACGACACGGTCGAGTTCTTCAACCTGGTGCTCGGCCTGAAACTCGGCGCCGAAGAGAAGCAGGATCTGGTCGCCTTCATGCTGGCGCTCTGAGACGGGAGTGCGGCGCAGCCCCTGACTCGGGGCGCCGTCCCCGCCCAGCGGCTCGTGGCAGAGCAACGTTCGCCTGCCGGGCGGCCGGGCGTTAGAACTCCGTCCGCGATGGCATTCGAATCACTCGCGTACGCGCTGCTCCGCATCTTCAGCGGCTTCCTGTTCGCGTGTTTTGGCGCGCAGAAGCTCTTCGGCTGGCCGGTCGAACGCGCCGCGGAGCTCGACGCACTGACGACGGCCGCCGGGTTGATCGAGTTGCTCGGCGGGCTGTTGGTGACCTTTGGCTTCGCGACCCGAACCGCTGCGTTTCTCTGCAGCGGCACCATGGCGGTCGCCTATTGGCAGTTCCACGGCCTGCGCAGCGGTCAGCCGCTGCCGATCCAGAACGGCGGCGTTCCGGCGGTGCTGTTCTGCTTCATCTTCTTCTACGTGTTCGCGTACGGCAGCGGCCGCCTGAGCCTCGATCGGGCGATCCGCCGGCGCAAGGACCACTGAGGCACCGGGCGCTCAGCGCTCGCGCCGCATCACGCCGAGGAAGTACCAGGTCGCGACCGCGCTGAGCGCGCCGACGATCAGGCCGATCCAGCCGAGGGTGCCCAGCCCGTGCTCCGCCGGGAACACGATCCACGTGACCGCGGTGAGGGTGACGGCGATGCCGAACAGCGTGCAGGATGCGTAGAAGCCCGTCAGTCCGGCGGTCGTGCGCGGGCCTTTCGAAGGGTCGGTCGATGCGTGCACCGGACAGACGGTACTTCGCCAGGCGACGAAATCCCACGGCGGCCGAGGGCTCGCTTGCGCGGGCGAGCGCGCAGTGGCAGCTTGCGCCCCGCATGCCCCGCTCCCCCGAGGATCTGCTCGAGCTGCTCGCCGCCCACCTCGGCTCGGCTGACGTGCCGCGGCGCAGACGGCCGGATGCGGAGGGCATCGGCTTCGATCTGACGGATCCCGCACGGCTGCTCGACCTCGACCACCCGGAGCTCCGCGCGCGGCTCGAAGCGACGCTCGCCCGCGACCCCGTCGCCCCCGAGGTGGCGCTGCGGGCCGAGCTGCGCGCCTTCGCCGGCGGTGACTTCGAGCTGGCGCTCGGCGCCGCGCCCGAGACGCTGCGCGGCGCCGTCGTCGCGCAGGCCCG
>JAAZBL010000479.1 GCA_012513825.1 Limnobacter sp. | reverse complement strand
GTCGATCGTCGTGCCGCCGGAAAATCGGCTGTACCTACTCAGCGATGGCGCCTACGAGATCGCGCGCCCCGACGGCACGCTGCTGAACTTCGACGAATTCGCCGGCTTCGTCGGCACGCTCGAGGCCGACGGCCACGAAGGCTGCCTCGACCGGCTGCTCGACTTCGTGCGCAGGCAGGCCGGCCCGCGAGCGCTCGAAGACGACCTGTCGATCGTGCGATTCGTGTTCCGAACGGCTCAGTGATCGAATCGCAGCGTGAGGATCGATCGCCCCGAGCGCTCGTGACATGAAACGCGGTCGGCGATCCTGCCCAGCAGGAAACCGGCGAGCCGGCGTGCGCCCTCGTCCGAGGCAATGATCTCCTCGGCGCTGGGCCTGCGGTCCGGAAGCTCCAGCGGTGGCCCCTGCCACGCCATCCGGATCACGACGTTGAACTCGTCGAAGGAGGCACGCACGTCGATCGGGCCGTCGACCTCGGCGTTGTCGAACAGCACTTCGGCGGCTTGCGCAATGCCGAAGCCCACGCGTTCGATCACGTCGCGCCGTGCACCCCAGCCGGCGCCCAGCCCATTGACCCGCGCTTCGATCCATTCGCTGTCGCGCTGCTGCGGTTCGACGACGAAAGCGCCACTGCGCGTGGCGCCGATCCGGAACACCAGGTTGAGCCCCAGCGCGGTCAGCGTGCCGAACACGAGCGGCGTGCCGAACATCGTGCGCAGCGAAGGCGACAGCGCCTCGACCATCGCCGGCACGAGTTCGACCGACAGGCCGGCCAGCAGGCCCAGGCCGACGACGAAGGTCCGTCGCGCATCGAGCATCCGCGACGTGACGATCTGCACGCCGTTGACGATCAGGTAGACCGACGAGAAGACGAGCGTCGCCCCAAGCAGCTCGGCCGGCATCCGTGTCAGGAACAGGCCGATCGCCGGGAACAGGCCGAGGAGGACGCAGACCAGTGCGATCGCGACGGCCACACGGCGGCTGTGCATGCCGGTTGCCGCCGCCAGGCCGGCCGCGACCGACGAGGCGTTCAAGCCGAGCCCGCCGATCGCAGCCGACAGGCCGGTGCTCAGCCCGTCGGCCAGCACGCCGCCACCGACGCTGCGCATGTCGGCGCGCACCCAGCGCGGGTCGCAGGCGCTTTGCAGGATCACGACGCTGCCCGAGGTCTTGATCGCAGCGGCCAGCCCGCCGATCGCGAACGGAATCAGCAGCGTCGCGTCGAAGCTCCAGCCCAGGTGCGAGACGTCGGGCAACGCGAACAGCGGCCCGTCCGAAGCCCCGGCGAAGGCCGGCCAGCTCGGGCCGCCGTCGCCTCCGATATGCGCCGAAACCAGGATGCCGGCGAGCGTGCCCGCCAGCACGCATGCGATGCGCCAGACGCCGGTCGTCCAGACATTGAGCGCCGTCATCACGACCAGTGCGAAAGACGCCACCGCGATCGGCGACAGCGCTGCCTCCGGCCCGCTGTGCGGCGGCGCGCTGGCGATCATCCGCACACCGATCGCTCCGCTCGTGATTCCGACCAGCAGCACGATGACTCCGGCGATCTCCGGCGGGAACAGCGGGCGCAGCCGGCGCATCGTCGGCGCCAGCGCGATCTCGAACAGCGCCGCCGCCAGCGTCATCCCGAGGACCAGCGGGAGCCCCCCGATCCTGGCCGCGACCAGCGATGGCAGCAGGTACAGCACCGTGGCAGTCGGCCAGCACAGATAACCCGAACCGACCGGCCCGAGCCTGAATGCCTGCAACAGCGTTCCGGCGCCGGCCGCCAGCAGCGTCAGGCTGATGAACGAGGCCGTCGTTGCGGGGCTCGCGCCCGCCGCCTGCGCGACCAGCAGCGGATAGGTCAGCAGCGTCGTCGCGGCGACGATGTGCTGCAGCGCCGACAGCAGCACCAGCGCCGTCGGCGGAGAATCGGCCGGCCCCCACCATGAGGCATGCGCCGGCACGCTCATCCGTCAGGCACCCCCGGCCGACCTGCCGCCGGAAGCCTTGACCGCCGAAGCCGCGGCGACCGCTTCGTCCATCTGCGCATGGATCGGAAACAGCTCGAGGAAGCCGGCCAGCTCGAACAACTGGTGCACCTTGTCGGGCAGGCAGCACAGGTGCAGCGGCACGCCGCTGGACTGCGCCTGGCGGTTGGCGACCAGCAGCACCCGGAATCCGGCGCTGCTGATGTATTCGAGCCCGCTCAGGTCGAGCACCAGCGCCGAAATCGACGAAGCGAGCGCACCGCCCAGCCGCTCGCCGAGTGCCGGCGCCGTGGCGCTGTCGATGCGGCCGCGAGGCACGAGCAGCGCCGTCGCCCCGATGCGCTCCTCATGGACGACCATCCGATCCCTTCCTCCGAGTGACTGCGCCGGTACGCATCGTCAGTATCACCCGATTCCTGTCGCCGACGCGGCGATAGCGCAGCTCGTCGGCCAGTTCGCGAACGAAGTGCACGCCCAGTCCACCGAGCGGCCGCTCGTCGAGCGATGAGCGTCTTTCGGGCAGCGGCGCCGTGGCCGGGTCGAACGCGACGCCGCCATATTCGACCGTGGCTTCGAGCCCGCTGCGACGCACGCGAAACTTGAGGTCGATCGCGTGCGCGCCGCCGTCCGGGAAAGCGTGACGGATCGCGTTCGACAGAAGTTCGTCGAGGATCAGCAGCAGATCGGCCCGCGCACCGGCACCGAGCCCCGCGGCGTCGGCCGCGCGCCTGCACGGTTCGTGGACCCGCCCGATCTCCGGCAGCGCATTGACGATCGACACCTCGGCGACGAGCCGGCCGCGCGCACGCGCACGATCGCCGTCGAGCGCGGCCTGCGACGATGTCTCGCAACCCGGAAGTCCCATCGAGCGTCTCCACCCCCGGCGCGACCGCGCACCGCGAGAAGGCGCGGGCGTGCGGGCAACCGCGCAAGATTCTAGGTGTTTATGGATCGCGCCAGCAATGGGTCAGCGGATGCCGGTTGACCCGGGCAATCCCCTAACATAAGGTGCAATCGCAATGCATCTTAAGAAGCAGCAAGGCGAGCGCCGCACGGCGCACCCGCGGCAGCAGCCGCTTTTACCGGAGGACGACCCGATGAGCACCACTGCAATCCAAGCTCACCCGCGGAAGCGGAACACCCGCCTCGCCCGGCCCCTGCTGGCGGCAGCGATCGCGCTGGCCTGTACCGGAATCGCCTCGGCGCAGGACAAGCCCGAAATGAAGAAAGCTGCGGGCCTGACCACACTGATGACCGAAACGCCCGAGGCCGGCTTCGCGCTCGCCGTCAAGCTGGCGCAGAAGGGTGTCGCCACCGTGCAGACCGACGCGAACGTGCGCAAGTCGCTGCGGCCGGGCTATGCCCACGACCCGAACAGCCTGATCGCCGTTTCGCACGTCGTGGCCACGCATTTCCAGACGATCGCGGCGGCCAACGACTATTGGCGCAAGTGAACGCTCCTCGCTGAAACTGCGGCCTGCTCTCTCCGGAGCAGGCCGTTTTCGTTCGCCCATGCGGACGAAGCGCCGCTGGACGAAGCGACCGCGGATACCTTCGGTTGCATATGCCTTGGAAAACATATACCCTTCGCGCCATGATCGGGCCCGCGCAACGAACGCGGGTCCGGCCCCGGTCATTGCACCGGGGAGTCTTTGCGAGTGTCGGGCGTCGATCCACGCCCGATCGTCATCTCCAACCCAGACCATGCGCAAGAAGGCGAAGAAGGACACCGCCTCGTCCACCGATGCCGCTTCCAGGCGTAACGGTGTCGACAAGCCACGAACCGGAATCAAGGCCATCGAAACGGTAGCCACGCTCAAGGAGCTGCGCAAAGCCACGCAGCACACGCAGGACGACCTGGCCATTTCGATGGGCGTGGGCCAGGGCGCGATTTCGCGGCTGGAGAAACGCCAGGACATGCTGGTGTCCACGCTGGCGCACTACGTCGAGGGCATCGGCGGCAAGCTCCAGATCCTGGCCACGTTCCCCGACCGTCCGCCGCTGATCGTCGAGCGCCTCGGAAAGAAAACCGGGAAGTCGCCGAGCGGCCCTGAACAAGAGCCCACGAAGCCGTCGAGCGGCCCCGGCAGGAAGACCGGCAAGCTCAGCGGCAAGAAGCGCGCCGGCGCAGGCAGCCAGGCGAGCGACTGATCGAGCATGAACACGATTCCTACCCCGTTCTACCTGATCGACAAGACCGCACTGCAACGCAACCTCGAGATCGTCGACCACGTTCGCCGGCACTCCGGCGCGAAGGCCTTGCTGGCGCTCAAGTGCTTCGCGACCTGGTCGGTATTCGAGCTGATGCGCCGTTACATGGACGGCACCACGTCGTCGTCGCTCTACGAAGTCAAGCTGGGCCACCGGAAGTTCGGCGGCGAGACCCACGCCTACAGCGTGGCGTATGCCGACCACGAGATCGATGAAGTCGTCGCGCATTGCGACAAGATCATCTTCAACTCGATCAGCCAGCTCGAGCGCTTTGCGCCGTTCGCCGCGGACAAACCGATCGGCCTGCGGCTGAACCCGGGTGTCAGCCACTCGGGTTTCGAGCTGGCCGACCCGGCGCGCGAGTTCAGCCGCCTGGGCGAGCGCGATCCGGAGCGTATCCGGGCCGTCGCCGATCGCCTCGACGGCGTGATGATTCACAACAATTGCGAGAACGACGACTTCGGCCGTTTCGACGACCTGCTCGCGCAGGTCGAACGCCGATACGCAGACATCCTGCGGCGCCTGAACTGGGTCAGCCTCGGCGGCGGCATCAGCTTCACGAAACCGGGCTATCCGCTCGATGCCTTCTGCGAACGGCTGCGCAGCTTCGCGCGCAAGTACGGCGTCCAGGTCTACCTCGAACCCGGCGAGGCCGCGGTGAGAAACTGCGCCACGCTCGAAGTCAGCGTGCTCGATGTCGGCTACAACGGCAAGCACCTGGCCATCGTCGACGCTTCCACCGAAGCGCACATGCTCGACCTGCTGATCTATCGCGAGTCGGCGCCGCTGGGCAACGACTCCGGCGATCACCATTACATGATCTGCGGCAAGACCTGCCTGGCGGGCGACATCTTCGGCGAAGGCCGTTTTCCCACGCCATTGAAGGTCGGCGACCGCATCTCGATCGGCGATGCCGCCGGCTACACGATGGTGAAGAAGAACTGGTTCAACGGCGTGAACATGCCGGCGATCGCCGTGAAGGAAACCGATGGCTCGGTGCGCGTGGTGCGCCGGTTTTCGTTCGACGACTACGTCGACAGCCTGTCCTGACAGGACCGCTCAGATCATCAGAACCGGAGGGTGATACGGAAAATGAAGCGCAATGTCCTCATTATCGGTGCAGGCGGCGTGGCCCACGTCGCGGCCCATAAATGCGCGCAGAACAACATCCTGCTCGGCGACATCCACATCGCCTCGCGAACGCTCGCGAAATGCGAGGCAATCATCGCCTCGATCAGGGAAAAGGGAAGCCAGCGCGGTTCGGGTCGGCTTAAAGCGCACCAGCTCGACGCGATGGACGTCGAAGCGACGAAGGCGCTGATCCGTGCCACCGGCAGCCAGATCGTGCTCAACCTGGGATCGCCGTTCCTGAACATGTCGGTAATGACGGCGTGCATCGAAACCGGTGCCGCCTATCTCGACACGGCGATCCACGAAGATCCCGACAAGGTCTGCGAATCGCCGCCCTGGTATGCGAACTACGAATGGAAGCGCCGCGACGCCTGCCGCGAGGCCGGCGTCACCGCGATCCTCGGCGTGGGCTTCGACCCCGGCGTCGTCAACGCCTACGGGCGATTCGCGATGGATGCGTATTTCGACGAGGTCGAGTCGATCGACATCGTCGACATCAACGCGGGCAGCCACGGCCGCTACTTCGCCACCAACTTCGACCCGGAGATCAACTTCCGCGAATTCACGTCCACCGTCTGGTCGTGGGAAGACGGCCGCTGGAAAGCCAGCGGCATGTTCGAGCGCCGCAAGGAGTGGGACCTGCCGGTCGTGGGCAAGCGTACCGCCTACCTGACCGGGCACGACGAACTGCATTCGATGTCGAAGCACCTCGGCGTACCGAACATCCGCTTCTGGATGGGCTTCGGCGAGCACTACATCAACGTGTTCACGGTACTGAACGAGCTCGGCCTGCTGTCCGAAAAACCCGTGCGAACCGCCGAGGGGCAGGAAGTGATTCCGCTCAGGGTCGTCAAGGCCGTGCTGCCCGATCCCGCATCGCTCGCGCCGACCTACACCGGCAAGACCTGCATCGGCGACCTGCTCGAGGGAACGAAAGACGGCAGGCGCCGGCAGGTCCTCGTCTACAACGTCTGCGATCACAAGGAGTGCTACGAAGAGGTCGGCAGCCAGGCGATCTCCTATACGGCGGGCGTGCCCGCGGTCGCGGCGGCCATGCTGGTCGCCGACGGCGTCTGGGATGTGCGCAAGATGGTGAACGTCGAGGAACTCGATCCGAAACCCTTCATCGAACTGATGAATCGCATGGGCCTCGTGACCCGCGTGCGCGACGCAAAAGGCGACCGCGTGCTGGATCCGTACAAGAAGAGCCCGGAAGAGGCTCGTTCGGAGAGGCAGGTCGTCAACGCCCCGGCGGTCTGAGCCGAGCGGCCGGCGCGGCGGGCAGCCGCGTCGGCGCCTCTACGGCGTTACCAGGGGCACGCGCGGAAAGTAGCTGCGGTAACGACGCGGGTCGCGGGTCAGAATGCCCGAACCGAGGACGGCGGCATGCGCGCCGATGAAGAAATCCGCCAGCACATTCGTCTTGTTGCCGCCCTTGCGCCGGTACTCGACGAAGGCACGTCCAGCAAGAAACAAGGAGGCTCGCGGAAGTTCCAGAAACTTCAGGCGCATACCGGAGATAGCGGCGTCCAGCGCCTGCACGGATACGAAGGCCAACGATAATTCGGCATAGATCACCGGGTTGACGAGCAGCTCATGCACCTGCGCTTGCATGCGCAACTGGCGCAGCGACCACTCGACCCAGTCCGCATCGTCTTCGAGAACGTCGAGAAGCACATTCGTATCGACCAGGAGCACGGCCGCTCTCAGTCCGGATCGCGCAGCAGTGCCATCAGCTCATCCGTGCGCCACTTCACTTCGGCCTTGCCACGCGCGGCCGCGAAACGATCGTTCGCCGCAACCGAAGTCCCGACAGCCCGACGGCCTGCCTTCCTGACGACGATCTCGCCTTGCGCGTTGACGGCGAATTCCACGCCGTCACCGGGCGACAGGCGCAGTGCGTCGCGCACCTTCTTCGGGATCGTGACCTGCCCTTTGACCGTCATTGTCGTTGCCATCGCACCCCCTTTAGTAATACCTGATCACCGATTGTATTACTTGCGACGCTCAGAGCTCGGAAATTCGTCGCAAGCGCTCGTTCAGCCATTCGAACCCCACGCGCTCCTGCTCCAGTCGCAGCCGGGGCTGGTGGCGATCGAACCTGAGCTCGTCGTAGACGGACGCCTCCTCCGGCGTAAGACCCGACAAGTCGTGGCGCGCAGACTCGGGCTCCGCCCCCCAGTGCAGGCGGTGGGCGAGAAGCGTCTCCCGGTCCATGAGGAAGGACGCCGCGCCCGGAAAGTAGGCACGGAGCCGATCGAGGATGGCGAATCCGTGGGTGTCGATGTCGCCCCAGTAGTGCAGGCGGCATCGATGCAGCCACGCGGCGCGCGACAGCGCCTCCCAACCATAGCCCGCGCCGAAGACGACGATGGCGCTCGCCACCGCCGGGAACGCGAGGAAGTTGGTCTCGTTTTCCGTGATGAAGACCCGCTCGACAGGTAGCGTCAGCGCCGCGAAGCTGGCAGCGTCCAGCGTGATGTCGGGCAGGCCTTCACAGCCTGGCAGGCTGGGCAATGCCGGGTCGAGCAGGCGAAACCGGATCCGAACAGGCTTGTCCAGGAAACCGAAGCGGCGTGCGAACTGTGCAATGCCGCTGGCCTCGGTCTGCACGGCCTCGAACGGCAACGACAGGTCCAGCAACTCCGCCAATACGCCTCGGTGGACTTCGATGAACTTGCTGTCGACTCCGGGCACGTCGACCTGGCGGAGGTAGACGCCCGGGCGAGGATGCGCCTGTACCCATGCAACGACGGCCAGCAGTCGCTCCCAGCGGTCGGCCAGTTCCAGCGCCTGCAGCGGCCGTCGGGACAGCCACGCCAGCAACGCTGGCTGCGCGACGACCGTCTGCTGCCACAAGGCCTCGAAGCCTTGCGCATGGCGAGCCTTGCCGATCAAGGTCAAGGCGTCCTGCAGGCTGTCGATCCAGACGGCCGCCGGGAGGCGCTGCATGCCCTGGACGCGGTGATTCCACTGGCGCCATTCGATTCGAACCTGCGGGACATCGGCAAGCTCGCGCACCCAGTCGCGCACGGCTTCGAAGCGGTCGGACAGGTCCGCGGCGCCGGGAACCTTCAGGTTCAGGCGCATCGGCCACGCAAGGGCGTCGGTGACCGTCGCGCGCAGCAAGTCACCCCGGTCCCACCAGCGTTGGACCTGCGCGCGCAGATCTGCCGCCGTGGTCCAACTCATGGCGCCACCCGGTCCGCCCCGGCCTCGACCAATCGGTCCGCCCTCGCCTCGGCCATCCCCTCCGCCGTCCCGCCAGCCCTTTGCGCCCGGTACTCCTCGATCGACAGGCAGCGAAGCCGCGACTCGCGCCCGCCCTCGTTGTGCACGAAGCCGACACTGGCCACGAAAGGCTCGATGATGTGGATCTTCTGCAGCGGCGTGACGATCAACAACTGCAGGTTGAGCTGCTGGAACAGGCGCAACCCGTACTGCGCCGACTCGTCCGACCCGCGACCGAAGGCTTCGTCGATCACGACGAAGCGGAACGAGCGCGAACGCACGGCGCCCCACTCCAGTCCGAACTGATAGGCCAGGCTTGCGGCCAGCACGGTGTAGGCCAGCTTCTCTTTCTGCCCGCCCGACTTGCCGCCCGAATCAGAGTAGTGCTCGTGTTCGGCACCATCGGCGCGCCAGCGCTCGCTGGCCGAGAACAGGAACCAGTTGCGCACGTCGGTGACCTTGGCCGTCCAGCGCCGGTCGGCGTCGGACAGCCCTTCTCGGCCCCGGAAGCGGTCGATGATCGCCTTGACCTGCAGGAACTTGGCTTCCGAATACTGCTCGTCGGCCGAGCCCGTCAACGCACCCTCGGTGCAGGCCCTCAGATCCTGCTGGAAGTCGCGGATCTCGGCATCGGGACTGGGCAGCGCCACCAGCTTGATGTACCGGCCGGGGTTGTAGTCAATGGCATGGAGCGACTGATTGATGAATTCGACGCGCTCCTTGATCGTCTCCCGCTCGCGGGCGAGCTGGGCGTTGAAGTTGGCGATCTCGTTGATGGTGTTGACGTTGAGCAGCTCCTTGAAGCGCGCTTCGAATCGCGGCAGGTCGTCGCTCTTCAAGCCGGCGAGCATCCGCTCGTACTCCGGCAAGGCCGCCAGGCTCACATCCACCTCGACCGTCTCGGCCTTGAACTCCTCCTTGAAGACGCGCATGGCGTCGACGATGCGCTCGGTCAGCCGTGCCAGGCGTTTGTCCTCCGCGTCGATGCGCTCCTGCAGCCACTTGCGCACGTCCTGCTCGCGGTTGTCGCAGGACTCGACCGACAGCTGATGCTCGCCCAGCGCTTGCGAACGCCAGCCATCCAGACGCTGGACCTGTGCCTCGGTCAGCGGCGCGTCGTCCCACACGCTGCCGGCCTGATCCCGCATCGCCTGCGCCGACTCCCGTTTGCTCTTGACCTCGCCGCGCTTGCCCAAGGCATCGGACCGCCTGGCCTCCAGCTCGCCGAAGCGCTGCTGCGCGGCTCCGAGCTGGCGCCCGAGCTCTTGCAACGTGTCCGATGCGGCCTCCAGCCGCGCACGTTCCTCGGCCAGCATGGCGATCTGGCGAGCCAGGCTCGTCCAGTCGATGTCCGCGAACCGGGTGAACTCCTCCAACCGTGCGAGCGTCTCCAGCCGTGCCCGCAGCTCCTTGCGCGCCTGCTGGATCTCGCCGATCCGTTGACCCAAGCCAGCCAGGCTGCCCTCCAGGCGCTGCCGCCGGTCGCGCAACGCACGCAGCTTGTCGGCGTTGCTCCAGCCGAGCACGTAGCGGCCGCGGTCGTCGATCCGGCTGCGGTCGTCCTTTTCGTGGCGCCCGCTCGGGTCCTTGATCTGGCCTGAGCGCGTGATGGCGCGGGCCTCGCGCCGGAACTGTTCGCCGGTGTCGCAGCAAGCGACGTCGAAGCGCTGGCGAAGCTCCCGCTCCAGCCACTCGTAGTGCGGCGAGTCCGGCTTGATGACAAGCTTTCGAACCAGCGATTGCGGATGCAGGCTGGCATCTCCGGCGCCCTGCCCCGCTCTGCGCTGCCGTACATGGAAGTACACCAGCCGAGCGCCCAGATGCTGGCGGTCCACCCAGTCCGCAACGGCTTTGTAGTGTGCGTCGGGAACCAGCAGCGCAAGGCCGAAGCCGCGCAACAGTCGCTCGGCCGCGCCTTCCCAATCGCGCTCGTCGTCGCGCACCTGGATCAGCTCGCCGGCGAAGGGGAGTTCGTCTTCACCGATCGAGAGGGCCGAACACAGCGCGTCGCGAATCCGGATCTGGGCGACATCGATGTTGCTCTTGCGCCGCTGCAGACTGTCGATCTCGTCGGACAAGGCCGTATGCTCTTCACGGCCCTTGCGGAAAGCGAAGTCCTCCTCGCGCTCGCGGTTGTCCAGGTCGGCGATGCGCTCGCGCAAGCCTTCGGCACGCTGGACGATGCCCTGCTGCCGGGCGAGGAAGCCCGCTTCGTCGACGGGAACCGGCTCGTCGATGCGGGCCAGCAACTCCTGGAATCGGTCAGCCTTCTTCTGGCGTTGAACCTTCTCCTGCTCCAGACGGCGAATCTCCGCTGCCATCTCCTCCAGGCGATCGCCGCCGTGGTTTCGCAGCGCCCGCTCCAGGCGGCCGATTTCCACGCGCTCGGACTCGCGCTGCGCGTCCAGGCGCTCGATCTGCGCATCGAGCCGGGCCGCATCCTCCGCCAGCAGGCCAAGGCGGCGGTCGAGCAGATCGCCCTTGAGCCGCGCGAAGTACGGCCGGAGCCGATCGCGCGCATCGCGCCAATCCTGGATCTCGTTCACCAGCGCCTGGTGGCGCGCGCCGTCCGCGACCAGCGGCGTCAGCAGTTCCACTTGCCGCTTGGCCTCGAGCACCGCCCGATGCGCCCGGTCCAGGTCATCGAAGTGGCGAATCAACGCCTCGATGCGTTGCCCGGAGTCGAACGGCTCCAGCATGTGGCTGCGTACGAAGTCGGTGAGGTTGCCCACCGACTTCATCGAGACGGTCTGGTGGAAGAGCTCCAGGGCCTGCTCGTGCTCGATGCCGAAGCGTCGGCGGAACCACGCGCCGTAAGGCGGGAAACTGTCGAACAGCTCGCAGCCCGCGCCCCGCAGCTTCTTGCGCAGGGCGGTGATGTCACTGCCGAAGCCGCTGCAGTCGTCGGCGATGGCCAGTGCCCGCTCGGCGGTCACGAACAGGCGCGCGAGCTGGCCCTGGGCGTCTTTCAGCCAGAAGACCTGGGCCAGCGTCACGTCCTGGTCGTAACCCTCGTTGCGGAAGACGCCGAGGATGACCGAGTAGCTCGACGCATCGCGCAGCGCCACAGGCCGGGCGCTGCCGGTCACCTCGTTGCGCTCGCTCTTGTAGTGGCCCAGCACGTAGGACCGCAATGAGCGCTCGCGTGAATCGGCCCCGGCCGCCTTGTTGTAGGCCACGCGATGTGCCGGCACGAGCAGGGTCGTGATGGCATCGACCAGCGTGGACTTGCCCGAACCGATGTCGCCCGTGAGCAGGCTGTTGCGGCCGTCGAACTCGTAGCGCCATACGCGCTTGTCGAAGGTCCCCCAGTTCAGCACCTCGAGCCGCTGCAGCCGAAAGCCCACCCGGCTGTCGTCGGCCACGAAGTCCAGGCCGAGCGTCGGTGCCTCAAGCATCGACGCTCTCCTGGCTGGCGCCTTGACCGGCGCCGCCCGACTGTGCCGTGCGGTAGACCTCCAGCCGCGCATCGAACTCGGCCAGCCATTGCGCATCGACGAAGGCCTTCAGGATGCGCCGCACTTCGTAGTGGCCTCGATTCTGCGCACTGTCCGCAGCGGGCTTGAGTCGACGCAGAAACCCCAGGTCGACCACCTTGCCGATGGTCGAATCCACCTGGTCGATCAGCCGGGCCTCGTTGGTGCCATCGGGCAGGAACACCCGCATGAGCTCGGCGATGTCGTCGCGCGAGAGGACCAGGCGTGTGTCGCCACCGCCGGCGTCGAACTCGGCCATGCGCTTGCGCAGCAGCGCCAGCATCAGGCTCACCGCGTAGGAAAGCGGACGACGTGCGACGAGCCGCGGGACGCGTTGTGCCCCCTCGGACGCCTCCGGGTCCGGACGGCTCTTCAGGAAGGCGTGGCCCTCGGCTTCGTCCAGCACCAGATCGAGCAGCAGCACGGCGGCCTGTTCCCGCACCCGCGATTGCAGGCGCAGCAGGCTGGCCCACAGCCGCTCGTCGTCGTCGCGGTAGAGCACACCCTTGAGCAGCTGCACCATCAGCTGCGACAGCTCCGGCACCGGCGGCAGTGCGCTGGGCGGCGTCTCCAGCGAATCGTTCTCGTGAAGCGCGTCATCCATGCTCGTGTCTCACTGGCCGCGGGCCCCTCGTCAGCGCGTGAAGATCACTCGGGGCAGGCGCGCCTCGCGAGTCACGGCTTCGCCCGCGGCGTCATGGGCCTGCCAGCGGATCGGTTCCTCCACCGTTTCGTCCACCAGCGCGCGCAGGCCATCCGGCGCGTCGCTGCCGTCCCCGGCGTGGGCCAACTCCAGGTAGGCCACCAGTTCTGCCAGACCGTGGTGCAGAGGCTCGACATCCAGCAGCTCGCGCAGCGTGACCTGCGGCTGGCGCCGCAGTGCGCGTCGAACGGCCGAGCGCAGGCGCGCCTTGTCGACGACGATCTGCTCGAACAAGCGCGCCGTGTCGATGTCGCTCTCGTCGGCAACGAGCGCCAGATCGGCGAGGCGCGGTTTCACACTCGGTGTGAACAGCGGTCGCTCCAGCGGTAGTTCGACGTCCGCCCCCATCGCGTCGATGTGCATCACCGTGCCGGATGGCGCGGCCTCGCGGATGCCGAGCGCCTTGCTCTCGATGCCGCGTAAGAGGTCGAGGATGCGGCGGTTCTCCAGAAAGGCCCGGTCGTCGAGGAAGCGGCGCAACTGCTGCGACAGCCGAGCCACCGTGCGCTGCGTGTGTTCGCCCGCCTCCAGCCAATCGTGATGCACGCGGCGGATGCGCGGTTCGGGCGCGAGCGCCGCAACGGCAGGCAGCGCCAGCACTTGGTCCAGCCGCTCGGAGAGTTCTTCCTGTCGCCGGCTGGACATCAAGAAGTCCCAGAAGGCGCGGAAGCTGCGACCCTGGTCGGAGTCGCCGATCGCATCGCGCTCGCCCATGATCTCGTCGAGCAGCGCACCCTTGGCGCCTTCCCATAGTGCGATCTTCTCGCGCACCTTGCGATCGAGCAGGCGAAAGTTGTGCTCCACCTCACGGAAATCGGCCAGCAGCTCGCGCGCCAGTTGCTGGAACTGCTGGAAACGGTCCTTGACCGCCGTGTCGTCCAGCAGCGGCAGGTCGCCCGCCAGCACGCGAGCGATCTCGGCGTCCAGCTCGTCGCGCTTGCTGCGCAGATCGGCCACGCGCTTGATCGGATCGGCCTCGGTGCCGGCGCTGATCTGCTCCAGCAGCGCGAAGAGTGTGAGCAAACGCGACTCGGTGCCGACGAACGGCCGCTCGGTCAGCGACAGCAGCCAGGCGATGGCCTTCTCGGTGGCCGGCGTCAGGTCGAACTGCGCCTCGTCGGTGCCCGGCTTGTAGAACTTGCGCAGCCAGCCCTTATCTGGCGCGGCCCAGTCGTTCAGGTAGTCCCGCGCGCCCTTGGGGTACGCCTCCGCTCCGGACTGCTCGCGCAGCGAAAACAGCTCGTCCTCCAAGGCCTCGGCGAGATCCGCCTCGCTCATCACCCGCACGTTCGGCGCCACGAACACCCGGTGCAGGAAGCTCCCGACCAGCGGCGCGTGCGGCGAGGCCAGCAATCGCCAGGCCGGGTGGCGGTCGCGCAGGGTGAAGAGAGTGGCGTGGTCCAAATCAATGCGGACGACGCCCCGCGACCAGCAGCTTGCGCAGATGCAGCCGGTCCTGGTCGCGGCTGATCAGTGCGCACACGTACTCGCTGCTGGTGCCATGGCCAAGTTGGCTGACCTGCTCGTCGACGAAGGCCTCGAGGCTATCGGGCAGAGAGATGTTCATCGTGCTCATGGCGCCAGCGTAGGGCTTGGCAAGATTCGACAAGCTGCGCTACTGGGGGCGTGTCCAGCCACACCGAGAAAAAAGCCAGGCCGAACGGCCTGGCTTTTTCGAGTCTTGGTGGAGCGGAGGAGGATCGAACTCCCGACCTTCGCATTGCGAACGCGACGCTCTCCCAGCTGAGCTACCGCCCCAAGAGCCGGACATTATACACAGATCGCGCGCTCGCTCGTCAACCGGGCGCGAGCTCGGTCGAACTGGTCAGGTACGGTGCCAGCGAGGCTGCGAGACGATCGACAGCAGCGCCGATACCCGGAACGTGCGCTTCCAGATCTTCTGCTCGCGGCTCATCGCCGACCGCCGCCCGTGGCTCTCTACCAGCAAAGGCCCTGGGCCTTGTCGGCCAGCGTGCTCGCGCGCACGTTGACCAGGTCCAGCAGCTTCTGCGACGGCTGCAACACCCGTGCCAGCTCGTCGAGCACCATGCGGTTGCTCGTTCCGATCACGACCAGTTCCGCGTCGGCCACGGTCGCCGACAGGTCGTCGCCGACCAGCTCGCCGATGTGCGGCAGATGCTTCTCGATGAAGCGCTTGTTCGCGCCGAGCAGCCGCGACAGGCTCACGTCGGGGTCGAACACCGACAACTTGACCCCCTTGCCGATCAGCGCCTCGGC
>JAAZBL010000478.1 GCA_012513825.1 Limnobacter sp. | reverse complement strand
TCGTCGAGCAGCCCGGTGTCGCCATGCACGGCGCGCTGGTCGAAGAACACCGAAATCAGCATCAAGGCCATCGGTTCGGGCCGGTTGATCCAGCGGCTGAAGTACTCGCGCCACTGCGCCAACGGCTGTCGCCACTTGTCGGTCATGGCCATCATCTCGCCGGGGCAGTGCACGTATCCGCAGGCGTGCAGCCCGTCGCAGACCCGACGCGCGAATCCCCGGAAATACTCGCCGTGCGTTTCGGGCCGGTAGTCGTCGGAGAGCACCAGGCAGTTGTCCTGATCGGTGCGCGCCGACTGTTCCATCCGCGCCTGCGAGCCGGCAGCGACCCAGGCGTAGCGAACAGGCGCCGGACCCAGCTCCTCTTCGGCCAGCTGGATCAGCCGCACGGTGAAGGCATCGGTGACCGAGGTGACGATGCGACCGGTGCTGTGGGCGTTGGTTCCGGCCTTGGCCAGGCTGCCCTGCAAGTCCTTGACGCGAGCGCTGCAGGCCACCAGTCCCGCCAGGTCGGCCTGCTCGTAGATCTCGTTGGTCAGGTAGACCACCGACGGGCTCTGGTACAGGTTGACGTCGGTTGCCGTGACCATGCCGACCAGCTCGTCGCCTTCCAGCACCGGGACATGGTGGATGTTCTTCCGCGCCATCAGCACCATCGCGTCGAGCACCGAATCGCGCGTCTGCAGCGTCTGCGGCGCCAGCGTGGCGATGTCGGAAACCGGCCGGGAGGCGTCGAGACCGGCGGCCAGCGCCCGGGTGCGCAGGTCGCGATCGGTGACCAGCCCGGACAGCCGTCCATCCTGCGTCAGCAGGATCGACGAGACCTTCGCTTCGGCCATTCGCTGAGCGGCCACACGAATGCTCTGCGTACGGTCGATGCTGACCGGGGCTCGCTTGACCAGGCTCGCGATCGGCTGCGTCATGATGTTGCCGGACTGCGCCATCGCCGACCTTGGGCTGGCGCGTGCCGGCCGACGCGGAATCGCGGGCAGCAGCGGCAGCAAGCGCGGGTTGCGCTGCACCAGTTCGCGCAGCGTTTCGACGTCCAGGAACAGAACCTCGCTCGGCGCCGTCGCGACCGCGCGCTGGGCATCGTCGTGGTCGGCCACGGTGGCGCCGGCACCGAAAAGTTCCTGCGGCTCGAGCGGCAGCCGCCAGGCTGCGTCCTGGTCGACCAGGTCGATGCCTCCCGACACCAGCAAGCCGAGGCGCACAGGCATTTCGCTTTCGGCCAGCACGATTTCGCCGCTGGCGACGCGCCGGTGCTGCCATTGCGGCGTCAATGCGGCCAGCTCGACGTCCGGCAGCAGGCCGAAAACGCGATGAGCCGCCAGCAGGGCGGAAATTTCCCGAACGTGCATCGCTGAACCCCTCACGGCGCACAGCATAGCCACAGCGTCACCGGATCGGGAAGCGCCCGGCGATGAGGGTCAGTCGAAAATCAGCCGGCGCCTTCGATCTGCGTGCCGCTGCGCGCGGCCCTGCGTTGCGCCCAGGCCCATGTGAACTCGGCCCCCAGCAGGAAGATCTGAGCCGAGTAGTAGACCCAGATGAGCAGGATCACCAGCGAGCCGGCTGCCCCGAAGGGCGAAGCCACCGCCGCGTGCGCGACATAAAGCCCGATCAGGAACTTGCCGATCGTGAACATCACCGCCGTCGCAATCGCGCCGACGAGGACGTCGCGCCATGCGACCTTGACGGTCGGAACGATCTTGTAGATCAGCGTGAAGCCGATCGTCAGCAGGACGATCGGGACCAGGAAATCGAGCGCCCGAGCGACGTAGGTCCACTGTTCGAAGTACGGTCCCCACCAGCGCGACAGTGCCGAGATCGCCGCGCTTGCGACCAGCGAGACGATGAGCAGGAAACCGATCGACAGGACGATGCCGAAGGACAGCAGGCGCGCGCGCAGCACACCCCAGATACCCGAGGGCTTCAGGCGCTCGGGTGCCTTCCAGATCCGGTCGAGCGCGCTCTGCAGTTCGGCGAAGACGGTCGTCGCCCCGATCGCGAGCGTGATGAAACCGATCGCGGCCGCCCCGGCGCCGCGCTCGGGTTCGCCGGCACGTTCGACCATTTCCTGGACCGCTGCTGCGCTGTCGGCACCCACGAGCGCCTTCAGTTGCTCGAAGACCTCTCCGCGCGCCGCCTCCTCGCCGAACACGAGTCCGGCGACCGAGATCGCTATGAGCAATATCGGCGCGATCGAGAAGGCCGTGTAGTACGAGATCGCGGCCCCCATGCTCGGCGCATAGTCGTCGAGCCAACCCTGGAAGGATTGGCGGATGAGCTGCCAAAGCGAAGCATTCGGCTCGGAGGCAGCAGGTACGCGTGACGTTCGGGAAGCCATGGTCGAGGCATAGCAAGCTTGCTGCCCGA
>JAAZBL010000477.1 GCA_012513825.1 Limnobacter sp. | reverse complement strand
TTCCACCGAAACTTCCACGCCCGCTACCACGCTGGCCTCCACGCCGGGCATCTACCGTCGCATCGACGGTCGCGGCATGTCGCGGCGGCCGTGCCAGCCCCGCCGAAGGCGCGCGATGCGCGCCGACGCGGCGCCAGACGGAGAAAGGTTATGGATACTGCTGCCACCCCCGTTCGTCAAGAACCGCCGAAAGTCCTGCAGCACGGTGCCGCACCGGATCTCGAAGCGATCAAGACCCGCCAGCGGTCTGCCTGGTCTTCGGGCAACTACGCGCTGATCGGCACGACGCTGCAGATCGTCGGCGAGCAGCTTTGCGAGGCGCTGGACCTGCGCGCCGGACAGAAGGTGCTCGACGTCGCCGCCGGCAACGGCAACGTCTCGCTGGCCGCCGCACGCCGCGGCTGCGACGTGCTCGCGACCGACTACGTGCCGGCACTGCTGGCACGCCTGCAAGAGCGCGCGTGCGCCGACGAGCTGGAAGTCGAAACGCGCGAAGCCGACGCCGAGGCGCTGCCGTTCGCCGATCACGGATTCGATGCGGTCACCTCGAGTTTCGGCGTGATGTTCACGCCCGACCAGGAACGCGCTGCCTCCGAACTGGTCCGCGTGTGCCGGCGCGGCGGCAAGATCGGACTGGCCAACTGGACGCCGGAAGGCTTCATCGGCCAGGTCTTCAAAACGATCGGCAAACACGTGCCGCCGCCGCCCGGGGCGCGATCGCCGGCGCTCTGGGGCACCCGCGACCGGCTGGCCGAACTGTTCGACGCAGACGCCGGTTCGATCGCGACCGCGCAGCGTCATTTCACGTTCCGCTACCGCTCTGCCGAGCACTGGGTCAAGGCCTTCCGCACCTGGTACGGGCCGATGCTGAAAGCCTTCGCCGCGCTGGACGCCAGCGGGCAGGCCGCGCTCGAGCGCGACCTGCTCGCGCTGATCGCCCGATTCGATCGGGCCGGCGACGGGACGATGGTGACGCCCGCCGAGTACCTGGAAGTCGTGATCACGCTGCGCTGACCCGCCCGCATCGAATCGGGCACTGCGGGCCCCGTGTCGCTGCCCTCGGGCGTGCAAGCGGCGGCACTGCTCGGAAACCCGGCCAGCGAAGGCCCCTTCGTGCTGCGCCTGAAGTTTCCCGCAGGCTACGTCGTGCCGCCTCACCGGCATTCGAAGGACGAGTTCGTCACCGTGATCTCCGCCGGCTTCGCGGTCGCGTCGGTTTCAGCATGCCCCGCTCGCCGCATCGTCGCGCGCGATCGCCCGGGCGGCCTCGTCGCGCGTGTAGAAAAGCCCGTCGCGAACGAAGCCGGCCACGACGGCCCCATCGACGGCGAGCACGCGTCCGTGGCCATCGCGCCGCACGGCAAGGTCGGCGGGCAGTCCCGCCAGCAGGTGCAGCGGCGCGAGCCGTCCGTCGGCGTATCGCGACAGGTAGACGATGCCGGTGCGGGCGTCGCGAAAGGCCGGATGAAACGCGCGGCAACGACACTCCGCGCTGACACCGCCGGTACCGCGGAACGTACGGGTTTCCTGCTGCAGGACCTCGGTCGTCAATCTCGTGTTCATTTTCGAGCCCTCGCCGGTCCCCCTCAACGAGGGGATTCATCGAAAGTCGACTTGCGCGAACATTGGTTTCGCGCCATGCGGCGCAGCACCAAGAGGGTAGTCGTGCGAATCGCTGCCGTTTCCCGGAACCGCCGACGCCTGGCCGGATCAGGCCGAGCCGACGAGCGCCGGCATGATCGCCGGAAGGCCGACCAGCGTGTGCGTCAGCTCGGTGATGCTTCGCGTCCCGGTCTTCTCGCGAATGCTGCGGATGTGCGAACGCACGGTCGACAGCAGCACCGAGTCGCGCTCGGCGATCTCCTGCGGCGCCAGGCCGTCGGCGAGCCCGCGCAGCACCCGGGTCTCGGCCGGCGTCAGGCGGCAGGCCCTGCCGTAGAGCTGCAGCGCGACCGATTCGGCGCAGTGACGCAGCCCGAACAACATCAGCACCAGCGGCTCGCCCTCGCGGGCGACGCCGACCAGCGGCAGTACCGCGATCGTCAGCGGCATCGGATCGGCCCCGAGCCGCAGCATCGACCAGCGGCCGCCGCGTGCCGCGTCCAGCGCGGCGGCGACCCGGCGCTGCTCGTAGCCGTCGGCAACCAGCAGCTGCGAGCGCTCGATGTGCAACGGGGAGTCCGGACGCCGGCACTCGTGGACGGCCGCGCGGTTGACGAAGCTGATCCGCCAGCCGCCGTCGATCGCGATCGCACCGTACTGGACATGGTCGAGGATCGAACGGACGATCGGGGAGATCGGGTCGTTTCCGCTATCGTCGATCGAAGGCCTCTGCGGCGAACGGTCGCCGCGGAACCATGCCGGCGCGGGTATGTCGCGAATGCGGGCCGCGGAAAAACCGGCGTAAGGGGAAAGGGCAGTGTGTTCCATCATCGCTCTCCTCGATCATGGCCGCTCGGAAGCCTGTGGAACCCAGTGTCGACCCGGACCCGCTTTCAGTTCCTTGGGTCGGCGCTTAAAGTTCGCGACCCGCGCAATACACGGCCGACCGATCGGCCCCAGGGGGCAACATGCGCAACCAGACCGGCAACGGCTTCAGCCTGGTAATGGAGCTCGAGGACCCGCAGCGCCTGTGGGAGCTGCTGGAATGGCTGAAGGTCAAGAAGAAGGAAATCCGCAAGACCTTCGGCGAGCTCGGCTACGTCCACTTCGCCCGCTTCCTGCCGGTGCCGGACAAGGGGCTGCTGCTGATCGTCAGCGAGTTCGACGGCGACGCGAAGGACTACGTGATGGATTTCGCCGCGGTGCTCGACGAGGCCTTCACGAAGATCCTGTCGTACATGAAGGACCGGCCGCCGCTGCCGGTGCGCCAGTATCCCGACGAGTTCTGGGCCTATGTCGATCGGCACACGAAGCTGCCGCTCCCGAACGGCGCCCTGCAAGCACATGAAGACATCTACTGTGCCTATCCGGACAGGAGCGTCGCCGAAATCACCCGCGCGACGGGCGTCGGCGTGCTGCCGGGCACCGAACGCGCGATCGACGAAGCCGCCGTCCGCGCAGCCGCCCTGGTCGACCAGAACGACGTGCAGGCGAACGTGTTGCGCGGTTACCGCGCGCAGCGAGCGCTGCATCTGGGTTTCGGGTTCCCGACCGCCATTGGATCGGACCTTCATCGTGACGCCAGCGGCAACGGCGGCGATGACGACGAAGCCTTCGACGAGCGCGCCTTCGGCCCGGCCCGCGCGCTGCTTGCCAAGCTGATCGAGCTCGTCACGCCGCAAAGCGCAGCCGGCGAGGCAAAGGCGTGCGTGACGCTGGGCCTCACGCACGCCGGCCTGCAGGCGCTCGGCCTGCCGCAGCAGATCCTCGACGACTTTCCGGTCGCTTTCCGCGAGGGACCGGCCGTGCGCGCCGAACGGCTGGGCGATACCGGGCGCAATGCGCCCGAACACTGGAGTATCGGCCTGCCGCATCGGAACGCGGGCCTCGTCCACGGCATCGTCTCGATCCTGAGCGACGAGCACGAGTTCGACCGCCTTGCCGGACGGATCCGCTCGCTGATCGGATCGGAATCGATCCGCTTCGAGCGAGACGCCGAAGCGCTCGGGAGGTACGGCGACGCCGTGCACTTCGGCTACCGCGACGGATTCGGGCAACCGCGCTTCGAAGGCCTGTCCGGCTACACGAGGCAGGTGCCCCCGGCGCAAAAGGCCGTGATCGGCGACCTGCTGCTCGGTCGCGACTACCCGAACTCGCGGGGCAGCCGTTTCATCGGCGAGCTGCCGCCGGCACTGGCAAGCAACGGCACCTACGCGGCCTTTCGCGTCATCGAACAGGACGTCGAGGCCTTCGAGAAGCTGCTCGAACGCGTCGAGGCGGACTACGGCGTCAAACCCGATCTGACGGCCGCGAAGCTGATGGGCCGCTGGTACAACGGCTCGCCGCTGGTGCTGAACCCGCAGGAGCCGAGCCCGCAGGAGCCGAGCCTGCAGGAGCCGAGCCAGCCTAGCCCGCAGGAGCCGAACCCCCGTCTGTCCAACCTCGACGCCTTCGACTTCGCGACGCCCGCCGGCGAC
>JAAZBL010000073.1 GCA_012513825.1 Limnobacter sp. | reverse complement strand
GGCGGCCAGCACCGCGATTACCTCGAGCGAGCATTGCTCGACTACCGGGACGACCGTCGCAAGAATCCGATCATGGCGGGCCAGGCCAAGGCCCTGTCGCGCGACGACATCAGGAACCTCGCGGCCTACTACGCGCAGCTCCCGGGCCCGCTGAGCACGCAACGCTGATCGCCGGCGCATGCCGGCTGCATGCATCGGCCGCCGGCCGCGGCGCAGCCGGCGCGTCGAATCCGGCTGCCGGCTTCGCATCGCCGGCGGCAGGCTCATCGGATGATTCTTCCTGCGGCTGCTGCGCGGCCCATGCAAGCCCAACCGTCCGACCGAGGAGTGTCCGATGACCGAGATCCGCGACGCCGGCGAAGCGCCTGCCACCACCGACCTGTGCGACGCGCACGAAGACCTGCTGGATAGCGGCGCCTTGCGCGCGCTGCCGCCGATGTTCACCGGCTGGGGCAGGAGGAAAAGCTTCTGCGGGCCGGCGGCGACCGTACGATGCAGCGACGACAACTCGATGGTGCGGACTTCGCTCGAAACGCCGGGCGAGGGCCGTGTGCTGGTCGTCGACGGCGGCGGGAGCCTGCGCTGCGCGCTGTTCGGCGGCAACCTGGCGGTGCTGGCCGAACGGAACGGCTGGGCCGGCGTGATCGTCAACGGCTGCGTTCGCGACACGGCCGAGATCGATGGCTGCGAGATCGGCGTGCGCGCGCTGGCCGCACATCCGCGGCGCAGCGACCGGCGCGGCCGCGGAGAGCGCGAGTGCGCGCTCGAGATCGGCGGAGCCCGGCTGTCGCCTGGCCAATGGGTCTACGTCGACGGCGATGGCGTGCTGTTCAGCGACGCGCGATTGCTTTAGGCCACTGGCGATCGATGGCTCGAGGTTCGAGCCTTAAGGCAATTTCCCCGGGGTTCCTGACATAGGCAACAGCCTGTACCATCGGGCGAGACCAGTCAGAGCAGGGGAATCCGATGCAGGCATCGACGTGGAGCCGGTCGCTGCAGGTGGCCGGCTATGCAGTTGTCGTCCTGATGGGGGCCGCCATCCTTTACGCGGGTGGCATCGCGCTTCGCTACTGGCCGGGTATCGGCGTCTAGCGCGAGGCGGCCATGAACAAGCGACAGACCCGGCAGTTCGCGATCTGGTCCACGGTGGCGGCGACAGTCGCCTTCCTCGTTCTCACGTTCGATACGCATCGGCAGGTGCCCGTGCTGACCGGCGAAATCACGCCGCAGGTCACGCGGGGCAAGGACGTCTGGCACGAGAACAACTGCATCAACTGTCACACACTGTTCGGCGAAGGCGCGTACTACGCGCCCGACCTCACGAAGATCACCCAGCATCGCGGAGAGGCCTACCTGAAGGCGTTCATTCGCGATCCGTCGAATTTCTACGACGAGCAGCGGCACCGGCGCCTGATGCCGGCGCAGGATCTTTCCGACGAGGACATCGACGCGCTGATCGCCTTCCTCGACTGGGTTGCGAATGTCGACAACCAGGGCTGGCCGCCGCGTCCGATCCTGGTGACCGGCGCGACGATCCCGGGCACCGCGATGTCGACCGATCAGTTGTCGCACGCCGGCGACCATGGCGCGCCGCCCGGTGCGCGGCCGGTCGCCGAGGGCAACGACCCGATCGCGCTCGGCGAGCACGTGTTCCGCACGGCCACGCCTTCGTGCACGGCCTGCCATTCGATCGCGCCGGGCGTCGACATGGCCGGGCCGTCGCTGGCCGGACTGAGCGCGCGCGCCGAGAAACTGTTGGGCGGGCCGGACTACAAGGGTTCGGCTACCGACGTCGCCTCGTTCATTCGCGAATCGATCATGGAGCCGAGCGCCCATCTGACGCCCGGGCCGATGTTCTCCGCGAACGGCGTCTCCTTCATGCCCGACACCTACGGCAAGGAGCTCACGCCCGAGCAGATCGACCAGCTCGTCGCCTACCTGTCCACCCTGCGTTAGAGCCTCTCGGCCCTGATCGGAATCGGAGAACCCGGATGCGCTACAGATCCCAATCCGTCGCCTACTGGTATTTCGCGCTGGCGATGATTCTGTTCGGGCTGCAGCTGGTCTTCGGACTGCTTTCGGCCGCCAAGTACCTGGGGCCCGACCCGCTGCTGAACGTGCTGCCGTTCGACGTCACGAAGACGATCCACACGAACCTGCTGATCGTCTGGGTGCTGACCGGTTTCATGGGCGCGACCTACTGGATGGTGCCCGACGAATCGCGCACCGAGCTCTACAGCACGAAGCTCGCCTATATCCAGCTGATCCTGTTCGCACTGATGGGCGTGACCGCGATCATCGGCTACCTGTTCCGCTACGGCACCGGCAACAAGCTGCTCGAGCAGCCGTTGCCGCACAAGCTCGTGATCGTCGTCTGCATGCTGATCTTTCTCTACAACATCGGAATGACGATCCGGCAGTCGGGGCGCTTCACGGCGACCGAAGGCGTGCTGCTGGGCGGCCTCGGGCTTGCGGCGATCCTTTACCTGCCGGCGCTGATCGAATACGAGAACTACACGATCTCGATCTTCTATCGCTGGTGGACGATCCACCTGTGGGTCGAAGGGGTCTGGGAGATGATCCAGGCCGGTTTCCTCGCCTACCTGCTGATCCGCCTGTCGGGCGCCGACCGCGAGGTCATGGAGAAGTGGCTCTACGTGATCGTCGGCCTCGTGTTCATCGCCGGCATCCTCGGAACCGCACATCATTACTACTGGGTCGGCGTACCCGGCTACTGGCTGCCGATCGGCGGCCTGTTCAGCGCGCTCGAGCCGGTCGCGCTCGTCGGCATGGCGATCTACGCGTACTCGGCGATCCGGCGCTCGGGGCTCGCGCACCCGAACAAGCTCGCGCTGCACTGGGCCGTCGGCAGCGCCGTGTTCACGATGTTCGGCGCCGGTCTGCTCGGACTCGCGCATACGTTCCCGTCGATCAACAAGTGGACGCACGGCACGATGATCACGGCGATGCACGGGCACGCGGCGTTCTACGGTGCCTACGCGATGATCGTGCTGGCGATGATCAGCTTCGCGCTGCCGTCGCTCACGCGCGGTCGCAACGAGGAGGGCACCAGCCTCGGCTACTGGTCGTTCTGGCTGCAGCTTGCCGGCATGTTCGGCATGACGCTGTCGTTCGCGACCGCCGGTATCGGACAGGTCTATCTGGAACGCGTGCTCGGCCTCGGCTATCTCGATGCGCAACTGAGGATCCAGGTGCACTTCGTGATGCTGGTGATCTGCGCGTCGATCTTCGCCGTGGGAGTCGCGATGTACATCATCGACTTCTTCCGCTACGCGCCGAGCTTCGAAGTTTCGCGCGAACCCGAGCCCGAGGGGCAGCGGCTGGCCACGGCGTCGCGCGCTTGACCCTGGCAGCCGAAACGTCGACCGAAGGCTTGCGGTCGGATCGGCAACGCGACGCGGAGCCGTTCTACCTGCCGTCGGGCAACGAGGTCGCGGTCTTCGAGCAGTGCCATGCGCGCGGCCTGGCCGTGATGCTGAAGGGCCCGACCGGCTGCGGAAAGACGCGCTTCGTCGAGCACATGGCCTGGCGGCTCGACCGGCCGCTGATCACGATCTCCTGCCACGACGACCTCAGCGCGAGCGACCTGATCGGTCGCTTCCTCGTCCGCCACGACGGTACCGTCTGGCAGGACGGCCCGCTGACCCGGGCGGTGCGCGAAGGAGCGATCTGCTATCTCGACGAAGTGGTCGAGGCGCGCCAGGACACGATCGTCGTTCTGCACCCGCTGACCGATTACCGACGGATGCTGCCGATCGACAAGACCGGCGAGACGATCGAGGCAGCGCCCGGTTTCCTGCTCGTCGTTTCGTACAACCCGGGCTACCAGCGGATGCTCAAGGACCTGAAGCCGAGCACACGGCAGCGCTTCGTTGCGCTCGATTTCGATTTTCCGCCGCCCGAGCGGGAGACGGCGATCGTCGAACGGGAAGGGCAGACCGACCACGCGACCGCCCACGCACTGGTCGAACTGGGCAACCGGCTGAGAGCGCTCCGCGATCGCGGGCTGGCCGAAGTGCCGAGCACCCGCCTGCTGATCGCCACGGCCCGTCTCCAGGCCGGTGGCGTTGCGATCCGCGACGCCTGCCGCGCCGCACTGGTCTCGCCACTGTCCGACGAGCCCTCGCTCGTGTCGGCGATGTGCGATCTCGTCGATGCGACCTTCGTCTGATCCGGCCGGACTATGGCTGAAGCCGAAGACGTCATCACCGATGTCGCACGGCACGCGACGATCTACGCACGCGGACTCTGGCGCCGGTATCGTCCGCCTCCGAAGGGACCGCGGCTGCTCGAGCTCGGCGACGTCGCCGAGCGACTCGACCTGCTGCTGGTAGCGGCCTTCGGTCGCGGATTCGCACTGCGCGTGGCGCAGCCGCCGGCACCGCCGACCTGGCTCGCGCGGCTCATGCGCCGCAGTGTTCCGGTGCGCAGGCATGCGTTGCCGGCGACCGACGGCTCGGGCATCTGGCTTCCGGCGCAGCTTCCGCTTCCCGACCCTTCGCAGGCGATCGATCGTTACCGGATCATGGCGATGCAGCAGGCGATGCGCGCGGTCTGCGGCAGTGCGTCGGCATGGCCGCAGCGGTCGTCGCCGCTGCTGCGCGACGTCTACCTGCTGATCGAGGGCGTGCGGGCCGATCGGGCGCTGGTCCGGATGCTGCCCGGCATGAGCTCGGCGCTGCTTTCGCTGCGACGCACGGCGCTGGCCGAGCGGCCGCCGCTCGATGCGTTCGCGCCGCGCCTGCAGCCGCTGGAGACGCTGGTTCGCAACGTGTTGTCCTGCGCGCCCGGGACGCTGCCGGCCGGCGTGCCGGAGTGCGCGTCGGCGATCGAGTCGCTGGCCGCTGCGCGCGAGCTTGCAGCGAAGATCGATCCGGCGTACGAGGAGCCGCGGCGCTTTCCGCCGAGTCCGCTGTTCGGCGACTGCTGGACCGGCGAGTTGCGGGCACCGCCGCCGGCAGCGTCGCGGCTGTCCGGCTCGCAGGCAGACGACACCGACGCGCAATCCGATGCGGAGAATCCGCGCAGCGCACGCCTGGCCCGCCGGCCCGAGGTACGCGAGGCTGCCGACGATGAAGACGACGGCCAGTCCGGCGCGTGGATGGTGCAGACGGCCGAGCCGCTCGAACAGGCCGAAGACCCGTACGGCCTGCAGCGGCCGACCGATCGCGACGACACGACGGCGGCCGAGGAGTTCGCCGACGCGATGTCGGAGCTGCCCGAAGCGCGGCTCGTCGCGACCCAGTCGAAGCCCAGGGAAGTCCTGCTGTCCGACGACGAGCTGTCGTTGACTCGCGCGAGGCAGTCGGTGGACGCCGGCGCGTCGGCACACGATGCACCGGAGCTGAACTATCCGGAGTGGGACTGGCGCATCGGCGCCTATCGAGAGCCGGGCGCGACGGTGCGCCTGCTGCCGCCGCACGCCGGGCCGCGACAATGGGTCGACGACACGCTGGCGCAGCATCGGGCCTCGCTGCGGCTGATCGCGCGGCAGTTCGAGATGCTGCGCGCGCGGCCGCTGCGCCTGCGGCGGCAGCTCGACGGCGACGAGGTCGACCTGGCGGCGTGGATCGACAGCCATGCCGACTACCGGGCCGGACTGCCGCGCTCGGCCGCCGTCTACGAGGCCGAGCGCCGGTCGCGGCGAGACATGGCGATCATGTTGCTGATCGATTCGAGCGGTTCGACCGATGGCTGGATCTCGGCGCATCGGCGCGTGATCGACGTCGAACGCGAGGCGCTGCTGCTGGTATGCATTGCGCTCGAGAGCCTCGCGCAGCCGTACTCGGTCCTTTCGTTTTCCGGAGAAGGCCCGCAGGCCGTGACGCTGCGCACGATCAAGGCCTTCGGCGAGCGCTGGGACATGAACACCGCGCAGCGGATCGGAGGCCTCGAGCCCGAGCAGTACACGCGCGCCGGTGCGGCGATCCGCCACGCGGCCACGTTGCTGATGCGCGAGTCGGCGCAGCATCGACTGCTGTTGCTGTTGTCGGACGGCAAGCCCAACGATGTCGACGAGTACGAGGGACGCTACGGCGTCGAGGACATGCGGCAGGCGGTTACCGAGGCGAAGCTGCAGGGCATCGCGCCGTTCTGCCTGACGATCGATCGGCAGGCGGCCGGCTACCTGCCGCAGGTCTTCGGCGCGCAGCACTATGCGCTGTTGCCGCGGCCGGAGATGCTGCCCGCCGTGCTGCTCGACTGGGTGCGGCGATTGGTCGCCGATTGACGCAGAGCGCCGACGGCAATGTGCGGAGCGTCAGGCGGGGCTCGGGCGCGGCGCTGACCGCGGCGGTCGGCTCTACGAGCCGACTCCCCTGTGCTGCTCGCCTTGGACTGGCGCGGCGCAACTCGCTTCGCGCCGTGCCGGCGCTCCGCTCGAACAAGGCGCCGCGAGAATGAAGTACGGCGCGCGCTGCGCGCGCTTCCAGCCCAAGGCTGCGCTGCTCGGCGCCGCAGACAGCGCCGCGCCCGAGCCCCGCCTGACGTTCAGCTCTTCATGCCCCAGGCGACCAGATGGGGCACGATCGCGACCAGCACAGCCTGGACGTTGCTGAAATGCCAGAAGAGCGCGACGTTCGACGTGCTGGTCCGGCTCAGCGTCTGTGGCAGGCGGCGCGACCATAGCGCGCACAGGTAGATCGCCATGAGGCTCACGATCGCAACGTGCAGCCCCTGGAAGCCGAGCATGGCGGCGACCGTCGCGCTCCACGCGTTCGCGCGTGGGGCGAGGCCGGCATCGAGATGGCCGCCGAGCAGCGCGGCGAACGAGCCGGCGGTGGCGATGGACGCGGCCAGCCCGAGCGCGATGAGCAGCAGTCGCGAGGCGGGGCGCGGTCGGTTCAGCGCACGCTGCATCGTCGCCAGCAGTGCACTCGCGAGCAGCGCGAGGCCGACGGCGGCAAGCGTCGCCGAATCGGACGCCTGCGCTGCGCCGGGCGGCGGGCAGGTCGTCGCCTGCATCGATACGTGCAGGTGCGCGAAGCCGAACGACAGGAAGATCGTCGTGTCCACGACGAGCAGGACCACCATGGCCCACCAGGAGTGCGCGCGTGGGCCCCAGGCGCCTACCGGGAGCACGACACCGCCGATGTCGGCCGTTGCCGGCAGGCCGGGCCCCGGCTCCTGGCTCCACAGCCAGCCGATCAGCGAGGCGATCGCTGCGACGCCTGCGGCGAACGCGGCGACGTTCAGCTCCATCGTGAGCAGCAGGAAGAAACCGGCGGTGCCCGCGGCCGCCGCCAGCGGCAGCCAGCTCGGCCCGGAGACCCGCAGCAGGTAGCGCAGTTCGGCCCGGCGCGGGCTCGTGACCAGCGTCTCGCGCCCCCCGGTCACGACGGCGGGCAGCCAGTGCTGCCCCGCCTCGATTTCCTTCGCGAGCTGCGGGGTGTCCCAGAGCGGATAGCGCGAATCGACCGTCGGAATGCTCCGGATGCCATAGCTGTGAGTGCCGACCCATTCGAGGCTGGGGGCGCGCCACGGGTCTCCGGGCTCGCGCTGCGGTCGGAGCGACCAGCGCAGCAGGTCGAAGACGAACAGGGCCACGCCGGCCGCGAGCACGACGGCGCCCGCCGTCGACAACAGGTTCCACGGCTCGAACCCGAGCCCGGCCGGATACGTGTAGACGCGTCGCGGCATCCCGAGCAGGCCGGAGACGTGCATCGGAAAGAACGCGAGGTTGAAGCCGCCGAACATCAGCCAGAAGACGCGTTTCGCGCTGCGCTCGGACAGCATGTGGCCGTTGACCAGCGGCGCCCAGTAGTAGAAGGCGGCGAACAGGGGGAAGACCATCCCGCCGATCAGCACGTAGTGGAAGTGCGCGACGACGAAGTAGGTGTCGTGAACCTGCCAGTCGAATGGCAGCACGGCGACCATCACGCCGGTCAGGCCGCCGAACACGAAGATGAAGAGGAAACCCCAGAGAAAGCGCGCGGGGGCGCTGGCGGCGATCCGTCCGCGCCAGACCGTGGCGATCCAGGCGAACACCTGGACGCCGCTCGGAATCGCGATGACGAGGCTCGCTGCGGAGACGAAGGCCAGTGCGAACGGGTCGAGGCCGGCGGTGAACATGTGGTGCGCCCACAGCGCAAAGCTGAGCAGGCCGATCAGCGCGAGCGCTGCAACGACCGGACCGTGGCCGACGAGTCGTGTGCGAGCCAGCACCGGAACCATCATCGAGACCAGCCCGGCGGCCGGCAGGAAGATGATGTAGACCTCGGGATGGCCGAAGAACCAGAACAGGTGCTGCCACAGCAGCGGATCGCCGCCCCGATCGGGCAGGAAGAACGGCCAGTCGAACGCGCGTTCGAGCTCGAGCAGCGCGGTGCCGGCGATCACGGCCGGGAACGCAATCACGATCATCAGGCCGACGACCAGCATCGCCCAGGCGAAGATCGGCATCCGGCCCAGCGTCATGCCGGGCGCGCGCGTCATCAGCACGCCGATGATCAGTTCGATCGCGCCGGCGATCGCCGAGATCTCGATGAAGCCGATGCCGAGCAGCCAGAAGTCGGCGCCGATCCCCGGCGACTGCTCGCGGCTGGTCAGCGGCGGATACATGAACCAGCCACCGTCGGGCGAAGCGCCGAAGAAGATCGTGGCAAAGAAGGCCAGGCCGCCGATCGCATAGGCCCAGTACGCATAGGCGCTCAGGCGCGGAAAGGGCAGGTCGCGCGCTCCCAGCATGCCGGGGAGCAGGAAGACGGCGATCGCCTCGACGACCGGCACGGCGAACAGGAACATCATCACCGTGCCGTGCATCGTGAAGAGCTGGTTGTAGAGCGGGGCGTCGACCAGCGTGTTGTCGGGCACGGCCAGTTGCGCTCGCATCAACAGCGCGAGCAAGCCGGCCAGCACGAAGAACAGCATCGAGGTTCCGATGTAGAGCAGGCCGATGTGCGTGTTGTTGACGACGGTCAGCGTATGCAGGCCGGTCGGGCGCCGCCAGACGCGCTCGAGTTCCGACAGCTCGCCGGGTGGCCTGCTCATTTCAGTCGCTCCAGCCAGGCCGCCAGCGCGTCCAGCGTTTCCGGTTCGACGTGCGCGTACGAGGGCATCCGAACACCGGGTTTGAAGCGCTGCGGATCTTCGATCCAGGCGCGCAGCGACTCGCGTCCGGCCGGCAAGGTGCCGGCGGCGATGTGCAGGCGGCTGCCGACGTGCGTCAGGTCCGGGCCGAGCGTGCCGACGGGCTCCGGCCCGGGCGCGACCGGATCCGCTTCGCGGACGCGATGGCAGAGGCCGCAACGCAGCTCTGCGAATGCCTGCCGGCCGCGTCTCAGCTGCCTGACATCGGCGGCGTCGGTGTCGGCGGTGTCGGTGGC
>JAAZBL010000476.1 GCA_012513825.1 Limnobacter sp. | reverse complement strand
TGGAGGAGCGATGAAGAGGCTAAAGAAGATTGCGGCCGCCGTGGCCGTGCTGGCGCTGCCGATGTCCGGCATGGCGGCGGTCGTGACGCAGCAATTCAACAGCACTGCCCTGGCGCCGCTGTTCGGTGCCCAAGGCAACGTATGGACCACCGCCGACGGGTTCATCACGATAGAGAGCACGGGCGGGCCGATCTACATCGGCGCCAACGCGCTGGGGGTGGCGCGATCGGGTCAGAGTACGGCCTTGTACCAGCAGTTGAACGTCAACGAATCGCTGCGCTTCACGTTCGCCGCTGCGGTCACCGACGTCACCTTCGGGCGGAGCGCCGGCACGTTTCCGATCAATCTGACCAGCTACGATGCGGACGGGGACCTGGTGTTCAGCGCCTCGCGCGCGTTCCCCAATTCGTTGCCGTCCGGCACGGTGGTCAACGGCCCGGACAACACGCCGATCCTCAGCTTCCTGCTGCAGGGAGTCACCGGGACCGGTGCAGGGATCGCCTCGATCACCTACACGACGATCGAAGTTGCTCAAGTGCCGGTTCCGGCGACGGGATTGCTGCTCGCGGCCGGGCTGGGGCTCATGGCGGGCCTGCGTCGCGCAAAGTCGAAGGCTGCCTGAGGCACCGGCCTTCCGGCGCCGGTCCGGGGCAGCCCGGCGGCGTCGGCCGGCCGGCTCGGCGCGCCTGCCGCTTCCGGGCGCGTCGTATCCCGCCGGCTCTTACCCGCCCCCCGTCTCCCGGCGCCTCGTATTCGGCGCTCCGTATCAGTCGAGCTCGACGATCAGCTTCGGGTCGAAGCCGGGATTCTCGTCGACGCCGTCGCGAGCGTAGCCGCGCGGATTGCAGACGACGCGGGTGCCGTCGACCCGATAGTCGAAGCTGTCGTGCGTATGGCCGTGCACCCAGAGCCGGACCCGGTCGCCATGCATCAGGTGCTCGGCCTGCGAGACGAAGGCGGCATTGATCGGCGAGCCGTCGAAGCGAGGGTGGACGCTGCGCGGTGAAGGCGCGTGATGCGTGACGACGACGGTCGGCCCCGCATGCGGCGTCGCCAGGCGTTCGGCCAGCCAGCGCGCCGAGCGTTCGAACAGCAGCGCAGAGTCCTCCGGCATGAACGCTCGCATCGCTTGTCCGTCTTCCCGGATGGCGTCGCGATCGTCGACGAGGATCCGGCTGAAATCGTGGCTGAATCGCTGCGCCGCCTGCATCGCCATGTGGCGCGGCTCGCCGTCGCCGAACAGCATGAAGTCGGTCCACAGCGTCGTGCCGAGAAAGCGCACACCGTCGACGACGATTTCGTCGCGGTCGAGGACCCGGATCGTGGTGCCGGCGCAGCGCGCGCGCATGTCGGCCAGCACGGCCGACATCTCGCCGCCGTAAAACTCGTGGTTGCCCGGCACGTAGAGCACGGGACGGTCGACGCGGCGAGCCCAGGCGAAGGCCTCGGCCGGCCGGCCGAGGTCGCCGGCCAGGATCACCAGGTCGGCGTCGGTATCGGGCAGCGGGAGCTCGCCGCGGCTCAGGTGCAGGTCGGACAGTACGTTGAGGCGCACGCTCGTGCCGGCTCCGTCGTTTGCGATCGGCCGATCGATCTTCTCACACGAAGGCCGCCGGCACCGGATCTTCGCCGAGCGCATGGCGCAGGACCGCCCAGTGCATCGCTTCGTCGCCCAGGATGCTCGCGGCCGCGCGGGCAAGCTCGCGGTTGTCGAACACCGGCACCGCTTCGAGGTAGGCAGCGACGGCCCCCTGTTCGAGGCCGGCGGCGAAGCGCAGGACGTCGGCCTGCTGCTTCAGCGAGTCCGTCGGGAACGTGTAGTTCGGCCTGGCTGCGACCGGCTTGCCGCCGAACTGTTCGACCGTCCTGGCAAGCAGGTCCGCATGCGCCTTGTGATGGCCCTGGAACGTCTGCGCAAGCGCGAGCACCGGCTTTTCGAGCAGTCCGCTTTCGGCGCCGAGCTGGTAGGCGGCGATCGCCTCGTACTCGGAGCCGAGCGCTGCGTTCAATACGCCGACGTCGCCTTCGAGGTTCTTGCTGCCGGCCGCACCCTGGCCGCGTGCCAGCGCCGATCTGCCGGAGAGCAGCGCGATCGCGGTGCCGGAGAGCAGCAGGCCCGACTGGCCGACGAAATTCCTGCGGCGTACTCGAAGCAGGTGGCGGGGAACGATCGTATTCGACATGACATTGCTCCGGTTCGGTTGAGCTCGGGTTCAGCCCTGCTCGGGCGGTCTTGAAAGCGCGGAGCCGGTCTCGGCGTCGATGCGCCGGAGAACGCTCGCGACGATCCGGTCGCAGCGTTCGCCGGCGAACGAGAAGGCGTCGTCGACGCAGGTGTCGAACTCGCGCGCCAGCGCGTCGCGCAGCCTGCCGCGTGCGCGGAAATAGCGGGTGCGCACCGTCGGTTGCGGAATGCCGAGGCACTGCGCGGTCTGCTCGACGCTCAGGTCCTCGACCGCGCGCAGCACGAACACGACACGCAGCTCGGCGGGCAAGCCGTCGATCGCAGCCTCGATCAGTTCGCGCATCTGCGTTCGCATGGCCGCGCGCTCGGGCGGGTCGAACGGGCCTTCGCTCGCTTCGCTCATCTGCGGGTCCTCCTCGCCGTCGTGTTGCGCCCGGTCGCCACCGAGCCAGATCACGTCGGCGCGTCGCTTTCGCTTGCGCAGTCGCCCCAGCGCTTCGTTGGCAGCGATGCGGACCAGCCAGGTCGACAGCGCGGCATCGGCGCGAAACTCGCCGATCGCGCGCCAGGCATGGAACCAGGCGTCCTGGCAGGCGTCTTCGGCTTCGGCGTCGTCGCCGAGGATGCTGCGCGCAGTCCGGTACAGCTTCTGGTTGTACCGGCGCATCAGCGCGACGAGCGCCGAGCGGTCGCCGGTGGCGATGCGTTGCGCGATCTCCTTGTCGGGGATATCCGAAGCCGCCGTTCGTGCGACTGCTGGCTGCGCCTGCATTTCGGTTCTCCATTCGTCTCGGTATTGCCACATTGGATGGCAAAAGCGCGCCAAAAGTTCCCGTACCCGACTTCTGCGGGTCGGCAACCGACGAACGTGCGACACCTGCGCCCGCTTCGCCGATAGAATCGCGCAGTGCCGCGATGCTGTATCGAGGCGGCGCGCGACGTCCACGCTTCCCGAACGAACACATGGCAACTGCAAAGAACACCGCGAAAACCATCCCCGCCAAGAAGTCCGCCAAGGCCGCGGCCGCGAAGTCGCCCGCCAAGGCAGCTCCGGCAAGGAAAGCCGCCGGCTCGTCGGCGGCCATCGAGGTCCGCCCGGTCAAGGAGACCTTCACGAAGAGTTCGCTGACCGCGCACCTGGCTGCGCAGTCCGGCGTCGAGCCGAAGGCGGTGAAGGCCGTCATGGCCGCACTCGAAGCCACGATGCTCGGGGCCGTGCACAAGCGCGGCGTCGGCGAGTTCACGCTGCCGGGCCTGCTGAAGATCGGCGTGCAGAAGGTGCCGGCGAAGAAGAAGCGCATCGGCAAGGACCCGTTCACCGGTGTCGAGCGCGAATTCCCGGCCAAGCCGGCGACCGTGCGGATCAAGCCGCGTGCGATGAAGAAGCTGAAAGACGCGGCGCTGTAAGCGTCCGCAGTTCCGTCCGCGGATCGGCGGATCCTCCGGGGTTCGCCGGCAGCGTTGTTTCCCGGCAGGCGGCACTTGCATGTGCGCGGCGTCGGGCATAGACTCGCGGAATCATGTTGCACCGCATCGCGTTCTACTTCTTTTACTTTTTCGGCTTTTTCCGCCCGCGGCGGGACGAGTCGGGAGCGCGTTCGTAGAGCAACCAGGAACCGAATCCGATGAAGACCGCCGGCGAATACCCGGCGGTTTTTTTTCGCCCGGCGCCTGCACCCCGCCAACCGAGAACGCACGAGAGCCGAAATGACGCTGACCACCGACGACCTGAGAATCCGCGAGATCAAGGAGCTCGCTCCGCCTTCGCACCTGCTGCGCGAATTCCCGATCAGCGACCCGGCGGCGTCGACGACCTTCAACGCGCGCCAGGCGATCCACCGGATCCTGCATTCGATGGACGACCGGCTGCTGGTGATCATCGGGCCCTGCTCGATCCACGACACGAAGGCGGCGCTCGACTACGCCCGGCGCCTGCAGCCGGTGCGCGAGCAGCTGAAAGGCGAGCTCGAAATCGTCATGCGCGTGTACTTCGAGAAGCCGCGCACGACCGTCGGCTGGAAGGGCCTGATCAACGACCCCGACCTCGACAACAGCTTCAACATCAACAAGGGCTTGCGCACCGCCCGCTCGCTGCTGCTGGACATCAACGAGCTCGGCCTGCCTTGCGGCACCGAGTTTCTCGACATGATCACGCCGCAGTACAT
>JAAZBL010000475.1 GCA_012513825.1 Limnobacter sp. | reverse complement strand
CACCTGGTCGATCGTGATTTCAGCCCCGATGTCCGCCGGTATCTGTTCTACTTTGAGTTTTTCGCCGGCAGCGACCTTGTATTGCTTGCCGCCGGTTTTTATGACCGCGTACATGGGAACCTCATGGCTCTGGAAAGAACGCCCGCCCGCCATGGCCCGACCCGAACCGGGAGCCGGGTCCGCTGAACTCGCTGCGACCGAGCGCAGGAAAGAACGACAGCCGGGGACCGAAAACCCTACATTATCCGTCAAGCTCCAGCCGAGGTCAAAGACTTTCTCCCGAGCGTATATACTCGACGCGCCCTCCGGCCAGCCGATGAAACCAGCCGAACTCTTCCCCGCCGTCGCCTCCGATCTCGCCGAGACCGATCGTGTGATCAGCGAGCGCCTGCGTTCCGACGTGGCCCTGATCAACACGGTCGCCGACTACATCGTCGGCGCCGGCGGCAAGCGGCTGCGGCCGGTGCTGCTGTTGCTGATCGGCCGCGCACTCGACTGCCCGTCGCCCGACAGGCAGTGGCTGATGGCCGCGGCGATCGAGTTCATCCACACGGCCACGTTGCTGCACGACGACGTCGTCGACGAATCGGCGCTGCGCCGCGGGCGCCCGACCGCCAACGCCGCCTTCGGCAACGCCGCCTCGGTGCTGGTCGGCGACTTCCTGTACACGCGCGCGTTCCAGATGATGGTCGAGGTCGACGACATGCGGATCATGCGCGTGATGGCCGACGCGACCAACACGATCGCCGAAGGCGAGGTCCTGCAGCTGATCAACTGCAACGACCCGGACACCGACGAGGATCGCTACCTTCAGGTCATCCGCTACAAGACGGCGCGGCTGTTCGAGGCAGCCGCCGAGATCGCGGCCATGTTGTCCGGTGCCGGAGAAGCGGCGACCCAGGCAGCCGCCGAATACGGTCGCCGGCTCGGCACCGCCTTCCAGCTCATCGACGACGTGCTCGACTACTCGGGCGTGACCGCCGACATCGGCAAGACCGTCGGCGACGACCTGCGCGAAGGCAAGCCGACGCTGCCGCTGATCCACGTGATGGCCCGCGGCAACGCCGACGAGCGCAGGCTCGTACGCGCGGCCATCGAGCAGGGCCGTACCGACGCCTTCGACGGCGTGATGGCCGCAATCGACCGCACCGGCGCGCTCGACTACGCCCGCCAGCGCGCGACCAGCGAAGCCGAAGCCGCACGCCGCGCACTCGACGTCATGCTCGCCACGCCCGCCGCCTCGGCCGAAGCTTCCGCCTGTCGCGAAGCGCTGCTATACTTGCCGACTTACTCGATCGCGCGAGATCGCTGAATCGGCCTCCAGGGCCGGTTTCCGGTCCCGCGGCAGGGCCAGCCATCCCGAGACCGGCAGCCCATGCAGACCGGTCGGCGTATCTCCTTCGGGGTGTAGCTTAGCCTGGTAGAGCGCTACGTTCGGGACGTAGAGGCCGGAGGTTCGAATCCTCTCACCCCGACCAAAAAGCCCTTATTAATCAATCGCCTGGTTACTCGATGTAGCCGAGCGCAGCGATTTCTGCGCCAATCTGTGGTGCATCGGGCGAACGCGCGACCGAGCGTCTACGTCAACGCGACCCCTCCGTCCACATGCATGTCGATGCCGGTGACGAAACTGCTGTCATCGAAAGCCGGGAACAAGGCCGCGCGCGCCAGCTCATCGGGCAAATCCGAGGCGCCCGAGCGGGATCGCCGCTGCCACCTCGATGTCGCGGGCCTCAGTCATTCCAGCCTTGCCTTGTCGAGACCGAATGCCTTGTCGTACGCCCCCGGAACCGTCTTGAAGCCGACATTGATCCGGTTCCAGGCGTTGATCGTCGTCACGGCGAAGGTGAGATCGGAGAGTTCCTTCTCGGAAAGCTGCGTCCGTACGCGCTCGTAGATCTCGTCCGGCACGCCCTGGTCGGGAAGCCTGGTCAACACCTCGGTCCAGGCCAGCGCAGCACGCTCGCGAGGAACGAACAGCGTGGATTCGCGCCAGGCCGCCAGATGGTGGATACGGAGTTCGCGCTCTCCGTGGATCTTCGCCTGCTTGACATGCATATCCAGGCAGAAGCCGCAGCCATTCATCTGAGAGGCTCGAATGGCAATGAGATCGCAGATCGACTCCTCGATCGACCCGGCCTTCACCAGCGCGTT
>JAAZBL010000006.1 GCA_012513825.1 Limnobacter sp. | reverse complement strand
TCGATCAGCAGGAACATCGCGGCGACCGCCAGCGTGGCGCTGACCAGGTAGTAGATCGCCGCGGCGATCATCGTCGTGTTGCCGAAGCCGATCGCCGCCAGCAGGGTTCCCGACGACATGACGATGCTGTAGGCGGCCAGCCGGCCGAGGTCGTTCGCCGCCAGCATGCCGACCAGCCCGTAGCCGAGCGTCGCCATGCCGCCCCAGAGCAGGAGTTCGCGTCCGAAGCCGGTCGAATCGCCGGCACCGTCGACGAAGATCAGCACCCAGAGCCGCATGATCACGTAGACGCCGACCTTGGTCATGATGCCGAAGGCCGCCGCCACCGGCGGCGTCGCTGCCGAGTACGCCGGCACCAGCCAGAAGTTCAGCGGCCACATCGCGCTCTTGATCAGGAACGCGATGCCGAGGATCGCGACGGCCGCCTCGAGCAGCATCCGGTCCTCGGCAGCCACGCGCGGCGCGACGCGCGCGAGGTCGGCCATGTTCAGCGTGCCGGTCACCCCGTAGATCATCGAGACGCCGATCAGGAAGAACGACGAGGCCAGCAGGTTGACGGCCACGTAGTGCATGCCCGAGCGCACGCGTTCCTGGCCCGAGCCGTGCAGGACCAGCCCGTAGGACGCGGCCAGCATGACCTCGAAGAACACGAACAGGTTGAACAGGTCGGCGGTCAGGAACGCGCCGTTGACCCCCATCATCAGGAACTGGAACAGCGGGTAGAAGTGCACGCCGGCACGCTCCCAGCGTGCCCGTGCGAACACCAGCGCCGACAGCGACAGCACTGCCGCGAGCAGCAGCAGCACCGCCGACAGCCGGTCGACCGCCAGCGCGATGCCGAAGGGCACCGGCCAGTTGGCCGCGATGTAGACGCCGACCGAGTCGATCCATTCGTCGCGACGGCCATCGGCGAGCCCGACGAGAAAGAGCGCGATCGCCACCTGTACGATCGCACTGAAGACGGCGATGAAGAAGCGGACCCGGCGCTGGCTCTCGTCGAGCAGCACCATCAGTGCGCCGGCGAGCATCGGCACCAGCACCGGCGCGACGATCAGATGGTCGGTCCAGTTCACGACGGCGGTTCCTTGCCGTCGACGTGGTCGGTGCCGCTCAGGCCGCGCGAGCCGAGCAGCACGACGAGGAACAGCGCGGTCATCGCGAAGTTGATGACGATCGCGGTCAGCACCAGCGCCTGCGGCAGCGGATCGGAATAGTTCGACGGATCGACCGGGCCGGCCTTGTTGACGACCGGAGCCATGTCGACGTAGAGCCGACCCATGCTGAAGATGAACAGGTTGACGGCGTAGGACAGCAGCGACAGGCCGATCGTGACCTGGAAGCTGCGCGGGCGCAGCACCAGCCAGACCCCCGAGCCGGTCAGCACGCCGATGGCGATGGCGACGATCAGTTCCATGCCGGCCCCGCGGTCCCGGGCGTGCCCGGCGGCAGCGACTGCCGCGCGGCGGCCGTCGGCGGCGACTGCGAGCCCGACCAGGCGGCCGGACGTTCGCTCGCCTCGGCGCCGGCCGCGGCCTTTTCGGACAGGGCCTCGGCCTCGGCCTGCGCCTGCGCCTCGGCCGCCTGCTGCGCCAGGCGCTGGCTGCGCAGCGACTGGTGCGCCAGCGACAGTAGGATGATCGCGGTCGCACCCACGACCAGCGCGAACACGCCGAGGTCGAACAGGAATGCGCTGGGCAGCGCGATCTCGCCGAGCACCGGCACGACCGGGTGCGGCGAGTGGCTGGTCAGGAACGGATAGCCGAACAGCCAGGCGCCCATGCCGGTGAGTGCCGCCAGCAGCAGCCCGACGCCGATCCAGCGGTGCGGATAGAGCCTCAAGTGGTTCTCGACCCAGATCACGCCGCCGGCCATGTACTGCAGGATGATCGCCACCGCCATGATCAGTCCGGCGACGAAGCCGCCTCCCGGCTCGTTGTGGCCGCGCATGAAGAAATAGAGGGCGACGACGGTCATGATCGGAAACAGCAGCCGAAGCGACACCGCCGGCACCATCAGGTACCCGGTCTCCGCCTCGGCACCGGGACGCGTCTCGACCGCCGAACGCTGGCGCGAATCCTGCTGCTGCGCGGGCATCGGCACGCTCTCGGGCGCAGGCCGGAAACGTCGCAGCAGCGCGTAGACGGTCAGCGCGATGACGCCGAGCACGGTGATCTCGCCCATCGTGTCGAAGCCGCGGAAATCGACGAGAAGCACGTTGACGACGTTGGTGCCGCCGCCTTCGGGCAGCGAACGGGTCAGGAAGTACGGACCCAGGCTTTCCGGGAACGGCCGGGTCAGCATCGCATAGGCCAGGCCGGCCACGCCGACGCCGCTGCCGATGGCCACCGCGAGGTCGCGGCTGCGACGCGTCCAGGCCCGCAGGCCGGCCCGCATCCCGAATTCGCGGGGATCGAGTCGCGCGGGCAGCCAGCGCAGCCCGAGCAGGATCAGCACGATCGTGACCGTCTCGACCATCAGCTGGGTCAGCGCGAGATCCGGGGCCGAGAACCAGACGAAGGTCACGACGGTGGCCAGCCCGGCGCCGCCCATCAGGATCAGCGCGGCAAGCCGGTGGTACTTGGCCTGCCAGGCCGCGCCGATCGCACAGGCGCCACCGACCAGCCAGACGATGACGAAGGCCGGATCGATCCGGCTCGGCAGGTTCTCGCCCCAGGACAGGCCGCGCGCCAGCAGCGGCACCGCGGCGACGGCGAAGGTCGCGACGATCATGATCTCGAGCTGCGACTGCAGCCGGCGCGTGCCGAGCAGGTGTTCGATCCGGACCGCGGCGACGTTGAGCGCCGACAGCATCCGCTCGAACAACTGCTGGCCGTCGAAGCGATGGACCAGCGGCACCCGCTCGAGCGTGCCGAGCTGGAGGTGGCGCTGCAGCATCAGGTACAGCAGGATCCCGCCGATCATCGCAAGCAGGCTCATGATCAGCGGCACGTTGAACCCGTGCCAGATGGCCAGGCTGTAGTAAGGCGTGTCGCCGCCGAGCACCGACGCGGTCGCATGCAGCAGCAGCGGACCGATCGTCAACGCCGGCAAGACGCCGACGACGATGCAGGCAACGGCCAGCACCTCGACCGGGAAACGCATCCAGTGCGGCGGCTCGTGCGGCTCCTTCGGCAGTTCGTCGGCCGGCGGCCCGAAGAACACCTCGTGGATGAAGCGCAGCGAGTAGGCGACGCTGAACGTGCTGCCGATCACCGCGGCGATCGGCAGGCTCAGGTCCCTGGGCGAACCGGCCCAGTACGCCTCCTGGAAGAACATCTCCTTCGACAGGAAGCCGTTGAGCAGCGGCACACCGGCCATCGCCGCGCTGGCCACGATCGCCAGCGTGCCGGTGATC
>JAAZBL010000474.1 GCA_012513825.1 Limnobacter sp. | reverse complement strand
CGACGCCCGAGCGCGCGACCGCGGCGCTGACGATCAGCGCGCTCGCGACGATGATGACGATGTCGCTGCCGAAGCCGTCGAAGGCCTCGTCGGCCGGCACGATGCCGGCGATCACCGAAGCAAGCAGAGCGAGCAGCGCGACCAGGTCGTAGCGGATGCGGCCCCAGACGAACAGGGCCATCATCACTGCGACGATCGCGAAGGCGAACGCCTGGTCGAGCGTCATCGCGCCTCGTCGGCGGGTGGTTGTCCGGGCGTGCCGGATGCGGGCGGCTTGGCGGCCTGCGCGGGTCGGGCGGGATCGTCGGGTCGGGCGGGATCGTCGGGTCGGGCGGGATCGTCGGGCAGGGCGGGACCGTCGGGCAGGGCGGGCTCTCCGCGCGCGGCGGAATCGTCTGCGGATTCGTCGGACGCCTCGCCTTCCGCCGGCGCATCCGACCGGCGGTTGCGGTGCGGTTCGGCGACCGCGCGCAGCCACGCGCTCGTGCGCTGCGGGTCGGGTTCCTGTCGGCAGAGGTCGCTGAGCGTGACGATGCCGACGAGCCGCTCGCCGTCGTCGAGCACCGGCAGGCGTCGCACCTGGCGATCGCTCATCTCGGCGAACGCCTGTTCGACGCTGTCGTTCTCGCGGCAGCAGAACAGGCTCGACGACATGATGTCGCGCACCCGGGCTTCGGCACTGCTCCGGCCGTCGACGACCAGGCGCAGGATGATGTCGCGGTCGGTCAGGATGCCTTCGAGCGCTTCGGCCGTCCCGACCAGGATCGCGCCGATGTCGGCCTCGGCCATCCTGACCGCCGCCTGCTGGACGGTGGCGTCGGGCGACATCAGCTCGAGGCCGCGCGTCATGACGTCGGCGACTTTCATGGTTTCTCCAGGGGCAAGCGAAGCATGACCGCAAGGCGCGTGCCCGGTCTTCGCCCGATCGAGTGCGCAGGCCCGCTGTGCAAGAATCGTCGAAAGCGTTTATGGAGCCTCCCGTTCGATGAGCCGCTTCTCGCCCGCCGACCCGAAGACCCCCGGATCCTGCTACGCCGTCTCCGGCCAGGGCCGCTTCGTCTCCAGCGAACTGACCCGTGGCCCCTGGAATCCGGACCACCAGCACGCCGGCCCGCCGATTGCGCTGGCGTGCCGGGCGATCGAGACGGCGGGACAGGAGCACGGGCTTTCGCACCTGTCACGGGTCACGGCGAACCTGCTGCGCCCGGTGCCGATCGGCGAGCTGGCGGTCGAGGTCGAAGCCGACTACGTCGGCCGCAATGCCGGGCATTTTTCGGCGCGACTGCTGGCGGCGGGCAAGGAGGTGGTCCGCTTCACCGCGCTGATGCAGCGCGAGTCGCCGATCGAACTGCCTGCGTCGGTCCCCGGGCATCCGCTGCCGATGGCGCCGCGTCCGCCCGACGCGTCGCCGCCCGGAAGCTTCCCGTTCGCCGGGAAGCAGCTCGGCTACGCCGACCTCGTCGAGGTCCGGATTGCGCAGGGGGTGCTCTGGCAGGGGGCCTGCGCGGTCTGGTTCCGGATGCGCCACCCGCTGATCGACGGCGAGACGCCGAGCCCGTACCAGCGGGTCGCCGTCGCCGCCGATTCGGGCAACGGCATCAGCGCGGTCCTCGACTACGAGCGCTTCCTGTTCGTGAACTCCGACCTCACGATCAACCTGCTGCGGCGCCCGGTCGGCGAATGGATCTGCCTCGACGCTCGAACCGCGCTGGG
>JAAZBL010000473.1 GCA_012513825.1 Limnobacter sp. | reverse complement strand
GGCACCGAAAAGCCCATGACCGACACGGCCATGACCATCCGGTCGATCCAGCCGCCGGCCTTCGCGGCGGCGACGATGCCCAGCGGCACGGCGATCGCGACCGAAACGAGCATCGTGCAGACGGTCAGCGCGATCGTCGGTTCGACGCGCTGCGCGATCAGCTCGGTGACCGGAAGTCCGGTGAAGATCGACGTGCCGAGTTCGCCGCGGGACAGGTCGTAAAGCCAATGTCCGAAGCGCACCAGGTAGGGCTGGTCGAGCCCGAGCGAGGCGCGGATTCGCGCGATGTCCTCTTCGGTCGCGATGTCGCCGGCGATGACCGCCGCCGGGTCCCCCGGGCTCAGGTAGAGCAGCGAGAAGACGAACAGCGCGACCACCCCCATGACGGGGATGGTCGCCAGCAGGCGCTTGATGACGTAATAGAGCAAGCCGGCCTCAGCCGTTCGGAAGCGAAGCGATCAGTTCTTCTCGACGTTCCACAGGAAGGTCACCGGCGACTTGATGATGCCGGTGATGTTGGTGCGGTACGCGGTCGGGATGATGAACTGCGCGGTCGGCACGTACGGCACGGTCTCGAACGCGCGAAGCTGCAAATCCTCGGCCGCTTTTTTCTGGTCGGCCGGCGTCCCGGCCTCGAACCAGGTGTCGCGCAGCTCCTCGAGCTTCGGGTCGGTCGGCCACCCGAACCACGACTGCTCGCCGGCGCCGCGAAGCGGCGAGTTCAGCGCCGGGTTGACCATGTCCGGGCCGACGAACCAGGTGTGGAAGATGCTCCATCCGCCTTTTTCGACCGGATCCTTAGAGGATCGCCGCGTGATCAGCGTGCCCCAGTCGCTGGCCGCGAGCTCGGCATTGATGCCGATCGAACGCAGCAGCTCCGAGGTCACCAGCGCCTGCGAGTGAACGATCGGCTGGTCGGTCGCCGTCATCAGGATGACTTTTTCACCGTTGTAGCCCGACTCCTTGACGAGTTGCTTGGCCTTGGCGAGATCCGGCCTGGCGAGCGCCTCCGAGCCGGCCTCGTTGGCCAGCGGGGTGCCGCAGGTGAAGTACGAGGCGCAGGGCTTGCCGCTCTTCGGATCTCCGGCGATCGCCAGCGCGTAATCCTGCTGGTTGACCGCGGCCAATACCGCCTGGCGCAGCGTCTGGTTGTTGAACGGCGGCTGCAGATGGTTGAAGCGCAGCAATCCGATCGAGCCCAGCGGATCGACGTTCTCGACCTTGATCTCCTTGTTTCGCTCCAGCAGCGGGATCAGGTCCGGCGGAAGCTGTTGCCACCAGTCGACCTCGCCCGCGTTCAGCGCCGCGGCCGCCGTGGCCGAATCGGGGATGTAGATCCATTCGACGCGATCGACCTTGACCACCTTGCCGCCGGAGCCCCAGGACGGCGGCTCCGACCGCGGCCGGTAGTCGGCGTTCTTCACGTAGACGACCTTGTTCCCGGGGACCCACTCCTCCTTGACGAACTTGAACGGTCCGGAACCGATGGCTTCGGTGACCTGCTGGAATGCGTCGGTCTTCGCGAGCCTTTCGGGCATGATGAAGGGCACGTTCGACGACGGCTTGGCCAGCGCGTCGAGCACGTACGGGAACGGGCGCTTGAGCTTCAGGCGGAAGGTCTTGTCGTCGACCGCCGTCCAGCTTTCGGTCAGCTCGCCGAGCTTCTGGCCGAAGACGTCGCGCTTGGCCCAGCGTTCGATCGACGCGATGCAGTCGGCGGAGCGGACGGGCTGGCCATCGTGGAACATCAGGCCGTCGCGCAGCGTGAACGTATAGCTGAGCTTGTCGTCGCTGATCTCCCACTTGTCGACCATCTGCGGCTTGACGTCGAAGTTCTCGTCCACCGCGAGCAGCACGTCGTAGATCATGTAGCCGTGGTTGCGCGTGATGTAGGCCGTGGTCCAGATCGGATCGAGGCTGCGCAGGTCGGCTTCCGGCACGAACTTCAACACCTTCTGCTGCGCAAACGCGGGTGTCGCGGCAGCGATCGCGGCTGCGGCAACGACAGCGAAAGCCATGCGGGCGAGAACGCTCGCCGAAGGCCGGGACAGGCTATTCGAGTCCATGGTGTCTCCCGTTTGTTGGAGGCGAGCCGCCCCCGTTGCACTCGTCTGGTGCTTCTGATGCTGACGCGCGCGACCACTGTAGTGCGGTGCCCCTGCGGTGTCCATAGCCGCGGCCGGCACGAGCATCGGCGCGCCCGAGCGGCTCCGGATCAGCCTCGCCCGAATCTCGGCTCGCGCTTCTCGAGGAACGCGGCGACGCCTTCGCGCGCGTCGTCGGAGTCGAAGTTCGCGCGCACTGCGGCCTCTTCGACTTCGAGCCCGGCGTCGGTGACCTGCGCGCCCGCCGCATCGACGCAGCGGCGGATCCACGACACGGCGCCCGGGGACCAGCGCACGACCTCGCGTCCGAAGCCGACCGCCTGGTCGAGCAGCGCCGTGCCCGGTCCGGCGATCCGGTGGATCAGGCCGATCGACCGGGATTCTTCGGAATCCAGCGTGCGGCCGGTGATCATGATCTCGAGTGCGCGTGACTTGCCGACCAGCGCCGGCAGGAACTGCGTGCCGGCATAGGCGGGCAGCAGGCCGAGCTTGACTTCGGGCAGCGCCATCGTCGCGTTCGGCGCGGCGATGCGCAGCGTGCAGGCCATTGCGAGTTCAAGGCCGCCGCCGAAGGCCAGGCCGTTGATCGCCGCCACGCTCACCAGCGGCGAGCGCGACAATCGCACGAGAAGCTCGCGTGCCGCGGCGGTCTTGGCCAGCCGTGCCTCGGGATCCAGGCCCTTGAGCTCGGACAGGTCGGTGCCGGCGCAGAACGCGCGTTCGCCGGTACCGGTCAGGACGAGCAGGCGCTGGCCGCGCGCTTCGAGCTGGTCGAGGCAGTCGGCGAGGCCGAGCATCACCGAGCGGGTCAATGCATTGAGCTTGTCCGGGCGATCGATCCGGAAGACGGCGCCCTCGGGCAAGGGTTCGATCGCGAAACCGGCCTGCGCGGAACTCGTGTTCATCGGATCTCCGTAGCTGAGACTCACTTTCCTGGGATGCACTCGCTTCGAATCCGTCGGACCGCAAGCGCGGCGGCTTTCGAAATCGGTTAGGCGAAGTATGGCCGAATGGCGCGAAGTACCGGGGACCGTGCCAGGCCTTAGGTCCTAAGCCCCTGGGCCCAGGCGTCGTCGGTGTCCTCGGCCTCGCCGAGCAGCTGGCCCAGCGCCGCGCCGACGCGCAGATCGTCGAGATGCCCGAAGTGGTCGAGCCGGATGCGGCCCTGCCGATCGAATACGAGCAGCGTCGGCGTGCCGCGCATCGCATAGGCCTGCATCGTCAGCGGCATCGGGTCCCCGGGCGCGGCGCGATCGATGCCGATCGGATGCCGGATCCGGAATTCGTGCACGAAGGCCTTCAACGCGGCAGGCGTCATCGCGTCGTGGTGCTCGAAGACCGTGTGCAGTCCGATCACTGCAAGCCGGGACTCGGGAAACGCCTCGCGGATCGCCTTCGCCTGCGGCACTGCATGGAGGATGCAGCCGGGGCACAACATCTGGAACGCGTGCACGACGACGACGCGGCCGCGCAAGCCCGCGAGCGTCAGAGGGCCGTCGACGTTCAGCCATTCGCTGACCTGCAGTTCGGGCGCGTGATCCGTCACGTTCGTTCCTTCGCCACCGGCAAGCCGCGCTCGGTCCAGGCCTGCCAGCTCCCCGGGATGTTCGCCACTTCGAAACCTCGCGCCTGCAGCAGGCTCGCGGCGATCGAGGCTCGGTACCCAGTTGCGCAATATACGGCGATCGGGCCGTCGACGGGCAGGTCGCCAAGACGGGACGGCAGTTCGGGAAGGAACAGGTGCCGTGCGCCCGGGGCATGACCGGCCGTCCATTCCTGCGGCGAACGCACGTCGACGAGCGCGAGTTCGCCGCGTTCGCTCAATGCCGCTGCCTCGGTCACGTGCAACTGCTGCAGCGCCTGCAAGGGCTGCCCGGCGTTCTGCCAGGCCGGCATCCCGCCGGCCAGGTAGCCGGCGAAGCGGTCGAAGCCGGTGCGACCCAGGTGCGTCACGACCTCGTGCAGCTGTTCGTCGCTTTCGAGCACCAGCAGCAGCGGCTGTCCGGATTCGAGCATCCAGCCGGCCCAGATTCCCAGCGAGCCCGCGGCGCCGATGTTCAAGGCGCCGGGGATGTGCGAGCCGCCGAAAGCCAGCAGCTCGCGCGTGTCCAGCACGAGCGTGTCGCCGGTTGCCATCGCCGCCGCGAACGCTGCCGGCGTCAGCGGTCGGACCCTGGCCCCCGGCGCTCTGGTCGGCTGTGCCGAAGTGTTGCGGGCGCGAAGCCGCGGGTAGTAGTGGGGTTTCGGCGGCAGGTCGGCGAGCGCCGCCTCGCGGAACGACGCTTCGTCGGCATGCTGCAGCAACGGATTGTGGCGCCGTTCGTAGCCGATCGTCGTGCTCGTGCGGTCGCCGATCGCCGCGCCGCAGGGCGAGCCGTGGACGTGCGTCGGCCAAACCTGGACCTCGTCGTCGAGCGACAGGAAGAAACCGCGCAGCGTTTCGAACTGCGAGCGCGTCAGCTCGTCGACGTGTTCGCTGCCGCGTAGGTCGGTCCGGCCTGCCGCCGACACGAGCAGCGAGCCGCCGGACAGCACCGCGAACGGTGC
>JAAZBL010000072.1 GCA_012513825.1 Limnobacter sp. | reverse complement strand
GTCGGCGCGCATCGCGCGCCTTCGGCGGGGCTGGCACGGCCGCCGCGACATGCCGCGACCGTCGATGCGACGGTAGATGCCCGGCGTGGAGGCCAGCGTGGTAGCGGGCGTGGAAGTTTCGGTGGAATCCGCAGCCCCGGGCGGATCGGGCGGCCAGCCCGCGCTGCGCATCCGGATGCTCGGGCCGCTGTCGATCCGGCGCCACGGGCAGGCGTTGCCGCTGCCGGCTTCGCGCAAGGTGCGCGGCCTGCTGGCCTGGCTGGCTCTTGCGCCGCGCGCCGCGACCCGCGATCAGCTCTGCGAGCTGCTCTGGGACCTCCCGAACGATCCTCGCGGCGAGCTGCGCTGGTGCCTGAGCAAGATCAGGACGCTCGTCGACGATCCGGCGCGCCGTCGTGTCGCTACGCCCGAAGACCGGGTCCGGCTCGATCTCGACGACTGCTTCGTCGACGCGATCGAGCTGTCGCGTGCGGCCGCCTCCGGTGTCGACACGCTCGAGCTGCGCCAGCTGCGCGAGTTGGCGTCTTCGATCGACGGCGATTTCCTCGAAGGACTGGACATCGGCCGCAGCCCGCACTTCAACGCCTGGCTCACCGAGCAGCGGCGGCGCTTTCGCAGCATCCATGCGGCGCTGCTCGAGCAGCTTGCCGGGCGGCTGCCCGACGACGAGGCCTTGCCGCAGCTCGAGCGATGGCTGCAACTGGCGCCGTTCGACCGGCAGGTGCACGAGCGCCTGCTGGCCGTACTGCTGCGCCAGGGTCGGGTTCGCGAGGCCGAGGAACACCTGGTGGCCGCCGAGCGCCTGTTCGAGGCCGACGGGCTCGACGGCGCGCCGTTGCGGGCAGCGTGGCGGTCGGCGCGGGCGGCGGGTGTCGGCGATACGACGCAGGCTCGCGTCGCCGCTGCCGGGCCGGCGATCGGGGAGGGCGGCGCAGCGGCTGGCGGTGGCCTGCTTCGAGGCCTTCCGATACCGGATCCGGTCGCGGCGGCGGCGCGGCGCGCATCGATTGCGGTCATGCCGTTCGGCGAGCCGGCGCCCCGTGTGCCCGGCGGCGTGGCCGACGCGCTGGCTCACGACGTGATCACGCGGCTGGCGAAGCTGCGAAGCCTGTTCGTGATCGCGCAGGGCACGGTCTTCGCGTTGCACGACCGTTCGGTCGGACCCGAAGAGGCCGGACGGATGCTGAACGTCGACTACGTCGTCAGCGGATCGGTCCGGCGCCAGCGCAGGCAGCTCTCGGTTTCGGTCGAGCTGTCCGAAACGAGGACGGCACGCATCGTCTGGTCGGAGATCCTGCACGAGAAGATCGACGACGCGTTCGCCGTCGTCGACGAGATCGGCAACCGGATCGTCGCTTCGGTCGCCGGCGAGATCGAGGCGATCGAGCGCAACCGCGCGATGCTGAAGGCGCCCGGGTCGCTCGACGCCTGGGAAGCCTGCCACCGGGGTCTCTGGCACATGTACCGGTTCGCCAAGGCCGACAACGAACGTGCCCGGCAGTTCTTCGAAACGGCGCTGCGGCTCGATCCGACCTTCTCGCGTGCCTGGGCCGGACTGTCGTTCACGCACTTCCAGAACGCGTTCCAGGGCTGGGCCGACCGCGAACCGGAGATCGCCCGGGCCTTCGATGCGGCCGGCCGCAGCCTGATGGCCGACGACCGCGATCCCGCCGCGCACTGGGCGATGGGTCGCGCGCTATGGCTGCGCGGCGGACACGAGGCGTCGGTCTCAGAGCTGGCGCAGGCCATCGAGCTGAGTCCGAACTTCGCGCTCGCGCACTACACGCTCGCCTTCGTCCAGGCGCAGGCCGGCGATGCACGGGCGGCGATCGCGTCGTCGGACTTCTCGCGCCGCCTGAGCCCCTTCGATCCGTTGCTGTTCGGGATGCTCGGTTCGCGCGCGATCGCGCTGGTGCGGCTGGGTCGATTCGAAGAAGCCGCGCAATGGGCGGTCAGGGCAGCGGCGCGACCGAACGCGCATCCGCACATTCACGCCATTGCCGCGTACTCGCTGGCGCTTGCCGGGGCTCTGGACGAAGCTCGCGCCTGCATGGCGGGCATCCGGAGGGCGTCACCCTCGTACGATGTTGCCGATTTCCTGGCTGCCTTCCGGTTCGACGAAGAAGGGGCTGCCTTGTTTCGCGAAGGGGCGAAGCGGATCGGTCTCGCTTGAGCTTCAGTCCGGTCTCCCGCCGGGCATCCGAATCATTTCCACGCGAAGGCCGGCTGGTCGAAATGCGCGACCCGCGTATGCCGACCTGCAATGCAGACCTCGCGAAACTGATAGAGGACGGCCGCCGTCGGCGCGGCGATCCAGCTCTGGCCGACCGGCATCCGCAGCACCGGATGCTCGCTGCCGGGCACCTCCTCGAGCAGCGGCGCGTCGGAGCGCATGAACTCGGCGACCGGAATCCGGTGGATGCTCGCGACCTCGTCGGGGTTCGGCCGCATCGTTCGCGCACTGCCGGCCCAGACGACGACCGGCGTGATCACGAAGCCCGAGCGCGTCACGTAGTCGTCGAGCCGGCCGAGGATCGCATCGGCGTCGAGATCGAGGTTGACCTCCTCGTGCAGTTCGCGCAGTGCCGCCTGCTCGGGGGTTTCGCCGTCGTCGATGCGGCCGCCGGGCAGCGCCCATTGGCCGGCATGGTTGCGCAGCCGGAACGAACGGCGTGTCAGGATCAGCGCGGCGCGACGGCTCCAGGCGGGCTGGCGCGCGAATCCCTGCAGGTCGGCGCCGGTGCCCTCGTCGGTGATCGCCACGGCGACGGCGGCCGTTCGATGGCGATCGACCCCTGCGGTCGCGATCGGGAACTCGCGAAGGTGCGCGAGCACGCGCTCGCGCAGCCGCGCATCGCGGTCGAGCGCCTCCGACGACGAGTCGCTCGCGACGGAAACGCGGCTCACCATTTGTTGCGCAACTCGCGCAGGCGCACGAACACGGTCTGCGCGTCCGGGTGCTCGGGCAGATCCGGAAAGCGCTCGCGCAGCTTCGCGATCAGCGTCGGGCTGGCCAGCCGCAGGAAGGTGTTGTGCTGCTTCTCGTCGGCGATCGTCGTGACGATCGAGGACGCCGGATCGTGGCCGGCCACTTTCGGCAGCAGTGCCTTGGCGGCCTTGTTGTCCGGTTCGCGGTCGAGCGTGAACTTCAGGTTGTTCTCGATGTAGTCGTGGCCCGGGTAGACGAGCGTGTTCTCGGGCAGGCGCGCGAGCTGGTCGACGAAGGTCGTATACAGCGCGACCGGGTCGCCGCCGTTGTGGCAGTTGCCTGCGCCGGCGTTGAACAGCGTGTCGCCCGAAAACAGCGCCGGCTGCTCGGTGTGCGAGCGCAGGCAGATGTGGCACATCGTGTGGCCCGGTGTGTCCATGCATTCGAGCTCGACGGTCTTGCCCACCTTGACCACGTCGCCGGCCTTGACGCCGCGGTCGACGCCCGGGATGCTTCGGCCGGCGCGATGATGCGCGATCAGCTTCGCTCCGGTCGCGGCGATCACCGCATCGTTGCCGCCGGTGTGGTCGTGATGCTCGTGCGTGTTGAGCACCTGCGTGATCTGCCAGCCCCTGGCCTTCGCGACGGCCAGGCACTTCACGTGGTCGAGCGGATCGATCGCAAGCGCCTCGCCGGTCTCCGGACAGGCGATCAGGTAGTTGAAGTTCCGGTAGGCATTGCCGGTCCAGATCCTCTCGACGAGCATCGAGCGTCCTCCTGTGCATCGGGATGGGAATACCCGATTGTAGGAGAGCGCCAGTCAGACCGCCGGCGCCGCGACCTCGCGGCTGCGCGAGTGGTCGGCAGCCAGCAACGTGTATGCGATCGGGACGACGAAGAGCGTGAGCACCGTCCCGAAGCTCATTCCGCCGACGATGACCCAGCCGATCTCCTGGCGCGCGGCCGCCCCGGCGCCGCTGGCCAGGGCGAGCGGCACGGCGCCGGCGACCATGGCCCCGGTCGTCATCAGGATCGGGCGCAGCCGCAGCGCGGCGGCCTCGACGACGGCCTCGCGCAGCGGCCGGCCGGCCCGCTGCAACTGGTTGGCGAACTGCACGATCAGGATGCCGTGTTTGCTGATCAGGCCGATCAGCGTGACGAGGCCGATCTGGCTGTAGATGTTCAGCGTGCCGCCGCTCAGCAGCAGCGCGATCAGTGCGCCGGCGATCGACAGCGGGACCGACAGCATGATGATCAGCGGGTCGGCGAAGCTTTCGAACTGCGCGGCCAGCACCAGGTAGATGAAGACCAGCGCCAGCACGAACACGAACAGCAGGCTCGAGCCGGCCTCCTTGAACTCGCGCGACTGGCCGGCGTAGTCGTAGCGCACCGACGGCGGCAGCAGGCGCTCGGTCGCCTGCTCGAGGAAGGCGAGCCCTTCGCCGAGCGAGGAACCGGGCGCGACGTTGCCGGTGATCGTGGCCGAGCGGAACTGGTTGAAGCGGTTCAGCGCCTTCGGTGCGACCGTTTCGTCGACGCGGGCCAGGTTGGAAAGCTGGATCATCGCGCCGTCGCGCCCGCGTACGTAGATGTCGTCGATCGCGCCGGGCGTGCGCCGGTCGTCGGGGGCGACCTGGACGATCACGTCGTACTGCTCGCCGTTCTGGTTGAAGCGCGTGACCTGTCGTCCGCCGAGCAGCGTCTCCAGCGTGCGACCGACGGCGAGCACGCTGGCACCGGTGTCGGCCACCCGTTCGCGATCGACGTCGACCTCGAGCTGCGGCTTGTTCAGGCGCAGGTCGGTGTCGAGGTTCGTGAGCCCGGGGAACCTGCGGGCTTCGACCAGCAGCCGTTCGACGTATTCGTCGAGCTGTTCGTAGGACTCGGTCGTCTGCACGACGAACTCGATCGGCCGGTTGCGTGCGCTTTGCCCGAACGAGCCCGGGTTGTTCGCCGAAGCGCGCACGCCGGTGATCCTCGTCAGCTTCGGCTGCAGTTCCTCGACGATTTCCATCTGCGTGCGTCGGCGCTCCTCCCAGGGCATCAGCCGCGAGAACGAGATCAGCTCGGTCACCGCACGCGAGCCCACGATGACGAAGGAGCTCCTGACCTCGGGGATCGCGCCCAGCAGCGCCTCGAACTGCTCGCCGTAGCTGCTCGTGAAGTCGATCGTGGAACCCTCGGGCGCGTTGCCGATCGTGAAGATCACGCCACGGTCCTCGATCGGGGCCAGCTCGGACTTCAGTGCGCCGAGCAGGAACCAGCACGAACCGGCCGTCGCGAGCGCGGCCACGACGACGAGCGGGCGCACGCGCAGCGCCACGAGCAGCGCCCGGCGGTAGCCCCGGTTCAGGGCGAGCAGGCCGTTTTCGAGCGTGTTGTAGAAGCGGCCGTGGGTCTCGTGCTCCTTCAGCAGTCGCGAGCACATCATCGGCGACAGCGTCAGCGCGACGAAGCCCGAGACCAGCACCGCGCCGGCCAGCGTCAGCGCGAATTCGGCGAACAGCGCACCGGTGCGCCCCGGTGCGAAGGCCACCGGCGCGTAGACGGCCGCCAGCGTCAGCGTCATCGCCACGACCGCGCCCGAGATCTCGCCGATGCCGACGATCGCCGCGCGCATCGGCTTCATGCCGTCCTCGATGTGCCGGTGGATGTTCTCCAGCACGACGATCGCATCGTCGACGACGAGGCCGATCGCCAGCACCATCGACAACAGCGTCAGCGTGTTGATCGAGAAGCCGAGCATGTCCATCAGCGCGAAGGCGCCGATCAGGGACACCGGGATCGTGACCAGCGGAATGATCGTTGCCCGGAAAGTGCGCAGGAACAGGAAGATCACGACGACGACGAGCGCGACCGCTTCGGCGATCGTCGTGTAGACGGCAGCGATCGACCGGTCGATGAAGATCGAGCTGTCGTAGGCGATCTCGATGTTCATTCCCGGCGGCAGTTCGCGCGTCAGCTCGGGCATGATTTCGCGCATCGCATGCGAGATGTCGAGCGGGTTCGCGGTCGCCTGCTTGACGATGCCGATGATCACCGCCTGTTCGCCGTTGTAGCGGGTGACCCGGCGTTCGTCCTGCGGGCCCAGCTCGACGGTGGCAAGCTCGCCGAGCCGCACGGCGAATCCGTCGGCGTCCTTGACGACGATCCGCCGGAACTGCTCGGGCGTGACGAGGCCGGTGCGCGACAGCACGGTGAATTCGCTGTCGAGGCTCTCGATCCGGCCCGACGGGATCTCGGCGTTCTGCTGGCGCAGCGCTTCCTCGACGTCCTGGACGGTCAACTGGTAGGCGGCCAGCCGGGCCCGGTCGAGCCAGATGCGCATCGCATAGCGGCGCTCGCCGAAGATCCTCACCTCGGAGACGCCGGCAATCGTCTGCAGCCGGTCGCGGATGAAGCGGTCGGCGTAGTCCGAGATTTCGACGGTGCGCGCCCGGTCGCTGGTCAGCGCGATGAAGATGATCGACTGCGCGTCGGCCTCGACCTTCGCGATGACCGGCTCCTCGATCTCGTCGGGCAGGCGGCCGCGCACGCGCGCGACCCGGTCGCGCACGTCGCTGGCTGCGACGTCGGGATCGGTGCCGAGCCGGAAGCGCACGGTGATCTGGCTGCGTTCGGACTCGCTGCTCGAAGTCAGCGCCTCGATGCCCTCGATGCCGGCGATCGAGCCTTCGAGCACCTGCGTGACCTGCGTCTCGATGATCTCGGCGCTGGCCCCCAGATAGTCGGTGCGCACCGAAACGACCGGTTCGTCGATGTTCGGGTACTCGCGCACGCTCAGCCGCGAGTACGAGACCAGCCCGATCAGCACGATGATCAGGCTGATCACCGTGGAGAACACGCGGCGCCGGATGAAGAACTCGAAGAAGTTCATCGCGGCTGGCTGCTACCGTGCTGCGAGCCGTTCACGCGCCGTCATGCGCCGGCGCCCGGCGCGAGGATCTCGACGCGCTCGCCGTCGCGCAATTGCTGGTGGCCGGCGCTGACGACGAGCTGGTCGCGGTCGAGGCCACTGCGCACTTCGACCAGCCCGGGGCGGCGGGTGCCGAGCTCGATACCGGTGAGCCGGGCATGCCGGTGGACGATGCGGTAGACGTAGTGCTGGCCCCCTTGGGCGAAGACCGCCGATTCGGGAACCAGCACGGCGTTTTCGCGGCGGTCGACGATCAGCGACACGCGGGCGAACAGTCCCGGCGACAGCTCGCCCGCCGGGTTCGGGATCCGCGCGCGCATCCGGATCGCCCGGCCGCCCGGATCGACGATCGGGTCGATCGCGTAGATCGTGCCCTCGAAGCTGCGGCCCGGCAGCGCGTCGACGGTCACCCGCAGCGGCTGGCCCTGGCGCAGCGACAGCAGCGCGAGCTCGGGTACGCGGAACTCGAGCTTGAGCGGGTCGACGGCGGCCAGCTCGACGATCGCCTGCCCGGGCACGACATAGGCACCGATGCTGACCGAGCGCAAGCCGATCACGCCGGACAGCGGCGCGCGGATCGTCATCTTCTGCAGCCTCGCCTCGGCCAGCGCGACGGCGGCCTCGGCCGTCTGCAACGCGGCCAGCGACTCGTCGCGCGTGCGCTGCGCCGCCATCCCTTCGCGCGCGAGCGTGACCGAGCGCTGGTGATTGGCGCGCGCCAGCGTCAGGTCGGAGCGGCTCTTCGCGAGCTCGGCGCGCATGATCGCGGTATCCAGCTCGACCAGCACGTCGCCGGCCGCGACCTTCTGTCCTTCGCGAAACGCAATGCGCTCGATGCGCCCGGCGATCTCGGGCGCCACGGTGACGGCCTCGTCCGGGCGCAGCGTGCCGACCGCCTGCAGCTCGTCGACGACCGTCTCGACGCGGACAGGCACCGCCTCGACGACGGTCGGCGCGGCGTCGGGCACAGGCTCGGCATTGGCCGAGCGCCCGGTCTCGAACGCCGACAGACCGATCCGTTGCTGCAGCTGCGGATAGAACCAGAGCCCTGCGCAGGCCAGGGCCGCCAGGGCGGTGAAGATCGTCCAGAAGCGGGCTTTCGCCATCGTCGCAATGTTCGGCGCCGCGACCCGGTGCGGGCTCCGGGTCGCAGCCTGTCTCTCGTGATTGCAGCGTACCTTCTTTCCACCGGCTGCCAAAGACAATGATCACACGTCCGGAAACGCGAGCTTCCGCACTGCCGGCCGCTGACCCGATACCCCTGTCTCGTTTTTTACGTCGGGCGAGCCGACGGCATCGATGTCTGGCGTGTACTGCACGAGCAGCGCAATGTCCCGGCGTCGATGCGGAAGCCGGAAAAGGAGTGACGGGCGTTCACAGCCCTGCGCACTGACCTTCCTTGTCGCCGTCGACGGTGTTGCCGCCGCCGACCGGCTGCGAGCGGTTCTGCTTGCACTGCAGATCGCCGTCGATGCGGTTGCGCGAGACGACCAGCCTGCCGTCGTTCCGTTCAAGCTGGATGTTGCCGTCGACCCGGTTGTCGGCGATATGGGCGCTGCCGCTCTGCTCGATCTGGATGTTGCCGTCGACGCGCGAGCCGGTGATCGTGACCGAGGCCGCGTTCTCGGCCTGCAGGTTGCCGTCGAGGTCGATCCCGGCGGCCGACAGCGTCGCCCCGCGGCCGACCTCGAGGTTGCCGTCGATTCGCGTGCCGTCGAGCGTGCAGTTGCCGCCGCGCGGCACCCGCAGGTCGTCGTCGATCGCGACGCGGCCGATCGCGCCGTTGCAGCTTCGTTCGTCGGCGGCGGCAGGGCTCGGTGCAGTGGCGGCGGCAATCGCGAACGTCAGCAGGGCAAGTGCGTGCATGGCTTCCTCGCGTGCAGTCAGGTCGCGTCGATCATACGCGTTTGCGGCTGTCGCGAAATCGCCGATCGGGCCTGCATGCCGCGTCGACGATCGCCGACCCGCCACCACCGCGGCAGCAAGGCCCGAACCTCGGCGCGCCGATACCGGTCGTCGATCAGGAACACGACGCCGCGATCCTGCTCGCTGCGGATCACGCGCCCGGCGGCCTGCACGACCTTGCGCAAACCGGGGTACAGATAGATGTAGTCGTATGCCTTGCCCGCGCCGAAGTGGCGAGCCATCGCGCGCTTCATCTGCTCGTTGACCGGATTGAGCTGCGGCAGCCCCAGCGTGGCGACGAAGGCGCCGATCAGGCGCTGGCCGGGCAGGTCGACGCCTTCGGAGAACACGCCGCCCAGCACGGCGAAGCCGATGCCCCGGCCCTGCTCGGTGAAGCGTGCAAGGAAGGCGCTTCGGCCGTCTGCGTCCATCGACGGCGTCTGCGACCAGACGGGCAGGTGCGGGTGCTCGCGCTGCAGGCATTCGGCGACACGGTGCATGTAGTCGAAGCTGCTGAAGAAGCACAGGTAGTTGCCCGGTTGCTGCGCGTACTGGCGGGCCACCAGCTCGACGATCGCCGGCAGCGACTGCGCCCGGTCGTTGTAGCGGGTCGAAATGTGATCGGCGACCTGCACGGTCAACTGACCGGGCGCGAAGGGCGCATCGACGTCGATCCAGCCGGTGCCCTCCGGCAGGCCCAGCGTCTCCCGATAGAAACCCGGCGGGCTCAAGGTGCCCGAAAACAGAACGCTGGCATGGGCGGCAGCGTGGCGCGCCGCCAGGTGCGGCGCCGGAACCACGTTGCGCAGGCACAGCACCGAAGCCCGTGTCCGGCCCTGGCCGGGCCGAGCCGGCGCGAAGCTGACATCGAACAGCGAGTGGCTGCCGAACTGTTCGGCCAGCGCGACGAAGCGCAGCGCGTCCCAGTGGAAGGCGAGCACCGGGTCGCCGGGAAGCATCGGGCTGTCGGCATGCGAATCCGCGATCGACGCCACCGTGCGCTTCAGCGCGTCGAGCAGCGCGACGGGTATCCGATCGTAGGC
>JAAZBL010000071.1 GCA_012513825.1 Limnobacter sp. | reverse complement strand
GTTCACGGCCGCGTCGTCGTAGGTGGTCATGTTGCGCACGGTGGGCGTGCCGTTGCACAGCGTGTTGGCGATGCAGAACGGGATGCTCATCAGCGTGCCGGACAGGCTCGAGAAGGGTCCGGTCGCGTCCATGCCGGCATAACCGGCTTCGAACGGGTTCATCCGCACCCGCAGTCGCGCGACGCTGCGTCCGCCGATGCGCTCGCGCAGCTTCAGCGCCGCGATCACCGGCGTCTGGTTGAACGCGCAGACCGGGTACGGCTTGAACGTCACGCGGTGGATCGACCAGTCGCGCCCGAGGCGGGCCGCCAGAGCCTCGACGTCGCAGCTGGTGCGCGCGAATACCGGCACGAAGCCGGCGCGCCCTTCGAAGGCATGCGGCGCCGACACCGAGCCGGCTGCGGCGAGCTGCGCGGCCACGTACCCGAGCCTGCCTGCGACGCCGACCTGGTAGCGCCATTCGTCGGTGCCGTCTTCGAAGGACTGCAGGATCCCGCCGGCGAACGAAGCGGCATTCGCGAGCGCCGCGCCGGTCTGTCGCGCATCGAGCGCGAGCAGGCGCGAGGCCGCGGCCGCCGCTGCGACGACACCGTACAGCGGCGACGCGCGCAGGCCCGACGGCGTCGACGACGGGGAGTACGCATGCTCGAGCAGTCCGCCGGCCTCGTAGCCCGCGACCAGCGCAGGCAGGAAGCGGTCCATCGGCAGCCGGTGCACCTCGAGCATCGCGGTGAGCAGCGGCAGCACGATCGTGCCGAAATGTCCGGCGCCGCAGGTGTCTTCCTGTGCGCGACCATGGAACAGCGCGGCGTTGGCCAGAACGGCACCGGCCACCGACGTCTTGCGGCCGTCGCCGAGCAGCGTGGCGCCAGCGTCGCGTTCGCCGTCCATCGCAAGGGCCGCCCGGCGGGCAACGGGTGCATAAGGCGTCGTGTGGCAACCCAGCGCGATGCCGTAGCCGTTCAGTATGCAGTTGCGGGCCTTTTGGAGCACGTCGGGAGGCAGATGGTCTGCCTCGAGCTGTGCCACGAACTGCCCCAGGCGGGCACTCAGGCTCATGCCTCATCTCCTCCGGCGGCGGGCGACGGTCGAAGCGCCGCTCGTGTGTCTGCCGATCAATCTAGTGGTCCGGTATCGCGACTGTCAACTTCGCTGACCGGACCGGTCGGCCGTCACTGCGTCAGGCCGGCGAGCTCTTCGCGCAGCACGCGCTTGAGCACCTTGCCCGACGGATTGCGAGGCAGCGCATCGCGAACGACCAGCTGCTTCGGCGTCTTGAACCCGCCGAGCTTGCCTTCGCAGTGAGCGCGCAACTCGTCGAAGCTCAGGCTGCTGCCGGTGGCGAGCACGACGACCGCCGTCACCCGTTCGCCCCAGCGGTCGTCGGGCAGCCCGATCACCGCCGCTTCGGCGACCTGCGGCAACTGGTACAGCACGCGCTCGACTTCCGACGAGGCGACGTTCTCGCCGCCGCTGATGATCATGTCCTTCTTGCGATCGGTCAGGTACAGGAAACCTTCGGAGTCGAGATAACCGACGTCCCCGGTGCGGAACCAGTCCCCGAAGAAGCTGGCGGCGGTCTTCTCCGGGTCCTTCCAGTAGCCGCGGGTCACCTTCGGGCCGCGCAGGCAGATCTCGCCGTGCGCGCCTGCCGGAAGTGCGTTGCCGGCGTCGTCGATGATCGCGATCTGCACGTGTGCGAGCGCACGCCCGGTGGAGCCGATCTTTTCGAGCTCCCTGCCGGCCTCCATCAAGGTATCGCCCGAGCACGACTCGGTCAGCCCGTAGGCGTCGATGTAGCGTGCGTTGCCGAACAGCGAACCGAACTCGCGTATCCGCTCCTCGGGCGTACGCTCTCCGCCTCCGATCAGCCAGCGCAGGCTGCCGACGTCGAAGCGATCGCGCGCGGGCAGTGCCAGCACGCGGTTGAGCATGACCGGAGCCATCCAGCCGCCGGTCAGGCGCTCGCGCTCGATCAGCGACAGCGCCGCCTCGGCCTCGAACTCCCTGAGCACGGCGAGCATCCCGCCCTGCACCAGCACGGCCAGGCCCGGAAGATCGAAGGCACCCACGTGATACAGCGGCCCAACGACCAGCAGCCGATCCTCGCTGGTCAACCCGAGGGCCGAGATGTGGTCGAAGCATCTCCATGCCGAGTTCGCGTAGGTATGGATCACGCCCTTCGGCCGGTCGGTCGTGCCGGACGTGTACATCAGCCGGTACAGGTCGTCGGGCCGGCTCGGGTGCGGCTCCCGCAGTGGAGCACACCCCTGCGCAAGCACGCGGCTGTCGGCTTGCGCCGGCTCGGCGACGACGACGCAGCGGGCGGCTCCGGCGGCGTCCCGGAGTTCCTCGTCGCAGAACAGCAGTGCGGCACCGGCGTGCCCCAGAATGTAGGCGACCTCGTCGGCACCGAGCCGGTAGTTGATCGGCAACAGCACGGCCCCGGCGTGCGAGATGGCCAGCGCCAGCTCGATGAAGGCTGCGCTGTTCTTCATCAGCAGCGCGACCACGTCGCCCGGCCGTATGCCCTGCGCCGCCAGCAGGCCGGCTGCCGCTTCGACGCGGTCTTGCAAGTCGCCGTAG
>JAAZBL010000472.1 GCA_012513825.1 Limnobacter sp. | reverse complement strand
GCGATCGGGAGCACGACGATGAATGAGGCCCAGCGGCGCGCCTGGCTCGCGCTCGGCCTCGGGCCGCACTGGGAACGGCGCGAGCGCCTGGCCGAGGATGTCGGCGATTCGGAGCAGGCGGACGTCGACCTGGCTGCGTACGCCGTCGACCCCACGCCACCTGCGGTCGACCGCATCCCGGAGGAGCTTCCGCACGCTGCAAGCGAGCAGCGCCGCGCCGCGATCGCCACCTGCGGCTGGTCCGAGCTGCGCGAGATGGTCGCCGCCTGCCAGGCCTGCGGTCTCTGGAAATCCCGCAGCAACACCGTGTTCGGCGTCGGCGACGAACGCGCCGACTGGTTCGTGCTCGGAGAGGCGCCGGGCGCCGAGGAGGACCGGCGCGGCGAACCCTTCGTGGGCAGGGCAGGCCAACTGCTCGACGCGATGCTGGCCGCCGTCGGCAAGTCGCGGCGCAGCGGAGTGTTCATCGCGAACGTGCTGAAATGCCGGCCGCCGGGCAACCGCGACCCGAGCCCCGACGAAGCCGCGCGCTGCGAACCGTTCCTGCAAAGGCAGATCGAGCTCGTCTCGCCGAGGCTGATCCTCGTCGTCGGCCGGGTCGCCGCGCAGGCGCTGCTCGACACCGAGGCTTCGCTGACGAGCCTGCGCGGGCGCGTCCATGCCTATCACGCCGCAAGCCGCCGGATCCCGGTCGTCGTCACCTACCATCCGGCCTATCTGCTGCGCAAACCCGAGGACAAGGCGAAGGCCTGGGTCGACCTGCAGCTGGCAATGCGCAGCAGCGTTCCGGACCCCGCCTAGCCGAGCAGCCGCGAGGCGTTCCCATGGTCCGTAAAGCCTCCTAGTGCTTGTGCTCGCCGATCAGCGCGACCGAGTCGAATTCGCGCTGGTTGGCATGGTGCAGCCGGATGACCGCGATCATCAGCAGCGCGATCAGCGCGCCGAACATCAGGATGATCAGGTTCACGCCGAGATCCAGGCGGATCAGCAGCGCATAGATGCCCAGCATCAGCAGGATGTTCAGGTTCTCGTTGAAGTTCTGCACGGCGATCGAATGGCCGGCGCTCATCAGCACGTGGCCGCGATGCTGCAGCAGCGCATTCATCGGCACGACGAAGAAGCCGGCCATGCTGCCGACGACGATCAGCAGCGAAAATGCCATCCACTGCGTCGACACGAGGGTCATCAGCGGCACCAGCAGGCCCATCGCAACGCCGACCGGCAACACGCGCAGGGAGTCGCGCAGGCGCACGACGCGCGCCGCCCACATCGCGCCGCCGGCGATGCCGAGCGCGAACACGCCCTGCAGGATCGCCGCCTGGCTCAGCGGCATGCCGAGGTTGACCCGCGCCCAGTCGAGCACGATGAACTGCAGCGTCGCACCCGCGCCCCAGAACAGCGTCGTCACCGCCAGCGAGATCTGCCCGAGCTTGTCGCGCCAGAGCAGACGGTTCGCGCGCACGAACTTGTGCAGCAGTGTCAGCGGGTTGCGGTGCTGCCGGCGATAGCGTGCGCCGGTGTCGGGGATCCGCAGGTTGAACCAGCCGGCGACCACGTAGATCAGCGTGATCACGACGAGCGCGGCTTCGGCCGGCGTGTTCACGCCGGTCTCGATCCAGGGGAGGTCGATCG
>JAAZBL010000471.1 GCA_012513825.1 Limnobacter sp. | reverse complement strand
GTCATGGCGGCGATGCTCGGCTGGGTCGGGCAGGTCATGGTCTGGACGATCCTGCTGATGTTCGTGCTCGCCAACATGGGCGTGAACATCACGGCGCTGGTCGCCAGCCTCGGGGTCGGTGGCGTCGCCGTGGCACTGGCGGCGCAGACGATGATCAGCGACCTGTTCGCGTCGGCGTCGATCGGGCTGGACAAGCCGTTCGAGGTCGGGCAGTTCATCGCCTTCGGCAACGACCTCGGCACCGTCGACTACGTCGGCATCAAGACGACGCGCATCCGCTCGCTGAGCGGCGAGCAGCTGATCATTTCGAACACGAACCTGCTGAACCAGCTGATCCGGAACTACGGACGGATGTCCGAGCGTCGCGTGGTATTCGGCTTTCGCGTTCCCTACGGCACGAAGCGCGAGCGGGTCGAAGCGATTCCGGCGCGCGTTCGCACGATCATCGAGCAGCAACAGCAGGTGCGCTTCGACCGCGGCCATCTGGCGAGCTTCGGCGAATACGGCCTGGAATTCGAGTTCGTCTACTTCGTGCTCAACTCCGACTTTACTTTCTACCGCGACGTCCAGCAGCGGATCAATCTGGCGATCATGGCGCTGCTCGAGGAGTTCGACGTCGAGTTCGCGGTGCCGGTCCGGCACGTCAGGTTGGCGGCGGAGGGAATGGAAGGCTTGCCGGCTGTGCAGCCGCCGTTTCGACCGGACCAGAACCGCGTGAACTAATTCACGGCCTCCGCCACTCGACTCCCCCATCTCACCGATCGTCAGCGCTCGAGTCCCTACGTCGGCTCTGCTCAGTATGGTTCGCCGACGGCTGCCGAGAAGAAGGCGGCCATGCGGAGCAGACAAGGACGAGTGCGGTGACGATTCGGTTCACAGGAGGACCCGGGCACGACGGCAAGGCTGTCGCTCCCACGCCTGCGCGACACGAGCCGCGCACCGCGACGTCCGCCGGCCGGCCGCTGCCGATGCCGCCGCGCCCGGCGATGCCGCTCCGCCCGACGATCCCGCCTCGCCCGACGACCCCACCTCGCCCGGCGGTTCATCCCGGCTCGTCGGTTCATCCTGGCTCGTCGGTTCATCCCGGCCCCTCGATGCCAGCCGGTTCCCCGATGCCAGCCGGTCCTTCGGCGCCAGGCCGCCCGGCGACGAGACCTGCACCGTCGGGTGCGATGCCGGCGCAGGTCGGAGCCGCCACCGGCAATCCCGCGACGCCCACCGTCGCCAGCGACGCACCGGCGCTGAAGCTCGTGGTCCGCGGCTTCAGTGCCATCGAGCGCAACCTGCTCGAGGGAACGGTGAGGCTGTCGCAGCGCCGAACACCGCGCCTGCAACTGCTTGCCGAGTCCGACGTCGCATCGGCCGACGTCGTGATGATCGATGCCGCCGACTCGGAGGCGACGCAGTGGGCGCAGCGCCAGGCCTCGCTGGCCGCGAAGGCCGTGATCTGGGTCGACGGCGAGAGCGCGCGCAACGGCCATACGCTCGTGCGTCGCCCCGTACAGTGGCCGATCCTGCCGATGCTGCTCGCGCGTGCGCTGGAGAAAGGACCGACGGATCGCACTCCCGCGCCCTCGCGTGCCGTCGCCTCGACGAGCCCCGCGTCGCCTGCCTCCAGTGACGCCGCGTCTGCGGCGCTGCCTGTGCTCGTCGTCGACGACAGTCTCGCCGTACGCGCCTACCTCCGGTCGCAGCTCGAGGCGCGCGGCTTCCAGGTCGTCGAGGCGGCCAGCGCGCAGGCGGCGGTCGACGTGGTGGCGAGGTCCGCCTTCGCCTGCGTGCTGATGGACGTGCTGATGCCCGGCATCGACGGCTACGAGGGCTGCAAGCAGATCAAGGCGAGAACGCGCGGCCTGACCAGGCTGCCGGTGATCATGCTGACCAGCAAGTCCTCTCCTTTCGATCGCATCCGCGGAAAGATGGCCGGTTGCGATGCCTACCTGACCAAGCCGGTCGAGCCGGCGCAGCTGCACGAAGTGCTCGCGCAGCATGCCGGCCACCCGGTCCGGACCTGACCAACCCTCCAACGAAGGAAGTACCGCCCATGGCCCGCACGATCCTCATCGTCGAAGACAGCAAGGTCGATCGCAGCCGGCTCGAGAAGCTGCTCTCGGGCGCCGGCTACCAGGTCAGCAGTGTCGACAACGGCAGCGATGCGCTCGCCGAAGCCAAGCGCTGCAAGCCCGACGCGATCCTGATGGACGTCAACATGCCCGGCATGGACGGCTTTGCGGCCACGCGGGCGCTGCGCGGCGACAGCGCGACGAAGGACATCCCGGTCGTGCTCGTCACCGCGAAGGACCAGAAGGCCGACAAGGCCTGGGGCCAGATGCTCGGCGCGAAGGGTTACGTGACCAAGCCCTTCTCCGACGAGCAGCTGCTGTCGCAGGTGCGGGCGCTCTGAATCCG
>JAAZBL010000470.1 GCA_012513825.1 Limnobacter sp. | reverse complement strand
GCCTACCCGGGCGACGTGTTCTACCTACACTCCCGCCTGCTCGAGCGTTCGGCCAAGCTGAACGAGGATCACGGCGCCGGTTCGCTGACCGCGCTGCCGATCATCGAAACGCAGGCCGGCGACGTCTCCGCCTTCGTTCCGACCAACGTGATCTCGATCACCGACGGACAGATCTTCCTCGAGACCGACCTGTTCAACGCCGGTATCCGTCCTGCGATCAACGCCGGTATCTCGGTATCGCGGGTCGGCGGTGCGGCGCAGACCGACATCATCAAGAAGCTGGGCGGCGGCGTGCGCCTGGCGCTCGCGCAGTTCCGCGAACTGGCGGCGTTTGCGCAGTTCGCCTCGGACCTCGACGACACGACGCGCCGTCAGCTCGAGCGCGGGCGCATGGTCACCGAACTGATGAAGCAGCCGCAGTACCAGCCGCTGCAGGTCTGGGAGATGGCGCTGACGCTGTTCGCGGTCAACAACGGCTACTTCGACGACATCGAGGTGGGCAAGGCGCTCGACGCCGAACGCGCGATGCGCGAATTCGCAAAGACCAAGTACGGATCGCTGGTCGAGACGATCGCGCGCGACGCGAAGTTCTCGAAGGAAGTCGAAGAACAGCTGCACACGCTGATGAAGGACTTCAAGAAGTCGGGTGCGTACTGAACGTCGCGTCGCAGTGGGGCGCGCCGCCCGTCGGCGCGCGACCAGTCTTCCGAGGAAACTAGATGGCCGGCAGTAAAGAGATCCGGACGAAGATCAAGAGCGTACAGAACACGCGCAAGATCACGAAGGCGATGGAGATGGTCGCCGCGTCCAAGATGCGCAAGGCGCAGGACCGCATGCGCCATTCGCGTCCGTATGCCGACAAGGTGCGCAACATCGCGGCCCACCTGGCCGGTGCGAACGCCGACTACCAGCATCCGTTCCTGATCAAGCGCGACGAGGTCCGCAACGTCGGCATCATCGTCGTGTCGACCGACAAGGGCCTGTGCGGCGGCCTGAACACGAACGTGCTGCGCCTGGTCACGAACCGGCTTCGCGAACTCGAGCAGGGCGGCGTCAAGGTGCGCGCCACGGCGATCGGCAACAAGGGCTTCGGCTTCCTGTCGCGGATCGGCGTGCCGGTCGTTTCGCACATCGTGCAGCTCGGCGACACGCCGCACCTCGACAAGCTGATCGGTCCGGTCAAGATCCTGCTCGACGCCTACGGCGAAGGCGAGCTCGACGCGGTCTACATCGCGTACACGCGCTTCATCAACACGATGAAGCAGGAGCCGGTGCTCGAGCAGCTGCTGCCGCTGTCCGAAGAACGGATGAAAGAGGATTCGCGCGACTACTCGTGGGACTACATCTACGAACCCGACGCGCAGAGCGTGCTCGACGAGTTGCTCCTGCGCTACGTCGAGTCGCTGGTGTTCCAGGCGGTGGCGGAGAACATGGCGTCCGAGCAAAGCGCCCGGATGGTCGCGATGAAGGCCGCGTCGGACAACGCGAAGAAGGTCATCGACGACCTGCAGCTGTCCTACAACAAGGCGCGGCAGGCGGCGATCACGAAGGAACTGTCGGAGATCGTCGGCGGCGCGGCTGCCGTCTGACGCGACACACCCGCGACATTGCCGACACGACATTTCGCGAACACGAACGCACAACAGATATTTATTAGGCGAGCATAAGATGGCACAGGGTCAAATCGTTCAGTGCATCGGCGCTGTGGTGGACATCCAGTTTCCTCGTGAAGCGATGCCCAAGGTCTACGATGCGCTGCTTCTCGAAGACAGCGCCGAAAACAGCCTGGCCGAGAAGGGCCTGACCTTCGAGGTGCAGCAGCAGATCGGCGACGGCGTCGTCCGCACGATCGCGATGGGTTCGTCCGACGGCCTGCGCCGCGGCATGAAGGTCAAGGCGACCGGGGCGCCGATCTCGGTGCCGGTCGGCTCGGCGACGCTGGGCCGCATCATGGACGTGCTCGGCCGCCCGATCGACGAGGCCGGTCCGATCGCGACCGAAGAGCGCCGCGCGATCCACCAGCAGCCGCCCAGCTTCGAGGAGCTGAAGCCCTCGGTCGAGCTGCTGCCCACCGGCATCAAGGTCATCGACCTGATCTGCCCGTTCGCCAAGGGCGGCAAGATCGGCCTGTTCGGCGGCGCCGGCGTCGGCAAGACGGTCAACATGATGGAGCTGATCAACAACATCGCGAAGAGCTACGGCGGCTATTCGGTGTTCGCCGGCGTCGGCGAGCGCACGCGCGAGGGCAACGACTTCTATCACGAGATGGAAGAGTCGAAGGTGCTCGACAAGGTCGCGATGGTCTTCGGCCAGATGAACGAACCGCCGGGCAACCGCCTGCGCGTCGCGCTGACCGGCCTGTCGATGGCCGAGAAGTTCCGCGACGAAGGCCGCGACATCCTGTTCTTCATCGACAACATCTACCGCTACACGCTGGCCGGTACCGAAGTTTCGGCGCTGCTCGGCCGGATGCCTTCGGCGGTCGGCTACCAGCCCACGCTGGCCGAGGAGATGGGCAAGCTGCAGGAGCGCATCACGTCGACGAAGACCGGCTCGATCACGTCGATCCAGGCCGTCTACGTTCCGGCCGACGACCTGACCGACCCGTCGCCGGCCACGACCTTCGGCCACCTCGACGCCACCGTCGTCCTGTCGCGCGACATCGCGGCGCTCGGCATCTACCCGGCCGTGGACCCGCTCGACTCCACGTCGCGCCAGCTCGACCCGAACGTCATCGGCGAAGAGCACTACAACACCACGCGCCAGGTGCAGGCAACGCTGCAGCGCTACAAGGAACTGCGCGACATCATCGCGATTCTCGGCATGGACGAGCTGTCGCCCGAAGACAAGCTGGCCGTGGCCCGCGCGCGCAAGATCCAGCGCTTCCTGTCGCAGCCGTTCAACGTGGCCGAGGTCTTCACCGGTTCGCCGGGCAAGATCGTTTCGCTCGCCGACACGATCCGCGGCTTCCAGATGATCGTCAACGGCGAGTGCGATGCGCTGCCCGAACAGGCGTTCTACATGGTCGGGGGGATCGAAGAGGCGTTCGAGAAAGCCAAGACGATGCAGTGAGGGGAAGAGAAGGGGGAAGGGGGAAGGGTGTCCATGCGACACCGTCGCCCTTCGCTTTAGAGACCGATCCTTCCCGGGGAAAACATGACTACCATTCACGTTGACGTCGTCAGTGCGGAAGCCTCGATCTTCGAGGGCAAGGCCGAGTTCGTCGTTCTGCCGGGCGAAAGCGGCGAGCTGGGGATCTATCCGCAGCACACGCCGCTGATCACGCGCATTCGTCCGGGTGCCGTGCGCATCAAGGTCGCGGGCCAGGCCGAAGAAGAGTTCGTCTTCGTGGCCGGCGGCATCCTCGAAGTGCAGCCGAACCGGGTCACCGTGCTCGCCGACACGGCGATCCGCGGACGGGATCTCGACGAGGCGAAGGCCAACGAAGCCCGCAAGGCGGCCGAAGAAGCGCTGAGCAATCGCAAGGGCGAAATCGACTACGCGAAAGCGCAGGCCGAACTCGCCGAAGCGATCGCGCAGATCCAGGCGCTGCGCAAGTACCGCAGCCGCAAGTAAGCTCGCGAACATCCGGCGGAGCCGGCGCCCGCCGGCCCGATGCGAAGAACACCCGCCTTCGCGCGGGTGTTTTTCATTGCACCCGCAGGCGCGCATCGAGCGGACCGAGGCGGTCTTTCGCGACCCCTTCCCCCATGCTGCGACCGCCTCTAGGCCCCCACACGCCAGTATCATTGGGCGATGAGCGCGAATCGGTCGCGCCTCGAACAGGAAGACCCGTGAACCAGCCGTCCAAACCCGTGATCGTCCTGACCTCGCTCGACTACGATCGACTCGAGGCCTTGCTCGATTCCCTGCCCGACAGCGCGATGCCGGGAAAGGCGAACCTCCAGGCCGAGCTCGACCGGGCCGAGATCGTCGAGCCCAAGGACATTCCGCCCACCGTCGTCACGATGAATTCGACCGTGCGGTTCGCTCTCGAGGAGACCGGCGAGGAATTCAGCTACACGCTCGTCTATCCCAAGGACGCCGACGGCAACGCGGGGCGGATCTCGGTGCTCGCTCCGGTCGGCAGCGCGCTGCTCGGCCTTTCCACCGGCGATCGGATTTCGTGGCCGGGCCCGGGCGGCAAACCGATCAAGGTGCGGATCGTCGAGGTCGTCTACCAGCCGGAGCGCGCCGGCGAAATGCATCGCTGATCCGGTCGCAGATTTCAACCACAGGAGGGCAGGCAGATGGCAAGCGAGGGGTATCACGAGCCGATCGGCGAACTCAGCGACGAAACCCGCGACATGCATCGCGCGATCGTTTCGCTGATGGAAGAACTCGAAGCCGTCGACTGGTACAACCAGCGCGTCGACGCCTGCAAGGATCCGGAGCTCAAGCGGATCCTCGAGCACAACCGCGACGAGGAGAAGGAGCACGCGGCGATGGTGCTCGAGTGGATTCGCAGACGAGACGGCGTCCTGTCGAAGGAACTCAGGGAGTACCTGTTCACCGACGGCAAGCCGATCTACGACCCGAACGAAGAACACGATCACTGACGGGCAGGCGGGGCGCCGTCGGCCGAGCGAATCGCGGCGCAACGGTCCCCTTCGGCGGCTCCCTTGTACTCGTTCGCTTTCCTCGACTGGGCGGCGCTTGCGCTGTGGGCGCTGGTCTGCCTCGGCTACGGCTTCTTCGCCGAACGCGTCGGAGACCGCCGTCCGAACCTGATGGCGTCGATGGCCCACTTCCGGCGCACCTGGATGCGCGAGGCCTACCTGCGCGACGCCCGGATCGCCGACGTCGGGCTGATCGGCAACCTGATGCAGAGCGCGACCTTCTTCTCGTCGACGACGCTGCTGGTGATCGGCGCGAGCTTCGCGCTGATGGGAACGATCGAACGCAGCGTCGAGGTCGTCGAGCTGATGCGCAGGCTTCCGTTCGGCGTGCGCGTCACGCAGGAACTGGTCGAGGCCAAGCTGCTCGTGCTGACGCTGGTGCTGGTCTACGCGTTCTTTCGCTTCAGCTGGTCGCTGCGCCAGTTCAACCTCGTCAACATCGTCATCGGTGCGTTCCCCGCGTGCGGAGCCGGCCAGGCGCCCGACGAGCGGCTGATCCGCATGGCCTCGCGGCTCAACGAACTGGCCGGGCTGAACTTCACGCAAGGGCTGCGAGCCTATTACTACGCGGTGCCGCTGCTGCTGTGGATCATCGACCCGTGGCTCCTGGTCGTCGGAACGCTGGTCATCACGGCAGTGCTCGGTTACATGGAGTTCCGGTCGGCGACGGTCACGGCCCTGGCAGAGTAGAATCCGGACGTGAAACCGCTAGCCAACGACACCTTCCTGCGCGCGCTTCGGCGCGAACCGACCCCCTATACGCCGATCTGGCTGATGCGCCAGGCGGGCCGTTATCTGCCCGAATACAAGGCCACGCGCAGCCGCGCCGGCAGCTTCATGGCGCTGTGCACGTCGCCGGAACTGGCCTGCGAGGTCACGCTGCAGCCGCTCGAGCGCTTCCCGCTCGACGCGGCCATCCTGTTTTCGGACATCCTGACGATCCCGGATGCGATGGGGCTGGGGCTTCGTTTCACCGAAGGCGAAGGTCCGCGATTCGAGCGCCCGTTGCGCGACGAGGCCGACATCGCGAAGCTCGCGGCACCCGACCCGGGCGGCGAACTGCGTTACGTGACCGACGCCGTGCGCACGATCCGGCGCGCGCTCGACGGCCGGGTGCCCCTGATCGGCTTCTCGGGCAGTCCGTGGACGCTGGCCTGCTACATGGTCGAAGGCGGCGGCAGTTCGGACTTCCGACAGATCAAGACGATGCTGTACCGCCGGCCCGACCTGCTCGAGCGGATCCTGGCCGTGAATGCGGAGGCGGTGGCCGCCTACCTGAACGCGCAGGTCGAGGCCGGTGCCCAGGCGATCATGATCTTCGACTCCTGGGGCGGCGTTCTGGCCGACGGCGCGTTCCAGCGCTTCTCGCTCGCGTATACGCGCCGGGTGCTCGAGGCCTTACGCACGCAGGCCGGGGACGGCGTGCCGACGATCGTATTCACCAAGGGCGGCGGACTCTGGCTCGAGCAGATCGCCGATACCGGATGCGATGCGGTCGGCATCGACTGGACCGTCGATCCGGGCCAGGCGCGCGCGCGGATCGGAGCGCGCTGCGCGATCCAGGGCAACCTCGACCCGATGGCGCTGATGGCGGAGCCCGAACAGGTGGGCGCCGAAGCGCGGCGCGTGCTCGACCGCTTCGGCGCGCCGGGCGAAGGCAGCGGCCATGTGTTCAACCTGGGGCACGGCATTTCGCAGTTCACGCCTCCCGAAAACGTCAGCGCTCTGGTCGAGGCGGTACACCGCTACAGTCGCGAGCTGCGCAGCCGCGCCTGATCGGTCTTGCCCCTCCGGGCCGCCGACGACAGGCGCATCCCCCACGGTCGATACGGGAATTCGCCTTAACCCATACGGCCGGCCGATCGCGGCGATTGCCGCTCGTCGGCCGACGGGCGGCCGTTCGTGCAGGACGAACGGCGGCTCGGGGCGGGCTCCAGATGCCTGCTGCCACGCGGACCGCCGGCTGACTTATGCACAGTTTTGGCTAAACCGAGACCGAACCCGCCTTCGACTTCATCTTGTTGTCAAGTGTCTCGTAAGTAGTTGATTCTTATGGGCTTCGAGTTGACCAAAAAAAGGGCAACCGACCGGAGGGCACGGAAAATCAGGCGTTTGGCGACGATCCTCCCGGTTTTCCCACAGATTTATCCACAGCTTTTGTGCACTACCTGTAAATCTGCTTCCGAGCCCGATAGTTGATGGTCGAACTTAAAGTGCAATCTCATGTATTAGGCGTTTCGGCCGATGAGATCCGGGTTCCGATTTCGATCCCGCCGAGTCGCGCCAAAAAGCTCGCGGTCCGATGACGGAAATTTCGGACCGGCCCGGGCAGCTGGCGCCGCGCTACGCGCGGGTGGCGCTCGACCTCCCGATGGCACAGCTCGGCGCAGCCTGGTTCGACTATCGCCTCCCGCCGGAGCAGACGGCGATCGGTCCGGGTAGCTGGGTCGTCGTCCCCTGGGGGCGCGGGCGCAGGATCGGACTGGTGCTCGAACTGGCCGAGCGCAGCGAACTCGGTCCCGATCGAATCCGGCCAATCGACGCACCGCTCGCCGACGCGCCGCCGGCGCCGGCCGACTGGCTGCGCCTGGTGCGCTTCGCCGCCGACTACTACCATCGTGGGGCCGGCGAGGTCGCTTTGCCGGCCGTGCCGAAGCTGCTGAGAACACCCCCTTCGGCGCGCGCGCGCGGCTCGGTCTTCGAGCGCGCGCGTCGGCGCTTCGATACCGTAGCCACCGCGTCGGGCGCCGATACGAGCGGCTCCGACATCCCGAGCACCGGCGAGGCAAGCGCATCGGGGCCGGTTTTCTCCGGCACGACGCGCGAACCGAGCCCGGCGCAGCGCGAGGCCCTGGCGGCGCTGTCCTCGGACACCGGATTCTCGGTCAGCCTGCTTCACGGCGTCACGGGCAGCGGCAAGACCGAGGTCTACCTGCAGTGGCTGGCGAGCTTCCTGGCCCGGGACGAAACCGCGCAGGTGCTGCTGCTCGTGCCCGAGATCGCATTGACGCCGCAGCTTGCCGGGCAGCTCGCATCGCGATTTCCCGGCGAACGCGTGGCCGTGCTGCACAGCGACCTGGCCGACGGCGATCGTGCAGCGCACTGGCTGGCGGCCGTCGAAGGGCGCGCGCGCGTCGTCGTCGGGACCCGGCTGGCCGTGCTGGCCCCGCTGCCGCGCCTGGCGGCGATCGTCGTCGACGAGGAACACGATCCCTCGTACAAGCAGCAGGAGGGGGTCCGCTACTCGGCCCGCGACCTGGCGATCGTGGCGGCTTCGCAGCGCGGAATCCCGATCGTGCTCGGTTCGGCCACGCCCTCGCTCGAGAGCTGGCTGTCGGCGCGCCGCGAGCGCTACCGTCTGCTTCGGCTTCCCGACCGGATCGGCGGCGCGGCCTTGCCGACGCCGCAGACGCTCGACCTGCGCGGCAAGACGCTGCGTCACGACCTGGCGCCGGCGGCGATCGAAGCGATCGGCGAGGCCCTTGCGCGTGCCGAGCAGGCGCTGGTCTTCATCAATCGTCGCGGCTATTCCCCGGTGCTCGGTTGCCTGCAATGCGGCTGGCTCAGCCGCTGCCAGGACTGCTCGGCCTATCGGGTCATGCACCGGATCGGGCCGGCGCGCACGGCCGCGGCCAACCGCTACCGGCTGGTCTGCCATCATTGCGGTGGCGAACAAGGCGTTCCGAGAAGCTGTCCCGATTGCGGCGACATCGATCTGCAGGCGATCGGCCGCGGTACGCAGCGCCTCGAAGAGGGGCTGGCCGAACTGTTCCCGGGCGCGCGGATCGGCCGGCTCGACCGCGACGTCGCCAGCCGGCGCGGCGCAGCGCGTCGGCTGCTCGATTCGGCGCATGCAGGCGAGCTCGACATCCTCGTCGGCACGCAGATGCTGGCCAAGGGGCACGACTTCCGGCGTCTGTCGCTGGTCGTCGCCGTGGATTGCGACGGCGGCCTGTTCGCGGCCGACTACCGCGCGCCGGAGCGACTGTTCGCGACGCTGATGCAGGTGGCGGGCCGGGCCGGCCGAGACGCCAGAGCGAGCCGCGTGCTGCTGCAGACGCGCTTTCCCGAGCACCCGCTGTTCGCCTACCTGGCGAGACACGACTACGACGGTTTCGCCGACTGGCAGCTGGCCGAGCGCCAGCAGGCCGGGCTACCGCCGTGGCGCCATCAGGCGTTGCTGCGCGCGGAGGCCGCGACACAGGCCGATGCACTGGCTTTCCTGGCCGCGGCGCGCGATCGCGGACAGGCGCTGCTCGACGCCGACCCGGCGTTCGACTCGCAGGTACGCCCGGCCGTGCTCGACCCGGTGCCGATGACGATGAGCCGGCTGGCCGGCCGCGAGCGCGCGCAGCTGCTGGTCGAAAGCGCGGCGCGGCCGCCGTTGCACCGTCTGCTCGACCTCTGGCTGCCCGGGCTGCGCGAGATCGCCGGCAACGTGCACTGGGCGCTGGACGTCGATCCGGCGGAGATCTGAGACCCGGCCCCGGAACTACCCGAGCGGATCGATCGGGGTCGGCGACGGAAAGCGCGCTTCGAGCACTTCGGCGGCCTCGAGCAGCAGATCCTCGCGAAAACGCGGCCCGACGAGCTGCACGCCGATCGGCAAGCGTGCGCCGGCCGCGCCTCCGGCTCCGTCAGCCCCATCGCCGCGCTCGCCACGTTCGCTGCGCTCGTCGCCCGCAAGCACGCCGGTCGGCGCGGCGACGGCCGGCAGCCCGAGCAGCGGCACGGCGAACTGCGGCTTCTGCGCGCGCAACACGCGGTTCATGCCGGCCTGGTCCTCGACGTCGAGCCCCTGCGGGAAGGGCGGTTCGGCCGACACCGGCATCAGCACCAGCGGATGGCGCTGCATGAACAGTTGCCAGCGACGGATCAGCGTCGTGCGGCGTGCGAGCCGCTTCATGTGGCCGATGGCGTCGGGTTCGGGCGTGTTCGCCGACGCGAAGCGCCAGGCCCTGCGCATCGCTTCGTCGGCCATCTGCTCGATGGCGCCGGCCATGAAGAGCAGAGCCTCGCCATGCACGATTTCTTCCCACAGCGTGGCCGCCTCGGCCATGTCCGGCGGATCGATCTCCTCGACTGCGTAGCCGGCGTCGGCGAGCCAGCCCGCGGCCCGGCGCACGGCATCGGCGATTGCGGGCTGCGCCGGCACACCGGCCGACGAGACGGTGTAGGCCACGCGCAACGGGCGCGCGGGCGCCGGACCGGCGAGCGGCGCCGGCACCCACCACGGGTCGCGGGCGTCGCCGGCCGACATCGCCGCCAGCGCCAGCCGCAGGTCGCGTACGCTGCGCGCCAGCGGCCCCTGCACCGACATCAGTTGCCCGCTGAGCGAACGTTCGTCCTTCGCGCTGGGCAGGAAGGCCGGCACGCGTCCGAACGACGGACGCAGGCCGTAGACGCCGGTGCAATGGGCCGGATAACGGACCGAGCCGCCGAAGTCGTTGCCATGGGCGATCGCGCCGATGCCGGCGGCCACCGCCGCCGACGCGCCGCCGCTCGAGCCGCCGGGCGTGCGCGCCGGATCCCAGGGGTTCAGCGTGCGTCCGTGCAGCTCGTTGTCGGTGAACCAGCGCATCGAGAAAGCCGGCGTGTTCGTTCGCCCGATGACGACCGCGCCGGCGTTCAGCAGGTTGTCGACGACCGGTGCGTTGTCGCTGGCGATCGCGTCGCGCAGCGCGACGATGCCGTTGCTGGTCGGACGGCCGCGGAAGTCGACGTTGATCTTGATCGTGATCGGCACGCCGTGCAGCGGGCCGAGCGCGCGGCCTTCGGCCACCGCACGATCGGCCGCCTCGGCCGAGGCCATCGCCTGTTCGGCGAGCACGTCGACGACCGCATTGATCCGTGGATTGACCGCTTCGAGCCGTGCGAGCGCCGCCGCGGTGACCTCGCGGCTCGAGAAGCGTCGCGTGCGGATGCCCTGCGCGAGTTCCGCGGCATCGAGCCGCCACAGTTCAGTCGTCATCGTGTCTCCAGGGTGACCGTTTCGGGTTCGTGGCGCGCGAGCGCTCGTCCACGCCCGAAGTCCCGACGCCGCCGAGCGAGATCCGGGGCGAGGCCGCCCGCGTGACGTCAGGCCGGCGCCTTGCGCGCACGTGTCGAGCGTTTGCGAGCGGGCGCGGGCCGGGGTGCCAGCCGCACGAAGATCGACTTGCCCGCGCCGGTCGCCCGTTCCTCGAGTTCGAAGCGATCGGGCATCGAGCGGACGAGGTCGCTGAACTTGCGGTGCCCGTAGAGCCGGGAATCGAAGTCGGGACGCAGCTTCGTGATCGTGCTGCCGACCGCACCGAGGCCGGCCCAGCCGCTGTCGTCGGAGACGGCGTCGATCGCGTTGACGATCATCTCGACCAGCGCGCGCGTGTCCTCGGCCGGCAACGCAGCCTCGCTGCCGTTGGCCGCGGTTTGCGGTGCCGTGCCCTTCGCGGCCCCGCCCGCCGGTGTCCCGGGCGGCGGGCCGGCCGTTGCGCCGGAGGCCGGCAGGATCCCGGCCACCGGGCCGGCCGACGTGGCGGACCGGGCTTTGCCGCCCGCGGCCGCCTGCGCCTGCGACACCGCGCCTTCCGTCGCGCTCGTCTCGGCCGCCGTCCGCTTGTCGCCGTTCTCGGCCGGAACGCCCGCCCGCGCGCCCTGCGCGCGCAGCACCTCGGTGTAGACGAAGCGGTCGCAGGCCGAGACGAACGGCGCCGGCGTCTTGCGTTCGCCGAAGCCGTAGACGATCAGCCCTTCCTCGCGCAGCCGCGAGGCCAGCCGCGTGAAGTCGCTGTCGCTCGAGACCAGGCAGAAGCCGTCGAAGCGGCGCGTGTACATCAGGTCCATCGCGTCGATGATCAACGCGCTGTCGGTCGCGTTCTTGCCTTTCGTGTAGCCGAATTGCTGGACCGGCACGATCGAATGCTGGAGCAGCACCTTCTTCCAGCTGCCGAGCTGCGGCTGCGTCCAGTCGCCGTAGATCCGCTTGACGCTCGCGACGCCGTAGCGTGCGATTTCGGCGAGCAGCCCGTCGATGATGCCGGCGTGCGCGTTGTCCGCGTCGATCAGCACGGCCAGTCGGTCCTGGTCGCCGTCGAGCTCGCCGTCGGGGACGGCCGGATCGGCGGGCAGCTTGCGTACCCGCCTCATTGGCCGGCACCCGGCTGCTCGCTCTCCTTCTCCTGCAGCAGGCGCCACATGACCTTGCCCGAGCCCGACTTGGGCAGGCTGTCGACGAACTCGACGACCTGCGGGACCTTGTACGCCGCCATGTGTTCGCGCGCCCAGCTGCGGATGTCGTCGGCGCTGGTCGAGCCGCGGGCTTCGTCGCGCAGCACGATTACCGCCTTGACCGATTCGCCGCGATACGGGTCGCGGGTGCCGATCACGCAGGCTTCGAGCACTGCCGGGTGCTTGAACAGCATCGTCTCGACCTCCGCCGGCCAGACCTTGTAGCCGCTGGCGTTGATCATCCGCTTGAGCCGGTCGGTGATGAAGAAATAGCCGTCCTCGTCGATGCGGCCCAGATCGCCGGTACGGAGAAACCGCTTGCCGTCGAGCTCGAAGAACGCGGCCTCGGTATCGGCCGGCCGCTGCCAGTAGCCCTTGAAGACCTGCGGGCCGTGGACGACGATCTCGCCCGTTTCGCCCTGCGGCAGCTCCTGCAGCGTGACCGGATCGACGACGCGCGCATCGGTGCCGACGAACGGGATGCCCAGGCACTGTTGCTTCGGCGCCTGCGGCGGATTCGAGTGCGAGGGCGCCGCCGTCTCGGTCAGCCCGTAGCCTTCCATGTACTTGAGCCCGAACTGCTGCTCGAGCCGGGCAGCGACCGCCTGCGGCATCGCCGCACCGCCGCCGCCGAGCTGTTGCAGGCTGCTCAGGTCGTACTGCGCGATGTTCGGACTGCCGAGCAGGTCGATGATCATCGTCGGGATGTTCGTCCAGCTCGTGACCCGATGGCGCGAGATGATCCGGCCGGCCAGCTCGCGATCCCAGCGCGGCATGACGACGTTCGTCGAACCGAGCCAGATCGGGATGTGCACCGCGTACTGCATGCCGGTGATGTGGAACATCGGGACGACGCCGAGGCTCACGTCGGCGACGCTGGCGTGCGTCCACAGGCCGCCTGCGACGGTGTTGTGCCCGATCGTCCGGTGCGTGTGCATGCAGCCCTTGGGCCGGCCGGTCGTGCCCGACGTGTAGCAGACGGCGGCGAGGTCGTCGGCGCCGCCGCGATCCGGCGCCGGCACGCGACCGAGCGCCATCGCATCGGACCAGCGCGTGCCGTGCGCCGGCAGCTCGGGTGCGGCGTCCAGCCAGTCGTTCCAGGCGGCCGGCGGCTGCTCTGCGGGATCGAGTTGCGCCGGCATCAGGTCGGCGTAGCGGCTGACCAGCAGGCGGGTCAGCCGCTGTTCGGCCGGCAACTGCTCGTCGCCGCGCAGCATGTGTTCCAGCAGGTCGCCGGCACAGATCGCGACGCGCGCCGACGGGTCCGCGATGTAGTGAGCGAGTTCGTCGGCGCGGCTCATCGGGTTCACCGGCACCACCGCAGCCCCGGCGCGGACGATCGCATAGAACGCGATCACGAACTGCGGCGAGTTCTGCATCATCAGCAGCACCCGGTCGCCCGGCTTCACGCCGGCGTCGTGCTGCAGCCAGCCGGCCAGCGTTTCGGCCTGCGATTTCAGCTCGGCGTAGCGGATCCGGCGGCCGAAGAAGAGCAGCGCGGTCCGGTCCGGATAGCGACGCGCCGACACTTCGAGGTTGTACCAGAGCGTCGTCTCGGGCACCGGCACTTCGTAGGGCACGCGCTGCGGCCAGAAGCGGTAGTGCGCGGGCTGCGCGCGACCGGCGGCAGCGTCGGGTGCGTCCGTCGCTTTCGCGGCCGACGGCGTCGATACGGTCATGGTGGTGTCTCTTCCAGGATGCGGGGCATGGCGCGCGCCCCGATCATAATCAAGGTCGAGCCGAACGCAAGCTCGGCAAGCGCAGCGGCGCCGTCCGGCGAAGCGAACGCATCGATCCCGGACGGCCGGGTCGCCGGCGAACCCTCAGTTCCCGGCCATCACCAGTTGCGTCTGCGTGACCACCGCACAGAGCTTTCCGGCCTCGTTGCGGATCAGCGTCTGCCAGACCATCGTCGTGCGGCCGCGGTGAAACGGCGTGCACTCGCCGGTCACCGTGCTGCCGGCCGGTGCGCCGGCCAGGAACTTCGTGCTCGAATCGGTCGTCGTCGTGCGTGCGCCCGGCGGCAGGTTCAGCACGGTGGCGATGCCGCCGAGCGAGTCGGCGAATGCCATGAATGCGCCGCCGTGAAGCGTGTCTCCGGCCGTGCACAGGTCTTCGCGGACCAGCATCTTCGCCAGCACCCGGTCGGGACTCGCCTCGACCAGTTCGACCCCGAGCAGGCCGGGGAACATCGGGGCGATGCGCTTCTGCAGGGCCTCGAGCTCGATCATCGGGCGTTTCCTCCTG
>JAAZBL010000469.1 GCA_012513825.1 Limnobacter sp. | reverse complement strand
TGCTGGCGCTGATGCTCGTCGAACAGGGACGCCTGGCGCTCGACGAGCCGGTTTCGCAGCGACTGCCCGAGCTCGCGGCGCTGAAGCTCGGCTCGGGCCGCCCACCGCAGCGAGCGCCGACGATCCGCGACCTGTTGCGGCATACGTCCGGCTTCGCCTACGCCGGCGAGATCGGCGACCCGTCCGTGCGCGGAGCCGCGCTCGCCGCCGACATCGACGGCCGGCTGCCGCTGCTGGCGCCCGACGCGCTGCTCGCCGAACTTGCGGCGCTGCCGCTGGCCTTCGAGCCCGGAACGCGCTTCGGCTACGGCTTCTCGACCGACGTGCTCGGCCTCGTCATCGAGCGGATTACCGGCATGCGGCTGGGCGACGCGCTGCGCGAAGCGCTGCTCGATCCGCTCGGCATGCGCGACACCGGTTTCGAGGTGCCGGCCGATGCCGCCGCGCGGCTCGTGCGCGGTTTCGACGACGATCGCGGCTGGCGCGGCTTCGACGACAAGTACGCGCTCGCCCAGCAACGCGGTACGCCGATGCACAGCGGCGGCGGCGGGCTGGTCTCGTCGATGGCCGACTACGTCCGCTTCGCCCGGATGCTGGTCGATGGCGGGCTGGCCGGGGGCCGCCGCTTCCTGTCCGACGCCAGCCTGCGACAGATGTTCTCGGATCAGCTCGACCCGATGGTTCCGGGGCCTGCCGGCTTCACCGGACCCGGATTCGGCTTCGGACTCGGTTTCGCCGTGCGGCTCGACTGGGGCGCCTGCGCGACGCCTTCGCGCGCGGGCGAACTGACGTGGTTCGGCATCTGCGGCACCGTACTCTGGCTGCAGCCCCGCGAGCGCTGGTTCGCGATCCAGCTCAGCGCCAACATGCGCTCGCGGATGCTGTCGCGAATGGAGTTCCGGCGCACCGTCCAGTTCCTGCTCGACGAGGCCGAGAGGTGAGGCAATGAGCAAAGACGACAAGACCGCAGGCAAGACGAGCGGCGACCCGTCGGCACAGGGCACGCTTTTCCACAACCCGCGTTGCTCGAAGTCGCGCGGCGCGCTCGAACTGCTGACCGAGCGCGGCGTGAGGCCGGAGATCGTGCGCTACCTCGACCAGCCGCCCAAGCCCGCCGAGCTGCGCGAGATCCTGCGCCTGCTCGGCCTGCCGGCACGCAGCCTGCTGCGCACCGGCGAGGCCGAGTACCGCGACCTGAAGCTCGACGATCCCTCGCTCGACGACGATGCGCTGATCGAGGCGATGAGCAGGCATCCGCGGCTGATCGAGCGCCCGATCTTCGTTCGCGGCGACCGCGCGGTGATCGGCCGGCCGCCGGAGCGCGTGCTCGAGTTGCTGACGCCGAAGGGCTGATCGGCTCGCGCGCTCGGGTGCGCGCTGCGTCCGTTTCGTCCGAGCAGGCATAATCGGGGGCATCGAGCCTGCCCGCCGCCGCCCGCAGAGGCCGCGCCGGCAGCCCTTCTCCCGCGAATCGAGTGCAGTCAATGTCCCAGTACGTCTACACGATGAACCGGGTGGGCAAGGTCGTGCCCCCCAAGCGAACGATCCTCAAGGACATCTCGCTGTCCTTCTTTCCCGGCGCCAAGATCGGCGTGCTCGGCCTCAACGGCTCGGGCAAGTCGAGCCTGCTGCGCATCATGGCCGGCGTCGATCAGGAATACGAGGGCGAGGCCCGGCCGATGCCGAACCTGCGCGTCGGCTTCCTGCCGCAGGAGCCGCAGCTCGACCCTGACAAGGACGTGCGCGGCAACGTCGAGGAAGGCCTCGGCGAGATCGCCGCGCTGGTCCACGAGTTCAACGAGATCAGCGAGCGCTTCGCCGAGCCGATGGACGACGACGAGATGAACCGTCTGCTCGAACGGCAGGGCGAACTGCAGGGGCAGATCGATGCGGCCGGCGGCTGGGAGCTCGAACGCAAGCTCGAAGTCGCCGCCGACGCCCTGCGGCTGCCGCCCTGGGATGCCGACGTGACGAAGCTGTCGGGCGGCGAGCGTCGTCGCGTCGCGCTCTGCCGGCTGCTGCTGTCCGAACCCGACATGCTGCTGCTCGACGAGCCGACCAACCACCTCGACGCGCTGTCGGTGCAGTGGCTCGAGCAGTTCCTCGAGCGCTTCCCGGGGACGGTCATCGCCGTCACGCACGATCGCTACTTCCTCGACAACGTCGCCGGCTGGATCCTCGAACTCGACCGCGGCCACGGCATCCCGTGGCAGGGCAACTACTCGTCGTGGCTCGAGCAGAAGGAGCAACGCCTGGAGATCGAGGGCAAGCAGGAAGCCGCACGCATCAAGGCGATGAAGGAGGAGCTCGACTGGGTGCGCGCCAACCCGAAGGGGCGCCAGGCCAAGAGCAAGGCGCGGCTGGCGCGTTTCGACGAGCTCGCATCGGTCGAGACGCAGAAGCGCAACGAGACGAACGAGATCTACATTCCGCCGGGTCCGCGGCTCGGCGACCTGGTCATCGAGGCCAACGGCCTGCGCAAGGCCTTCGGCGACAAGCTGCTGTTCGACGGGCTGTCGTTCAGCCTGCCGCCCGGCGGCATCGTCGGCATCATCGGCCCGAACGGCGCCGGCAAGACGACGCTGTTCCGGATGCTGATGGGCCAGGAACAGTCCGACGCCGGCTCGCTGCGGATCGGCGACACGGTCAAGGCTGCCTGGGTCGACCAGAGCCGCGACACGCTCGATCCGTCCAAGACCGTGTTCGAGGAGATCTCCGAAGGCCAGGACGTGATCCAGGTCGGCAGCTACACGACGCCGAGCCGCGCCTACGTCGCGCGCTTCAACTTCAAGGGCGCCGACCAACAGAAGACGATCGGCCAGTTGTCGGGCGGCGAGCGCAATCGCGTGCACCTGGCCAAGGTGCTGCGCGCCGGCGGCAACCTGTTGCTGCTCGACGAACCAACCAACGACCTCGACGTCGAAACGCTGCGTGCGCTCGAGCAGGCGCTGCTCGACTTTCCGGGCTGCGCGGTCGTGATCTCGCACGATCGCTGGTTCCTCGATCGCGTCGCCACGCACATCCTCGCCTTCGAAGGCAACAGCCAGGTCGTCTGGTTCGAGGGCAACTACGCCGACTACCTGGCCGACCGCCGCCGCCGGCTCGGCGACGAGGCCGACAAGCCCGAGCGGATCCGGTACCGACCGCTGGCGGCCTGAGCGCTGCCGTCCGGAAGGGTCGCGCACGCCCGAACGGGACATTCCCCGCAGGCCGCGCGAGGCGCACAATGGCAGCCTGCCGCCACGGCGTGGCAGCCTGCCATTCCGGCGGCAACCCGGAGACGCCGGACACCGGCTTCCCGGACGCGGAGGACCGTGACATGAGCATCAGCGTTCGTTTCCGTCAGACGCGAATTGCCGTGCTGCTTGCGGCGAGCGCCATGGCCCTGTCGGCGGCCGCCCTGGCCCAGTCGGTCGAAGTCGAGCTCAGCGGCGCCGAGGAAGTCCCCCCGGTCGAGACCGAGGCCCGGGGCCAGGGCACCATCACCGTCGGCGACGACAAGACGGTCAGCGGCGTAGAGACGACCGGCGTCCAGGGCACGATGGCGCACATCCACGAAGGCGCGAAGGGCGCGAACGGCGGCATCGCCGTCCCGCTCGAAGACGCCGGCGACGGCAAGTGGAAGGTACCGGCGGGCGCGAAGCTGACCGACGCTCAATACGAGGCGTTCAAGGCCGGAAAGCTCTACGTGAACGTGCACAGCGCGCAGCACAAGGGCGGCGAGCTGCGGGGGCAGCTCGAGCCCTGAACCCGGCTCCGGCGCCTGCGTCAGCCGCCGCTTTCCAGCATCGGCGGCAGCTGCAGGTTCCAGCGTCCGGCCTGCTCCCAGGCATGGCCGATCTGCAGCACCGACAGGTCGTCGCGCGGACGTCCGACGATCTGGATGCCCGTGGGCAGGCCTTCGGCCTCGCCGCTGCCGAATCCCGCCGGCACGGCGAGCGCCGGGCAGCCCGTCAAGGTCGGGACGATGACGACTTCCATCCAGCGGTGGTAGGTATCCATCGCGCGGCCGCCGACCTGCTTCGGCCAGCGCTCGTCGACGTCGAACGGAAACACCTGCGCGCTCGGCAGCACGAGGAAGTCGAAGCGCTCGAACAGCGACAGCACGGCGCGGTACAGCGCGCTGCGCTCGACCGAGGCGCGATAGACGTCGGCCGCCGAGGTCGTGCGACCCTGCTCGATCTCCCAGACCGCCTCGGGCTTGAGCAGCGCACGCTGGCGCGGATTGTCGTAGTAGGCGCCGAGCGAGCCGCTGACCAGGAAGCGACGCCAAGTCAGCCAGGCCTGCCAGATGCGCTCGGGCGCGAAATCGAGACGGGCCTCGTCGACGACGCAACCGAGCGTATCGAAGGTTCCGAGCGCGTCGCGGCACAGGTCGAGCACGCCGGGATCGAAAGGCAGGTATCCGCCAAGGTCGCCGAGCCAGCCGATCCGGGTCCCCTGCCAGTCGCGGCTCAGCGGCTGCTCGAAGGTCGCCGGGTCGGCATCGAGCGAAAGCGGCGCGCGCGGATCGTAGCCGGCCTGCGTCGCGAGCAGGCGTGCGACGTCGGCCACCGTGCGGCCCATCGGCCCGTCGGTCGAGAGCTGCTGGCAGAACAGATCGGGCGCCAGCGTCTTCGGCACCAGACCGCGTGACGGGCGAAACCCGTAGACGTGGCAGAACGCCGCCGGATTGCGCAGCGAGCCCATCATGTCGCTGCCGTCGGCCACCGGGAGCATCCGCGCCGCGAGCGCAGCCGCCGCACCGCCGCTCGATCCGCCGGCCGTGCGCGACGGGTGCCAGGGGTTGCGGGTGGCGCCGAAAACCTCGTTGAAGGTCTGCGAACCGAGTCCGAACTCGGGCACGTTGGTCTTGCCGATCAGGATCGCGCCGGCCGCCCGCACGCGCTCGACGATCGTGTCGTCCTGCGCCGGGACGAACTGCGCCAGGATCGGCGAGCCGGAAGTCGTCCGGATCCCGCGCGTGGCGGCGAGATCCTTCGGCGCCTGCGGCATTCCGTGCATCCAGCCGAGCCATTCGCCGCGAGCCAGCAGCGCGTCGCAGTGGTCGGCCTGCTCGAACAGCCGCTCCTCGGGTTCGAGCGAGACGATCGCGTTCAGGCGCGGATTGAACGCCGCGATCTGGTCGAGACAGGCGCGCATCAGTTCGCGACAGGACAGGTCGCGCGCACGGATTCGACGCGACAGCGACAGGGCATCGAGGGCAAGGATGTCGTTCATCGGGACGGCGGCGCCAGGCGCCGAGACGAATGGGGCGGGCCCGATCATCGCATCCGCGCGGCTCTGGCGTGAACCGCGCCGATCCGCGATGCCCGACACGCGATGCCCGATGCCGATCCCGACGCTACGAAGCCGCGCTGCGCGAGCCAGGGAAGCAGCACGCCGCGCAGCATCCTGCGCCGCTGGCCGAAGGCGATGGCCTGCGCCGGCGCCCCATCGTTCGCCGGCGCCCCATCGTCGATTCAGGCGAAGTGACCGATGTCGAACGGCGGCTCGGCCCCCGCATCGATCCGGACCAGGTCCGGATCGACCGAGGAATCGACGATCACCTTGCGTTCCTCGATCGGCCCCTCGTTCGACTGGACCAGGAACGGTTCGACGTCCGCCGACGGACCCGGGCTCCGGATGACCGACGACATCGGGCTCGCCGACGACATCAGGTTCGCCGGATAGCCGGTCTCGGTACCGACATGCTGCGCCTGGGCAGCCGCCGCGCCGAGCACGACGACCAATGAGAGCAGGATCGTCGAGACTGCGTTCGACCGATGAATCGTTGCGCGCATTGCAATCACTCCCAGCTTGCGACCGGGCGACATCGGATCGTCGCCCACGTTGCGAAGTCTGGTCCTCGAAGCTTGCATTGGCGTCGCTGCGCAATGGCGCCCGAAGCGCGAATCGATCACCGTTGAGTCACGAACCGGCCGGAAGCGGGCGCGGCGCTCAATGCTCCGATCGCGCCGCCCGCACGGTGAACCCGACCTCGACGCCGCCGCGCACGTCGTGCGCGAAGGCGCGCCCGCCATGGAACTCGGCCACCAGCCGCACCATGTAAAGGCCCATTCCGAGGTGGGTGCTGCGCCCGGCCCGCCCGCGCCGCACCGAGACCATCGAATCGAACAGCAGATCGCCCATGTTCGGCGGCAGCGAGGGGCCGCGGTTCGCGACGCTGATTCGCCAGGCGGGCCGCCGCTCGCCGGCCCGGCGCAGCGAGATCCGGATCGGCGAGTCGGGTTCGGCAAAGTCGATTGCGTTCGATACCAGCTTGTCGAGCGCCTGCGCGATCGCGTCGGGCACGACCGGACAGCGCGCCTCCGAGGGATCGCGGTCGAGCTCGAACCGGTCGCCGAACGCGCTTCGGTATCCGTCGGTACAGCCTTCGACGAGGGCTGCGAGGCTGACGACCTCGAGTTCGCTCTCGGTCAGCATCGACTCGAGGCTCGACGCCTCGCCCATGCTGGACAGGATTCGCTCGAGGCGCTGAGCGCCGTCGCGCACGCGCTCCAGATAGTCCGCGCGCAGCCTTTCGTCGCTCTCCGCCGCCAGGTTGTCGAGCGAGGAGCGCACGACCATGATGGGCGTGCGCAACTCGTGGACCAGCCGGCTGCGCAGGTTGCCGAGGTACTGCTGGTGCTGGCCCAGCCGCTCGAGCACCTTGGCATGGCTGTGCGTCAGCGCACCGATCTCGTCGCCGATCGCGCTGGGCTGGATGCGCCCGACGACCCGCCCGTACGGATCGATGGCCCGCTCGGCGGCCCGACGCAGGCGCACGATGCGCCAGACCGTCACCGAGCCGACCAGCAGCAGCGCCACGGTACTCGACAGCAGCGCCAGCGCCGCCAGCAAGGTCAGCCGCTCGATCGCACGTTGGCCGAACGCGAGGCGCGAGGCCGTGTTTTCCTCGATGACCAGCGCCCCCACGACGCGATCGCCGACCCAGACCGGATGGGCGCTCGACAGCAGCCATGCCGGCATCCCGATATCCGCACTCAGCCGGCGGATCGAATGCGCCGGCAGCCCGCTCAGGGCGCGCGTGAGCACCGAGATCGTCGTGGCCTTCGCCCCGTCTTCGGAAACCACCTGTTTGGCGGGGGGAGCGGGTGCGGAGGCATCGGGCGCATGCACGACGGTAACGCCGGAGCCCGGGGCCGGCGGCTCCTCGCCTGCCGCCACCGGCGCGGGGTCGCCGACCACGAGCACGTCGGGCGCCGCCGGACGCAGTGCGTCGGCCACCCGGAACAGCGTGCGCGCGAGCCGCGTCTGCCATCCGGAGCCGATCTCTTCGCCGGCCTTCAGCTCGCCGGTGCGCGCGAGCAGTTCGCCGGAGGCGTCGTAGACCGAAACCCGGCCTGCGGCCCGCGCCAGCGAGCGCGAAGGCGATTGCCACAGCGCGATCCGGGGATCGGCGGCCGCCCGTTCGCTGTCGGCCTTGGCCGGCGCAAGCAGGCCGGTGTCGAGCTCGCCTTCGACCCGCCTCGACCCCAGGTAGTCGACGTCGATGATCCGGATGCGCAGCAGCTCCGGCTCCGGGTCGATCTCGATCTCCGCCAGCCAGCCATCGTTTCGCTCGACCGGCTGCACGCGAATCTCGCGCATCTCGGCGCTCCGGTCGCCGAAGGACACGATCAGTTCGTCGCCGGTCAGCCTGACACCGTCGCGAATCTGCGGACGAACCAGCCGCTCGTCGTCGGAATCGACCAGCAGGTACAGCTTGCCTGGCGCCGCCTGCGAGCGCGCCACGCGCAGCGTCGCAGTGACCGGCCTCGCCGCTTCGCTGCGCGTGCCGACGTCGATCAGGGGCTGCGCGCCGACGGCGAGCCATTCGTCCGCCCGCTGGTCGACGTCGATCACGTCGAGGCTCGCCACCGGCACCGAGCGGATCGAGTCGGGGCGCGGCGTCGCATCGGGCGGCAGGAACAGTTCCGGGCGCTCGTGCAGCGGCACCGCGAGATTGCGCGCGCTGATGTCCAGCGTTTCGAGGCGCTCGTTGCGCGCCAGCTCGGTCATCAGCTCGACGAAGCGCAGCCCGATCAGCGGCAGCACGAGCAAGGGGATCAGCGAAAGAACCAGCGTGAACCGCAGGCCGATCGGCAGCCGCCAGCGCCAGTTTCCGCGCCGGGTTGCCATCCTCAGGAACCTGCCGGGACCGGGCGCAGCGCCCGGCCGTCCGCTGCGCTACCCATCGGGCGCTCAGTCTCGGACGAGGAACCGGTAGCCGAGCCCGTAGACAGTCTCGATCGCGTCGAAATTCTTGTCGACCGCTTCGAACTTGCGGCGCAGGCGCTTGACGTAGGACGTGACCGTCTGGTCGTCGACGACGAGGTTCGCCTCGCGCATCAGCGCATCGCGATCGCGCACGTGGCCGGGATGCGCGGCCAGCGTATGCAGCATCCAGAACTCGGTGACCGTCAGCGACACCGGGATGCCGCGCCAGCTCGCCTCGAAGCGGGCGACGTCCAGGCGCAGCGGGCCGCGCACCAGCGGTTCGCTGCGGTCGGCCGGCTGCGCGACCGCGTCGGCGCGACGGAACAGCGCGGTGACCCGCGCAAGCAGGTGCGGCAGGCTGACGTTCTTCGTGATGTAGTCGTCGGCCCCCAGGCGCAGGCCCGACACGATGTCGATCTCGGAGTCGCGTGCCGACAGCATCAGGATCGGCAGCGCCGGGGCTCGTTCGCGGAGCCAGCGGCACAACTCGAAGCCGCCGTCGGGTTCGTCGCCTAGGCCGACATCGATGATCGCCATGTCGGGCAGCCGGATCTGCATGACCTGCTGGGCCTCGGCGCGACTGCCGAAGGTGGCGACCTCGAACCCCTGGCGTGCGAGCGCGTCGCGCAGGTTTTCGCGGATCGCCGGTTCGTCTTCGATGACTGCTATGCGTCTTGCCATGGACTTCACTCTAGCGCAAACCCGGACTGCCCCAGGAATGCCCGAATCGCTACGGATTGCATCCTCGTAGAGCCTTGCGCATGCACACCGTCGAGTCGACAATTGCCAGCTTTTGCAACGGTCCCCGCCTAGCGGGCGGAAGGAATGCTTCGGGAATGCAGACTACCAACGGATCGGCCACCCCGACGACCGACTGGCGCGAATGGGCCGCCTTTCTCGGCTACGTTCTGGTCGCCGCGTTGCTGATCTCCATCGCACTCGCCTCGATCGTACTCGTATTGACCGTCCCGACCGATGAAGATTCGTCCGCCACGCTCGTCAGCAGGCAAGCTGCTACGTCGACGATCGCGCCTGCGAGCCTGAACAAGCCGGCCCTGCTTCCCGCGCAGGGCACGCGGCTCGAAGGCGCCACTCTTCCGGTCAAACTCAGTCAGTAACCCTGGCGTCCCGGCCGCCCTGTCAGCGGCCGTGGCACTGTTTGTACTTGCGACCGCTGCCGCACGGGCAGGGGTCGTTGCGCCCGACCTTCGGGTGCTCGCGCCGGACCGTTTCGACACGCATGTCCTGCGGCAGCGTACCCGCCTTGCGAAACGGACGAAAGAACTCGTGGATGTCGGCCACGTCGGCGAGCATCTGGTCGATCGCCGCTTCGTGCTCGCGCCGGGTCAAGGTCTCGCCGGCATCCGGGCCGTCGTCGTCGAGCGTCGAGGCCAGCAGTTCGGCGGCGTCGAGCGCGTCGGCGAACTCGGCTTCGTCGAGCAGCGCATCCCAGCCGTCGGGGCGCATCCCGACGCCGCGCAGGAAACCCACCGCCCAGGCGACGCCGTCGGGTTTGCCGTCGTCGTAGTGCGCAAGCACCGGCACGAAGCGCTGTTCGTCGAGGGCCGAGTCGACCTGCCTGCGATGCTGCTCGATCATCTGCAGCAGTTCGGGCGACGCCGATGCGACGACTTCGGCGTGGTCGCCGAAACCGAAGATTTCCGGCAGGTACTCGTCGGGCGGGACCTCTTCGGCGCCGCAGGCCAGCGCCGCCAGGAAGCCGTCGAGTTCCTCGACGACCATCGCATCCTCGGGGTTCGCTTCTTCGAGCAGCCGCTCGAGCAGCTCGAAGTCGACATCGGCCGATGCGCCGTCGCCGGCAGCGGGCGCGGCGCCGGTCGAGGCGGCAGTCTCGTCTGGATCCATGGCCGCCATCTTACGCGCTGTCTCCCGGGCCGAGCCGGCCGGGGCCGCCGGCAAATCGTTCAGAATCGACGGCCGAAGCACACGACACGAACCCCGACAGGAGAAGGCAGATGGGCAGACTCGAAGGAAAGCGCGCGATCGTCACGGGCGCCGGCAGCGGCATCGGCCGCGCCAGCGTCCGGCTGTTCGCCCGCGAAGGCGCACGCGTGCTGGCGGTCGACCGAAGCGCCGAGGCGGTCGAGGAGACCGCGGCGATGGTGCGCGCCGACGGCGGCGACGCGATCGCGCTGGCTGCCGATGCCGGCGACGAGGATGCAGTGCGCGGCTTCGTCGCCCGCGCGATCGAAGCGTTCGGCGGCCTCGACGTCGTCTACGCGAACGCCGGCATCAGCGGCGGCGACATTCCGCTGTTCGAGCAGGACGTCTCGCTGTGGACGGAGGTGCTGCGCGTGAACCTGATCGGCCCGTTCCTCGCGATCAAGCACGCCGGGCCGCACATGGTCGCGCAGGGCCACGGCGCGATCGTCTGCACGGCCTCGGTCGCCGCGCTGCGATCGAACGCCGGCGGCAACCCGTACAGCGCCAGCAAGGCGGGCGTCGTCAGCCTCGTGCAGACGGCAGCGAACTCGATGTGGGGGACCGGCGTGCGGATCAATGCCGTCTGCCCCGGGCTGATCGAGACCGGCATGACGAAACCGGTCTTCGACTACGCGCGTTCTCGCGGCAGCCAGGACAAGCTGGGCCAGCTCAACCCGACGCTGCGCTACGGCCTGCCCGAGGAGATCGCCGCGATGGCCGCGTTCCTGGCCAGCGACGAGGCGTCTTACGTGAACGGCCAGGCGATCGCGGTCGACGGCGGCCTGAGCAGCACGCACCCGTTCAAGCGCCGGCGGGCGTGAGCACAGGCGGGCCTGAGCACAGGCGAGCCTGAGCACAGGCGGGCAGGAACGCAGGCAGGCCGGCACGCAGGCGGGCGGCCCGACCACGCGTACCGATCAGGCGCGACGACGCGCCTCATGCAACACGTCCAGTTCGAATCCGACGCCGTCGCCGCTGTCGTCGCCGACCCAGATGTGGCCGTCCTGCACGTTCACGCTCAGCCGCATCGCGCGCCGCGCCAGCCCAGACAGACCCGCCGTCGCCTGCGGCGGCACGGCAGCGACGTCGAGCCCGGCGTTGCGCGCCATTGCCGCCGCGTTCTGCGTCCACCAGACATCGGCGCGCCTGCCGCCGTAGCTCAGCACCGAAACGCGCGCGGCGCGTCCGCAAGCGCGCCGGACCCGGCGTTCGTCGGGCCAGCCGACGTCGATCCAGTGCTCGACCAGCCCGGTCGGATCGCGTCGCCACAGATCGGGTTCGTCGTCGGTCGACAGTCCGCGTCCGAACGCGAGTCCGTCGCCCGCGTGCAGCGCGAACGCCAGCAGCCGCACCATCATCCGCTCTTCGGTCTCGGACGGGTGCAGCGCGAGCGTCAGTTCGTGGTCGCCGTAGTAGCCGCGGTCGATGTCGGCGATCGACAGCACGGCCTTGTGGATCGTCGAGCGCAATGCCATCGCGGCACTTTACACGGCGCTCGGTTCAGGGACCGCGAGCGCCGATGCGATCCGGGCGGAGGCCGCCCGCCGCCGTGCGGCGGCGGGGCATGGAGGAGATGCGGGCCCGACGATCAGCCGCGCGATCCGCGCCTCTGCTCGCCGCGCTTCGCGCGATCGGCCAGCTTCTCGCGCTGCTCGGGCGTGAGAAGTTTCCAGAACTCGTTCGCGTTCCTTGCGCGAAGCTGAACCATCTCGGTCATGGCCTTGGCCGCGCGCTCGCCGATCGCGGCCGCCTTCGCCTCGTCGTAGTCGTCGGACATCGACAGCCGGCGCAGTTCGCGGTGAGCGTCGCGCAGGGCCTTGCCCTGTTCGCGGAACTTCGGCGCCGCGGCGTGCCGCAGCTCGAACAGCTTGTCGCGCTGCTCCTCGCTCAGGTCGAGGCCACGCATCGCGCGCGGACCGAACCCGTAGATGAAGTCTCCGCCGCGGGCATGAGGGCCGAATCCGCCCATGCGCTCGCCGCCGCGGCCGTACATGCCGTGCTCGCCGTGATGATGATGGCGGTGCCCCCGCTCGTAGCGCGGCGACGCGTCGTCGCGCTGCATGCCGGCACGCGGCCCTTCGCCGCCCGGTCCACCCTGGGCGCTGACCAGCATCGGCGCACCGATCGCCAGGGTCCCTGCGACGGCCAGGCCAGTGAGAAGACGCTTGTTCATCCTTGATTCTCCTTGTCGAATCAGCTTGCGAATCAGCTTGCGGGCGAAGCGGCCACGCCGCGCTGCCCCCTTGCCCCTGCCGCCGGATCCGTCCGGCGCAGGGCACGATCGAATGCTGCGCCAGGCTCGCGTTAACCGGAGTTCGGATCGTGTAAAGCTTGGTAAACGTCGTGGCCTGGAACTGCGCGTCGCGATCACCGCCAGCGGGCCGACGCTATGATCGCGGCGATGTCGCTCGCTTACCCTCCGCGGCTCCCCCGCTCTCAGACCTAGAACCCCGTGGCACGCGTGCTCCTCGTCGACGACGACGCCGAACTCGCGTCGATGCTCGTCGAATACCTGGTCCAGGACGGCTTCGAGGCCGAGGCCGTCCACGACGGCGAAACCGGCAGCGTTCATGCCGTCGACGCCGGATTCGACATCGTCGTGCTCGACGTGATGATGCCCGGGATCGGTGGCATCGAGGCGCTGAAGCGAATCCGTGCACGCAGCAACGTCCCTGTCGTCATGCTCACGGCCCGCGGCGACGACATCGACCGGATCGTCGGGCTCGAGCTCGGCGCCGACGACTACGTGCCGAAGCCCTGCACGCCGCGCGAGCTGGCCGCGCGCCTGCGCGCGATCCTCCGGCGCGTGCAGCCTGTCGACAGCGCGGGCGCCGACGGTCCGATCGTCGTCGGTCCGCTGCGCCTGTGGCCCGGAACGCGGCAGGCCGAGTGGCACGATGCACCGCTCCCGTTGACCAGCACCGAATTCAGCCTGCTCGAGGCGCTGGCGCGCAAGGCCGGACAGGTGGTCGACAAGTCGGAGCTGTCGGAGACCGCGCTCGGCCGGCCGCTGGCGCGCTTCGATCGCGCGATCGACGTCCATGTCAGCAGCCTGCGCCAGAAGCTTGGGCCGCGTCCCGACGGCAGCTCGTGGATCGGTACCGTGCGCGGTCGCGGCTACCAGTTCGTCCGCGACCCGGACTAGCGCGTGTCGACACTGCGCAGGTTCCGGGCTCGCCCCCCGGGTCGGACCGAACGGATGCCGACACGATGAGCCGGCAGCCTGAAGACGCCGCTGCGCGGCATTCGGCGCTCGGTCGCAACCGCCTGTTCTGGAAACTCTTCATCGGCTTCTGGCTGACGCTGCTCGCCGCCGGCGCGGCCGTCGGCGTCGCGGTCTGGTTTCACCAGCAACAACAGCGGGCCGCGCAGCCCGAACCGGTGCTCGCGGCAGGCCCGCGCACGGCGCTGCTGCTGCAATCGGCTGCGGCGAGCCTGCGCTACGGCGGCGAAGCGGCATTGCGCGCGCTGCTCGCCGATGCCGACGCGCTGCCGCGCGGCGAAGCGACGCTGTTCGCCGTCGACCGGCAGGGACAGGACCTGCTCGGGCGACCGGTACCGGCTGACGCATTGGCCGATGCGCAAGCGCGCAGTGCCGGATCGCAGCGACCCTTCGGCAGCGGACCGCGGGTCGCGCACAACGTCCGTGTCGTCGAGTCGCCGGCCGGCGGGCACTGGCTGCTCTTCGTCGCGGCGACCGGCCCCGATGCGGCCGTGCCCGGTCGCCCCGGAGTGCGCGCGTCCCCGCGGCTGCGACGCACGCAACCGGGGCCGCTCGTCGGCATCGCGATCGGCGTGCTGGCGAGCCTCGCGTTCAGCGGCCTGCTCGCCTGGCACCTGACGCGGCCGATCCGGCACCTGCGCGGCGCCTTCGCGTCGGTCGCCGACGGCCGTCTCGAGACGCGCGCCGCACCGCTGATGGGCCGACGCGTCGACGAGATCGCCGACCTCGGCCACGACTTCGACCTGATGGTCGAGCGCCTGCAGAAACTGATCGTCTCGCAGCGACGCCTGCTGCACGACGTCTCGCACGAACTTCGCTCGCCGCTGGCCCGGCTGCAGGCGGCGATCGGGCTGGCGCGGCAGAGCCCGGAACGCAGCGCGGCGATGCTCGAGCGGATCGAACTCGAAGCGCAGCGGCTCGATGCGCTCGTCGGCGAGTTGCTGGCGCTCGCGCGACTCGAGGCGAACGCCACCGAATCGCCGGCACGCGTCGCCGAATTGTCCGGCCTGCTCGACGAAGTCGTCGCCGACGCGCGTTTCGAGGCGCAGGCGATCGGCAAGGACGTTCGTTTCGTCGAAGCGGCCGGCGGTCCTGCGCAGACGCAGGCGGTCGCCGTCGCGGCGCATGCCGACTGGCTGCAGCGCGCCTTCGACAACGTGATCCGAAACGCGATCCGGCACTCACCGCCGGGCAGTTCGGTCGAGGTCGCCGTGGCGCCGGCACGCGCCAACCGGGTCGCGGTGACGATCGCCGACAGCGGGCCCGGCGTCGCAGCCGACGAACTCGAGACGATCTTCGAACCGTTCCAGCGTGGCCGCAACGCGGCCGCGTTGGGCAGCGGCTATGGCCTCGGGCTGGCGATCGCCCGCCGGGCCGTGGCCGCGCACGGCGGGACGATCGTCGCTTCGAACCGCGCCGGCGGCGGCCTGCTGGTCACGATCGAACTGCCGACCGCCGTGGCCGGCGACGGTGCGCGGCCGGCTTAGCCGGGCGCAGTGCGCCGGAATAGGCGGTCCGGTGCGTGCACGAGGCTAGACTGCGTCGATCGTTGCCGGTCGATGGCACCGCCCCGATAGGAATTCGAAGATGAAAGCTGCCTGGTACGAAAAGAAGGGCGCCGCGCGCGAAGTGCTGAAGGTCGGCGAGCAGCCGGAACCGCGACCGGCGCCGGGCGAGGTCCGCGTGCGGGTCAGGGTGTCGGCGGTCAATCCGTCGGACACGAAGAGCCGAAGCGGCCTGCGCGTCAAGGAGATGCCGTTCCCTCTGGTCATTCCGCACCAGGACGGCGCCGGCGAGATCGACGCGGTCGGCGAGGGCGTCGACCCCGGCCGGATCGGCGAACGCGTCTGGGTCTACGAGGCGAACCTCGGCCGCCCTTTCGGCACGGCCGCCCAGTACACGACGGTGCCCGCCCACAAGGCGGTCTGGCTGCCGGACGACGTCGGCTTCGACGCCGGAGCCTGCCTGGGAATTCCCGTCATGACCGCGCATCGATGCGTCCATGCCGACGGCTCGGTCAGCGGCCGCACGGTCCTGGTCCAGGGCGGTGCGGGTGCGGTCGGCTATTACGCCGTGCAGATCGCGCGGCTGGGCGGCGCCGCGCGCGTGATCGCGACGGTCAGCCGCGACGAACAGGCGGCCCGCGCGCTCGAGGCCGGCGCCGACGCGGTCGTCAACCGCAAGACCGAGAACGTCGTCGAGCGCATACGCGAGATGTGCGGCGCCGAGGCACCGATCGATCGGGTCATCGAGGTCGCGTTCGGCGCCAACCTCGCCGACGACATCGCGCTGCTGAAACCGGGCGGCGTCATCGCGACCTACGCATCCGACGCCGTGCCCGAGCCGACGCTGCCGTTCTGGTCGATGCTGGCGAAGGACCTGTGCGTGCGCTTCGTGCTCGTCTACGCGATGTCCGAGCAGGCGCACGACGACGCCGTGCGCTGGATCACCGATGCACTGGTCGCAGGCCGCCTGCGCCACCAGGTGTTCCGGACTTTCCCGCTCGACGAGATCGCGGCCGCACACGAGGCCACCGAGTCGATGTCGAACGTCGGCAAGGTGCTGGTCGGCATCGACTGAGCTCAGATCATCGCGTGCAGGCCGCCGAGCAGCCCGCCGAGCAGCGCGAATACGATCGATCCAATGACGGACAGGATCACGAAGGCCGGAATCGAGGCGATCGCCGCCTTCACCATGAAGATCACCATCGACCAGAACGGCATCCTGATGTCGACGATGGTGACCCGGTCGTTGTCGCGTGCGTCCATGGCGGCTCCAGGCTGACGTCGATCGCCTGCGCCTCGGCGGCGCAGTCGGTTCGGGAACGAAGAGAGGACAGCCCGATGATGGCACGAGTCGCGCCGCGCGGCGCCCCGTAGTCCAGCCCGGGGCGCGCGCCAGCGCGCTCAGGCGAAGGCCGGCCGCAGCCCACCGGAGCGATGCGCGCGGTGCAGCAGCCAGACGACGATGACCACGTTCAGCAGGTTCCACGCGATGCCGTTGACGAAGGCAGCGTCGTAGGAGCCGGTCAGGTCGAAGATGAAGCCGGACAGCCAGCCGCCGAGCGCCATGCCGAGAAGCGTGGCCGTGATCACCGCGCCGATCCTTTCGCCGGCCTGCGCCGGCGAGAAGTGTTCGCGCACGATGATCGCGTACGAGGGCACGATCCCACCCTGGAACAAGCCGAAAAGCGCCGAGATCACGTAGAGCGACGCAAGCGAATCGAAAGGCAGGAACAGCAGCAGCGCAATCCCCTGCATGATCGAGCCGAGCAGCAGCGTGCGCAGGCCGCCGATCCGGTCGCAGATCATCCCCGAGACCAGGCGGCTGACGATTCCGAAGCCGAGCATCAGCGACAGCATCTGCGCGCCGCGCGCCGGCCCGTAGCCGAGGTCGGCGCAATAGGCCACGATGTGGACCTGCGGCATCGACATCGCGACACAGCAGGCGACGCCGGCGATGCAGAGCAGGCTCTGCAGGCCGGCCGGCGACAGCCCGAGCGGACGCTCGCTGTCCGCCAGCGCAGCGGCGGTCGATGCCGCGGTCGCGGCCGAAGCGGCCGAAGCGGCCGAAGCCGCCGTTGCGCCTGACGCCGCCGTTGTAGCCGGGACCGCCGTTGCAGTTGCTGCCGGCGCCGGGCCGTCGACGGAGAGCGAAGTCGCCCCGGGCCGCGGCCTGCGCATCAGTTGCGCGAGCGGCAACATCGTGGCCAGGCAGAAGAGGCCGATCCCGACGTAGGTTGCCCGCCAGCCCGACGAATCGACGAAGTGCTGGACGATCGGCGGCCAGACCGTGCCGGCGAGATAGTTTCCGCTGGCGCAGATCGCGACGGCGATGCCGCGACGGCGCAGGAACCAGAACGAGGTTTCGGTGATCAGCGGCGAGAACATCGCGCCGCTGCCGAACAGCCCGATCAGCAGCCCCTGCGCGAGCGTGAAGGTCAGCAGGTTCGGCGAGATGGCGGCAGCCGCGAAACCGAGCGCCAGCGTCACGGCACCGATCCGCAGCGGCAGCACGATGCCATGGCGGTCCGACAGTCGCCCCATCAGCACGCCGCCGATTCCGAAACCGATCATCGTCATCGTGTAGGGAAGCGAAGCCTGCCCGCGTGCGATGCCGAATTCGGCCTGCACGGCCGGCAGCACGACGACGACGACGTACATCCCGCATCCGCCGATCGTCATCAGGACCAGCGTGACCGCCAGCCGGAACCAGGCGTAACGGGAATCGACTTCGGCAAGCATCGGGAAGGTCTCCGGGCGAACCCGGCCAATCGAGGCGACCGGGCGGTCCCGGAGCTTCGGTTTCCGGGCAGCCCCGCGAGTCTAGCCCGGCCCTGCCCGGCGAGACGACCGTCGGCGGCGCTCCGGGTTCCGAAAGCTCGGCGCGGCCGCGGTGCATGCCGGAGGCGATCGCGATCGCTGCGCTGGCGTGGCCCGGCTTCAGACGCCGTAGGCCAACCCCATCAGCCGAAACAGCTGAACCTTCCTGCTGCAGCCGGTTTTCGAGTAGATCGACGCCAGATGGTCCTTCAGCGTGTTGCTGCTGATGCCGAGCATGGCTGCCGCATCGCGGGTCAGGTCCGCGCCTGAGAGGGCTTCGAGGGCACGGCCTTCGGCCGGGCTGAGCGCGAATGCCTCGCTCAACCAGCCGCCCTCGTTTTCCGGGAACCGGCCGCCATCGAGCGCAAGCAGGTAGGCGACCCGTACGCCGTCGGCTTCGGGCATCAGCTTCAGCACCAGCCGCATCTGCGTGTCGAGCAGGATGCCGACCGTTTCGCTGCGGCGCGTGCGCAGCGCCGTGGCGAGCCGCGCAGCGGCCCGGCTCGAAGCGCAGACGAGCCTGAGCGGGGCCTGCCCGCCGCCGCCGAGCGCGACGCCGCGATGGCAGGCGAGCAGTCGCCTGGTGGCGCGATTGCAGTACAGGACTTCGCCGTCTGTGGCAAAGACGAGCAAGGCCTCGTTCAGGCTGTCGAGCACGGCTTCCGCGCGGAACTGCCCGGAGCCGGCTGCATTGTCCGGCGTGGGCTCCGGCCATGCGGGGTTCGGCTCGACAGGCTCCGGGGCAGCGGTCGACCCCTTGCCGCGCAGCCAGTCGGCTTCGGCGCCCCGGGCGCCTGCACCATCGAGGGCCATGCGCGTCGGCAGGACCGCCGGCCCGTCGGACTTCGCACCATGCGACGCGCAGGCCAGGCCCGCCCGAGCGGAAACCTGCGCTTGCTTCAAGCTGTAGAGATGGCGCCGCTCGAAATTCTGACGGCGTTCGACGGTCTGATCCATTTCGCCCCCCATGCTGTCCCGGTTCGGCCCGGCGTTCTTCTTGATCGCCTCGTTCGACAGGCCGCCGGCGACGCTGCTACCCCAGGCAGAGTCTGCGATGGGCGGCACGTCGCCGGAATCCGCCGGATGGACAGGTCGAGGGCCAGTGCGCGAACATCGGCCAGCCCTTTCGGACAGGCCGATCGGGCTGTTCCACCGTGGCGCCCAACCAGCTATGTTCGTGACATCCGAGCCGGGCATGGAGCGCCGGAGTGTCCGCGATGCGCCTGCTATTGATCGATGACCACGCCCTGTTCAGGCACGGGCTCAAGTTCCTGCTGACCGACCTCGACGCCGCGATCGAATTCATCGAAGCCGATGGCACCGACGACCTGCCGCCTTGCGGCGACGACGCCCCTCCGATCGACCTGGCGCTGCTCGACCTGCACCTGCAGGGCACCAGCGGCACGGCTGCGCTCGCGGAACTGCGCCGCCGGCTTCCGGATACCACGATCGTCGTCATGACCGGCGACGACGATCCCGCGCTGGTGCGCGATTGCATCGACGCCGGCGCCGCCGGATTCATCCCGAAATCGTCGACCCCGCCGGTCATGATCTCGGCGCTCAGGCTCGTCCTTGCCGGCGGCACCTACCTGCCTCCACACACGCTCGAGGCCGGTGCCCGGCCGGCGCCGTCCGCCACCCGGACCGCGTCGTGGGCAAGCGATCCGGTCGCGGCGGCTTCGGCGTCGGCAGGCCCGATCGAACGCGAAGCGAAGGATCTCGCCGTCGGGGCGGCGAGCCGCCTCAGCGCGCGCCAGCTCGAGGTGCTGTTGCTGGCCATCCGCGGGCGCTCGAACAAGATGATCGCGCGCGAGCTCGACCTGTCCGAAGGCACGATCAAGCAGCACCTGTCGGCCGCGTTCCGCACGCTCGGCGTTGCGAACCGCACCGAGGCGGTGTTCGCCGCCGCCGAGCTGGGCCTGCGGATTCCGCGCTGAGACCTCGGACGCTCCGGTGAAGATCGCGAGTTCGCCTCCGGCCAGCGGCACCCTCGAAGGCGAGCTGCTGAACCAGCTGGCCGGACAGAGCCGGCAGATCCCGTTCGCCGTATTCGCGGCCAGCCTGATGATCGCCGCGTTCGCGTGGGGCCACGTCCCCCCGGTGGCCATCGTCGCCTGGCTCGCCATTGTCGTGGTCGTCGTGATGCTGCGGCGGCGCGTGCTCGAACGGCTGCCCCGCCTCGACCGGCCCGACGAGCGCGGCCGGCTGCGAATCGCGGTTGCGGTCACGCTGGCCAACGGCGTCGCGCAAGGCCTGTCGCTGTTCGCCTTTCCGCTGCTTCCGGAACTCGAACGCAGCCTGCACACGCTCGTGCTGCTCGGCCTGTGCGCCGGTTCCGTCGCCACCACGGCCGGCTACCGCCCGCTGTTCGTCGCCTACCTGCTGCCCACTGCCGGTGCGCTGACGCTCGCCTGGGCCGTTCTCCCGTCGCTGGTCGGCGCGAGCTGGCTCGAAGCCGCGATGTCGGGCCTGATCCTGATGTTCTGCCTGGTCCTGCTCGGCCTGGCACGCGATGCCTGGGCCGCGTTCAGCGAATCGTTCGCGATCCGGCTCGAGCAGGTGGCGCTGAACCGGCAGTTGCGCGAAGCGCTCGACGACGCCGAAGCGGCCAGCCGCGCGAAGACCCGATTCCTCGCCTCGGCGAGCCACGACCTGCGCCAGCCTCTGCACACGCTTTCGCTTTTCGGCGCGGCCCTCGAGATGAGGCCGCTGGACGAGCGCAGCCACGAGATCGCGCGCAGCATGAACGAAGCGCTGCAGCACCTGAGCTCCGAACTCGACGCGTTGCTCGACGTCTCGAAGCTCGATGCCGGGGTCGTGCGGGTCACGCCGGCGAACATCGACATCGGGCACCTGCTCGAGCGGATCGCTGCACCGTATGCGGAAACGATCGAGCGCACGGCGGGCGTCTCGCTGTCGGTCGACTGCCAGACCGGGCTCGTCGTACGGAGCGACCGCTCGCTTCTCGAGCGGGTCCTGCGCAACCTGATCGACAACGCCGTCAAGTACACGGAAAAGGGTTCGATCCTCGTCGAGGCCCGCAGGCGCAACGGCGCGATCCACGTGGTGATCGCCGACACCGGCGTCGGCATCCCCGATGCGGAACAGGCGCGGATCTTCGAAGAGTTCTATCAGATCGGCAACCGCGAGCGCGATCGCCGCAAGGGCCTGGGGCTGGGACTGTCGATCGTTCGCCGGCTGACCGAACTGCTCGACATCGAGATGTCGCTTGATTCGGCAGCAGGCCGGGGCAGCCGGTTCACGCTGAAGGTCGCCGCTGCCGAGCCGTCGCAGGAGACGCCGGTCCAGGCGGTCGAACCCGAAGCCCGGTGCATGGCGCTCGACGTACTGGTCATCGACGACGAGCCCAGCATTCGGCTCGGCATGAGAACGCTGCTCGAAGGGCTCGGATGCCGCGTCGAACTCGCCGCGAGTACCGAAGACGCGCTCGCCGCCGTCGCCGAACGCCCCCCCGATCTCGTGCTCGCCGACCTGCGCCTGCAGGACGAAGACGACGGCATCAGCGCGATCCAGGCGATCCGCCTGGTCCACCCCGGCACGCCCGCGATTCTGGTCAGCGGCGACACCGCCCCCGACCGATTGCGCGAAGCCGACGCAGCCGGCATTCCGATGCTGCACAAACCGGTTCCGGTCGATCAGCTCAGGCAGGCGATCATTCAGACGATGGAAGAAGGCGCAGTGCCGGGAAAAGAGCACGCGCCAGGCCAATGGGGGGGAGATGTACCGATCGCAAGGGGGGCGTGCGCGGCCGGACGCTGAATCGAAGGAAATCAGGCTCAGCACCGGTTTCGAAGAACTTCGCGCCGAGCTGGCGCGCAACGGGACCGGAAATTGCGGGGAACCGCACGACTTCGATCTCGTCATCGTCGGCAGCGGTTACGGCGGCGCGGTGGCCGCGCGAACCTTCGCGGGCCGCATGGTCGACGGCAGACCTGCCCGCATCTGCGTGCTCGAACGAGGCCGCAGCTATCAACCTGCCGACTTCCCGGCCCAAGCCGCGATGCTGCCGGGCCACGTGCGCTTCGACACGGCAGCCGGGAGATCGCCACGAGGCGAGCGGGAAGGCCTGTTCGACCTGAGGATCGGTCCCGACGTCTGCACGCTCGTCGCCAACGGGCTGGGCGGCGGCTCGCTGATCAACGCGGGCGTCATGCTCGAGCCGAGCGACGAGGTGCTGGCAAGCGAGGACTGGCCTCCCGCGATCCGGGATGGCGACCTGCGGCACTTTCTCCGTCGGGCTCATGTCCTGCTCGACGGGCCGCGCAAGCCGCCGGGCACCAAGCGGAAGGACGCCGATAGGTCGGGCGCCAGTGCGTCGGGCGCCGGTGCGCCGGGTGCCGGAGCGCAGGAAGCGAACGCGCCGGGCGCCGGTGCGCCGGGTGCCGGAGCGCAGGAAGCGAACGCGCCGGGCGCCGACGCGTCGGGTGCCGATGCGCCGGGCGCCGACGCCCTGCCGCCGGCCGGCGCCAAGTTGCAGTGTCTCGCGCAAGGCTTCGGACGGGGCTGCTTCTCGTCGCCTCCGCTGAGCATCGCGCTCGATCGCGACCAGGAGACCGAAGCCGGCGTGATGCTGAAAAAGTGTCTCCGCTGCAGCGACTGCATGACCGGATGCCGTCACGGCTCGAAGCGGTCGCTCGACACGAGCCTGCTCGCCGCTGCCGCGCTCCGCGGTGCCAGGATCTACTCCGGCGCGACCGTGCTGCGGCTTTCGAGGCAGACACCCGGCCCCGGATGGTTGCTCGAGGTCGTGCATACCGATGCCCGGCTGCGCAAGCGTCAGGGCGAACCGCTCCGGCTGTCCGCGCGACGAGTCGTGCTGGCGGCCGGAAGCTTCGGATCGACCGAGATCCTGCTGCGCTCCCGCGCCCCGAAGCAGCTACAGTTGTCCGAGATGCTCGGCCGGGGCTTCTCGACCAACGGCGACATGATCGCGGTTGCCTGGGGGCTGCAGGCGGCCGCCGACGCGGGCGCCGGCGCCGGGGCCAAGGCTTCCGCCGGTGCCCGCGGCGACGGCGCCGGCAACGCCTCCGCCACCGGCGCCGACCCCGGCAACGGCACCGACACCGACACCGACACCGCCGTCGGACCGACGATCTCGGCGATGCTCGACCTGCGCAAATTGGACATCCGGGACAGTCGCGACGCGAGCCACGCCGGCCTCGTCGTCCAGTCCCTCGTGATTCCGGCTTCGCTTCGTCGCCTGTACGAGGAGGTCGTGACGACGACACATGCACTGAACACCCTCGATCGCGCCGATCCGACCGTGCATGCGTGCAGCGACTGCATCGATCCGTGCGCGGTCAGCGCCGAAGCGATCGAGCGCACGCTGGCCGTGGCGATGATGGGCGACGACGGCGCAGCCGGCCGGCTCGAACTCCGCGAAGCCAGCGAAGGCGATGCGGCGATCGACGTGCGCTGGCCCGAGCTGCGCGAGCACCCGCTGTTTCGTCGGCAGCTTGCGCTGCTCGACGAACTGCTCGCCCGCTCCGTCGGCGGAGACCGTAGCGATGGAGGCGCAGATGCAGGTGCCGTCGATCCGGGCCCCGATGAGGGCTCGCATCGAGATGCGATCGCGCTGCCCAATCCCTTGTGGAGTCCGCTCCGCGAGCCGATTGCCTCGATGTTCGGCGCCGACAAGGGCCCGCTGGTGACCGTCCATCCGCTCGGCGGTTGCCGGATGGGCAAGGACCGCTGCCACGGAGTCGTCGATCACCTCGGTCGGGTATTCGATGGCCTCGATGCGGATCCTGAAGGCGTCCACGACGGCCTGGTCGTTCTCGACGGTGCGATCGTGCCTCGCGCGCTGGGGATCAATCCGGCGCTGACGATTGCTGCGCTCGCCCTGCGAGCCAGCGAGACGCTGGCCTCCGTCTGGGGCTTCGGCGAACAGGCGCCTGCGCAGGCAGGTCGTTTCCGCCGGGAACTGGCCGACTCGCCCCGCGATTCGACCGGCGATCGGAACCGCGATTCGACCGCGAGCCCCCCGCCGGCCGAAACCCGGATCGAGTTGCGCGAACGGATGAGCGGCCTGCTGCGACTGGGCAGCCGCGACGGCGGCACGCGCCAGTACCGGGTCGAGCTGACGCTGAGCGCGGGAGGCGCAACGCTGCGCCAGCTCGCCGACCCGATAGGCCTGCCTCTGACGATCGCGCCGCAAACCGAGCCCGGCGGCCCGGGCGGGCTGCTTCGTGTCTTCGCGATCGACGACTGGGAACGGATCGAGCATCCGCTCCGTGCCGCCGATCTCGGCCGTGGCGACGACGACATCGAGGCCCGCCTCGAGGAAGCGGCCCTCGTTTCGGTTCCCGTCAGCGGAGAGATCCGCCTGCTCGAGCGCGAGGCCTCGACACCCGGGCAGCGCCGCTGGCGCGCCCTGCGGGCCTGGCTGTGCAACCGCGGAACGCGAGACATGGTCCAGAACCCCGGTCAAATTTTCTCGGCGGTCAGCCGGGTCCTGGCCGCGCTGCGCATTGCCACGCGGGCAGGCGAAGCGCGCGTCATCGACTACGCACTGAAACTCGGCGAGCCCAGGAAGCTCGCCCGAACGCCGGCGGCGCCTGCTCCGGCGCCCTTCGCAGCGGGTGCTTCGATTCGCGGCCACAAGCGGCTCACGTACGCGATCCACGGCAATCCATGGCGACAACTGAGCGAGCTCGAGATCGGGGCTTTCCCTGCGCTGCTGCACGAGCCGCGCAGATCGGCAGGACACCGGCTCCGCATGTGCGACGACCGGCAAGCCTCGTCCGAAACGTCTGTGCTCGAGCTCGACACCGCCTATCTGGCGCGCGTGCAGACGCCGCTGCTGCGCCTGGTCGCCCAGCCGGACCAGCCGAGCGCACTGATCGACCTCGGCTCGGTGGCGCTGTACTGGTTCAGGTTACTGCTGAGCATCCACCTTTGGAGCTTCCGCGCCCCGGACCCGCGCCTGCCGGGAGAACCGCAGCGACTGCCGGGAACGCTGCCGGGGCTTCCGAGACCTTCGATCCACTCGATTCGCGTCGGCACGGCGCCCGACGGCGAACCGGTCGTGGTGCGGCTCACGCGATACCCGTCACCCGAACGGCGTAGCTGCACGCAGCCGCCGGTGGTACTGATCCACGGCTACAGCACCAGCGGTACCTGCTTCGCGCATCCGCAGGTCGACCCGAACCTCGCGAGCTGGCTCTGGCATCGCGGACGCGACGTCTGGATCGTCGACCTGCGGACCAGCAGCGGCCTGCCCACGGCGACGCTGCCATGGCGCTTCGAGGATCCGGCGCTGGTCGACCTGCCCGAAGCCTTCGCCTGGATTCGCGACCGGATCCGCAGCGAACGAGGCCGCGACGAGAAACTCGACGTCGTCGCCCACTGCATGGGAGCCGTCATGTTCTCGATGGCCGTGCTCAGGCCCCCGCCCGACCCGGAGAAAGACGCGCACGAGGACATCGACGCACCGCCGTGCAGCGCGCGACTGGCCCGGATCCGCCGGGAACTGCCCGACTGGATCGGCCGCGTCGTGCTGTCGCAGGCCGGGCCGGTGCTGGCCTTCGATCGCGCCAACGTCTTCCGCGCCTACGCGATGCGCTGGCTGCGCCATTTCCTTCCGCTGACCGACTATCGCTTCCGGGTCGATCCACCGGTCTCGCAACTCGACCGGCTGATCGACCGCGCGCTCGCCACGCTGCCCTACCCGGAGCACGAGTTCAGACTCGAAAACCCGCTGTTCCGGTCGGCACCGTTCGTCGCTACCCGGCACCGGATGGATGCGCTGTACGGCCGCGACTTCGAGCTGCTCAACATGGCGCCCGAAGTGCTCGATCGCATCGACGACCTGTTCGGCCCGCTCAGCATCGCAACGGTTTCGCAGACGCTGCATTTCGCCCGCCACAAGACGATCACCGACCGTGCCGGACGGGCGGTCTACGCGAGCACGGCGAACATCGTCGGGCGCTGGAAGTTCCCGACGCTGTACCTGCACAGCGCGCGCAGCGGCCTGTTCGATCGCTCGACCGCCGCGCTGCTCGAAGCCCGCTTCGCCGTCGGCAGCGCGCCCTTCGTGACCCGCTCGCTCGAAGAACTGGGACACCAGGATTCGCTGATCGGCCGAAAGGCCGATCGGATGTTCGCAGCGATCTTCGAATGGCTCGGTGGAACCGACACACCCGATGTCGGAGCCAACGTTCGCAATGGCGGAAGCGACGATCGTGACGCCAGCGCCGGCACGAGCGCCACGCCGCAAGCCGCACCGGGCGGCGCGGGCTCTCCGGCGGTCGGGCTCTCGGTGCGCCCCCCGTCGTTCGGGCCGGTCGTCTGCGCGCGGCCGACGCCCGACGACGAACTCGAGATCCGCTTCGGCACCGAGCCGGCTTTCGGCCCGCCAGGGCAATTGATACTCGTGCCCGTATCCCGGCTGCCCGACGGCGGCCTCCGACGCCACGGGGAACTCGTCCGGCTCCCGCTGGAAGACTGCGGCGACGACTGGTGGCGCACGACGCTGGCGCTGGCACCATTGCGCAGGAAGGTCGACGCGGTGCTTGTCCTGATCGTTCGCGGGCATCCGGCCTTGACGGCAAACCGGAACTCGTCGCTGCCATGTTCCGGCGGACTCGGGGCAGCGATCGCAGCGGCGGTCGATGTCGAACTGCGCGAAGCGGCGGCCGCGCTCGAGCCGGGCCTGCTGGCGCTCGACGATCACCGCGCGTTCGATGACGGGCGGCCGCAGGCAACGGGCTTCCTGGTCGGGAGCTGCCAGTATCCCGCCGGGATGATCGACGGCCACATTGCCGAGGCCTCGTTCCGCCGGATGCTGGCACTGCTCGACGCGACCGGATCGGCCGCGCCTCGCACGCTGCTGCTGCTGGGCGACACGATCTACGCCGATGCGACGGCCGGCCTGTTCGACCCCGTTCACGTCGACGAGCGGCTGTCGGCGCGCTACCGCGCACTGCTCGCGATTCCGCCCTTGCGCAGGATCCTGAGACGGCTGCGCGTGCTCGCGATGCCCGACGATCACGAGATCTTCGACAACTGGGAACCGACGGCCGCGCCGCCGAGGTCCGGGACCGTCGAAGACTCGGAGGCCGCCAGGGCGCTCGTGCAATCGCGCGCGGCATTTCTCGCCGTCTTCGGCGGGGGCGATCGCCGCAGCAGCGCCGATTCGCCGCTGTGGTTCGCGACCCGGGTCGACGGCCATCCGATGTTCCTGCTCGACACGCGCACCGCGCGCAGCCATCGCCACCCGGCGAGGATCGGCGAGGCAACGATCATCGACGACCGCCAGGCCTGCTGTCTCGAACGGTGGCTGCTCGCGCATCGCGAGCACGACGGTCCGTGCTTCATCGCTTCTCCGTCGATGCCGCTGCCGCGCCGGCGCCTGCCACCGGGCGCGCCCCCGCCCGACGAAGTCCCGCCGGACGCTTTTCCGGCCGACGTGCTGCGCTTCGACGCCTGGGACGGCTATCCCCGGTCGCTGCATCGCCTGCTCGCGTTCATCGCGAAGCACCGTTTGCAGCGCCTGGTGTTCGTCTCGGGCGACGAGCACCTGTCCTGCGTCGCCCGAATCGAGCTCGAAACCGACCCCGGGCAGACCGTGGCCACGCTGTACTCGGTGCACTGCTCGGCCCTGTACGCCCCCTGGCCGTTCGCGAACTCGCGACCGGAGGACTTCGCGGCCAGCGAGCGCTTCGAGATCCGGGAGCCCGACATCGCGCCTGCGCACCGGTACTGGTGCCGGGTCGTCGAGACCGAGTTCATGCCGATGGACTCGGGCTTCGCCCGGATCGTCGCCGAGCGACAGGACGGCCGGTGGATGCTGAACTGCGAATTCCTCGACGCGACGCAGGAAGGCGCCGGAGCCGAGGCGCGCCGTTATCCGCTCTGACCGGACAGGCGCATAAAATCGAAGCAACGCGATATCGACCTGGAGACTCCCCGATGCCCGATCACGTCGTCGCCTTCATCGGCACCGGTGCCATGGGTGCGCCGATGGCCGCGAACCTGCTGGCCGCCGGGTTCGGGCTGCGCGCCTGGAACCGCAATCCGGCCCGCGCGCAGCCGCTCGCGGAGCGCGGCGCGACGATCTGCGACTCGATTGCCGACGCGGTGAAAGGCGCGCAGTTCATCGTCTCGATCGTTGCCGACGACGACGCGACGCGCAGCGTCATGCTCGGCGACGACGGCGTCGTCGCCCATGCCGCCCCCGGCACGCTGATCGTCGATTCGAGCACCAACACGCCGGCGATGGTGCGCGAGGCCGCCAAGGCTGCCGAAGCGCGCGGGCTGCGCCACCTCGACGCCCCGGTCTCGGGCAGCGTGCCGCAGGCGCGCAACGGCGAGCTCGTCTTCATGGTCGGCGGTGAGGCCGGCGACCTCGAGGCGGCGAAACCGCTGTTCGAGGCGATGGGCCGCCAGGCCGTGCATGCCGGCGCACACGGCGCCGGTGCGACGGTGAAGCTCGTCAACAACATGCTGTCGGGAACGATGAATGCGGCACTCGCCGAGGCGCTTTCGATCGCCGAAGCCGCCGGCGTCTCGCGCGAAGCGGCGCAGGCGATCCTGCCGCAGGGCGCGGCGGGTTCGCGCCTGATGGTCACCAAGATCCCGAAGATGCTGGATCGCGACTTCTCGCCGCTGTTCCAGCTCGCGCTGATGGACAAGGACCTGCGCTATTTCCTGTCGCTCGCGCAGCAGGTCGACCGGCCAGCGCCGATCGCCGCATTGGTGCGCAGCCAGATGCAGGCCGCCCGCCGCGCGGGCCTCGGAGCGCTCGACGTCAGCGCGATCTGGCTGCAGGCCACCGGCGACCGCCGCGACAGCGACTGATGCTCAAGACGATCGCGAGCTTCTTCGAGCGGCAGCTCGGCGGCACCCAGGCCACGAGCCGCCGCCAGCATACGATCGAGCTGGCCACGGCCGCGTTGCTGGCCGAGATGGCGCGCATCGACGGAAGCATCTCCGACGACGAGCGCCGGATCGCGCTGACCGCCGTACGCGAGAAGCTCGGCCTCGATGCCGACGAGGCGGCAGAGCTGTTCGCACTTGCCGAGCAGGAAGCGCGGCAGGCGACCGACTACTTCCAGTTCACGTCGCTGATCAACCGCCACTTCGACGCCGACGCGAAGATGCGCGTCATCGAGCTGATGTGGCGGGTGGCCCTTGCCGACGGCGCGATCGATGCGCACGAACGTCACCTGATCCGGCGCATCGCGGACCTGATCCACGTACCGCATGCCGATTTCGTGACCGCACAGCGTCGCGCCGGCGCGGGCGGCTAGGAGACCGTCCACACACAGGCCCTGATCGACACGGGCGCGCCGGACGGGCATCATCGAAAGCGGCGTGCCATCTGGCGCGACGGCACGCCGAGGCGAGGACAGAACGAAGAATGCGCGCCGGAGGCCGCGCGCACTGCACGCGCGATCCACGGACATCGAGAACGAGGGGATGAATTCATGGGACTCGCGAAACAGCTCGATCGCCTGCTGCAGGCTGCCGTCGACCGGGGCGACATCCCCGGCGTGGTGGCGATCGCCATGGAGCAGGACGCGACGATGTACGAAGGCGCGTTCGGCAAGCGTGTCATGGGGCAGGAGCCGCCGATGACGCTCGATACCGTGGCCTGGATCGCATCGATGACGAAGGCCATCACCGGCGCGGCAGCGATGCAGCTCGTCGAGCAGGGGCGCCTCGCACTCGACGAACCCGCAAGCAAGTGGGCGCCGCAACTGGCCGAGGCCAAGGTGCTCGATGGCTTCGACGAGGCCGGCGCGCCGATCCTGCGGCCGCCGAAGCGCGAGATCAGCTTGCGGCACCTGCTGACGCACACCGCCGGCTTCAGCTACGACTTCTGGTCCAGCGACATCATCCGCTGCATGGAGGCCGCCGGCACGCCGCCGATCATCAGCTGCCAGGACGCGGCACTGACGACACCGCTGCGCTTCGATCCGGGCGAAGACTGGGACTACGGCATCAACATCGACTGGGCCGGAAAGCTGGTCGAAGCGGCCAGCGGCAAGCGTCTCGGCCAATACATGGAAGAAAACCTGTTCGCGCCGCTGGGCATGCGCGATACCGCTTTCCGGATCCGCGACGACATGCGCCACCGGCTCGCGAAAATCCACCAGCGAGGTGAGTTCGGCGCACTCGAACCGCAGCCCGACCTGGAGATTCCGCAGGATCCGCAGTTCGAAATGGGCGGCGGCGGCCTGTACTCGACCGCCGTCGACTACATGAAGTTCATCCGGATGATCCTCGACGAAGGTCGCGGCAACGGCAACCAGGTGCTGAAGCCCGAAACGGTCGCGATGATGTCGGGCAACCAGATGGGCGAGCTTCGCGTGCGTCCGCTGCGCACGGCCATGCCGAGCCTGAGCAACGACGCCGAGTTCTTCCCCGGGATGCCGAAGACCTGGGGCCTGAGCTTCATGATCAACGAGGAGGAAGCGCCGACCGGGCGTCCGGCGGGCAGCCTCGCCTGGGCGGGACTGGCGAATTCGTATTACTGGATCGACCCGAAGAACGGCATCGGCGGCGTCTTCATCACGCAGATCCTGCCGTTCGCCGACGTCAAGGCGCTGCCGCTGTACCTGGCCTTCGAGAAGGCCGTCTACGACTCGCGTTGAACGGCCGGGGCGTCAGCCCGCGAGCGCGCCGTGCAGTTCGACGAATTCCTGCGTCAGCTTGTGGCGCGGGTCGAAGTGGATCATCGGACGCGCCTGCTCGTGCGACTCCTTGATGCGCACGCTCGAGCTCAGGTAGGGCTCGAGCACCGGCAGGCCTTCGTCGACGAGTTCCTGGACCGTTCGCTGGGGCAGGCTCGCGCGCGCCTGGAACTGGTTGACGACGATGCCGCCGACCTCGAGCCGGTCGTTGTGATCGGCCTGGATTTCCTGGACGCTTTCGAGCAGCGCGTATAGCGCGCGGCGCGAGAAGTCGTCGCAGTCGAACGGAATCAGGCAGCGATCGGCGGCGATCAGCGCCGAGCGCGTGTAGAAATTCAGCGCCGGCGGCGTGTCGATGTAGATCCGGTCGTAGTTCTCTTCGAGCGCAAGCAGCGCGTCGCGCAGCTTGTAGATCTTGTAGCGCGACTCGAGCTTGCCGTGGATCTCCTCGAGCCGCGGGCTCGAGGCCATCAGGTGCAGGTTCTCCCACTGCGTTTCGACGACGAACTCGATCGGTTCGAGCGGGCGCAGCGTGAAGGTCAGCGTCTGCTCGAAGAACTCGGCAACGCCCGGGCCGGCGGCGTCGGCCGCGTCGCCCAGCAGGTACTGCGTCGAATTGCACTGCGGGTCGAGATCGACGACCAGCGTGCGGATGCCTTGCGCCGCGCTGATCGCCGCGAGATTGCAGGTGATCGTGGATTTGCCCACGCCGCCCTTCTGGTTGAAGACGACATATCGCATGCAGGACCCGCTCCGTTTCGGCTTGACGTGGCGCCCGTGACCGGCGACCTCGTTCCGAAAGGTGCGCTGTGTGCAAGGGCACCGGATTATATTCCGGGCGCCTTCGAACGGCCGACCGGGCGTAGCCGGCTCTCGGATGGCCGGCTTCGGGGTCGCCGGCCCCCGGCAGGCCGGCCCCGCGGATGGCAGGCCTCGCGGATCGGCGACAATGGGTCCGAACCCGCCGCGCATCGCGGGCGCCACCCGACCGAAAGACCATCCGATGAGCCGTTTCTGGAGCGACATCGTTCGCGACCTGAGCCCGTACGTGCCCGGCGAGCAGCCGCGCCAGCCCGGGCTCGTCAAACTGAACACCAACGAGAACCCCTACCCGCCTTCGCCCGAGGTGCGCGCCGCGATCGAGGCCGAACTCGGCGACTCGGCCGCGTCGCTGCGCCTGTACCCGGACCCGCAGGGCACGGTGCTGCGCGAAACGATCGCGGCCCGCGAAGGCCTGTCGCCCGAACAGGTCTTCGTCGGAAACGGTTCCGACGAAGTGCTGGCCTTCGCTTTCCAGGGGCTGCTCGCGCATCGAAAGCCACTGCGTTTTCCGGACGTCAGCTACAGCTTCTATCCGAGCTGGTGCCGGCTCTACGAGATCGACTACGAGACCGTCGCGCTGCGTGACGGCTTCGTTCTCGCCGTCGACGACTATGCAGGCGACGCGCCGGTGATCCTCCCGAACCCGAATGCGCCGACCGGCCGGGCCCTGTCGCGCGACGAGATCGTGCGTCTTCTCGACGCGAACCCGGGATCGCCGGTCGTCGTCGACGAAGCCTACGTCGAGTTCGGCGCCGAGAGCGCGGCGCCGCTGATCGCCGCGCACCCGAACCTGCTGGTCGTGCGCACGCTGTCCAAGTCCCATGCGCTGGCCGGCATGCGCGTCGGCTACGCACTCGGCGATCGCGAGCTGATCGAGGCGCTCGTGCGGATCAAGGACAGCTTCAACTCGTACCCGCTGGACCGGCTCGCGCTGGCCGCGGCCACGGCGGCGCTGCGCGACGAAGCCTGGTTCGCGAAGCAGCGCGACGCGGTCGTCGCGAGCCGCGAACGGCTCTCGCGCGAGCTGGCGGATCTCGGCTTCGACGTGCTGCCGTCGAAAGCGAATTTCGTCTTCGCGCGCCACGCCGGGCACGACGGGGCCGCGCTGGCGCGCGCGCTGCGCGAGCGCGCGGTGATCGTCCGGCACTTCTCGGCCGCGCGCATCGACCAGTGGCTTCGGATCACGGTCGGAACGCCCGAGCAGTGCGCTGCGCTGGTCGCGGCGCTGCGCGAGATCGTCGGCGGCTGATGCGCCGGCACGCGGGCCGCTCGCCGGCTCGCAAGCGGCTTCAACCCAGCTCGATCAGCACCGGCTGGTGGTCGGAGGCCTGCGTATCGCCGTCGACCTTCACCGCGCGCAGGCGCGGCACCAAGTCCTCGGTCACGTAGATGAAGTCGGACGCGTAGGCCTCGGGCCATTGCTCCCGGTCGTGCACGCCCAGCGTGGGCGCGTGCGGCGCTCCGGGATGGGCCTGCTGCCAGGCATCGACGAATTGCGGCGCGCCGTCGTCGAACGGTGCCTGCATCCGCAGATGCAGCGGGTCGTCCGGGCGGTAGTTGAAGTCGGCGGTCAGGATCGCCGACGCCGGCTGCTCGAAGGTCTGGAAAGGCCCGTTCGAGCCGTCGCGCACGCCGCCCGCCCGCGCGTGCGTGCAGGCTTCGGCATGGCGGCCCCTGATCGCCTCGACCTGCGCGGCGCGCTGCACGGCCGAGTAGTACTCGAGGTGCGTGGTCATCACGCGCAGCGCGCCGAGCGGCGTGTCGATCACGGCGTCGATCAGCATCCGCGGCATGCCCTTGCTGCCGGGATCGGCCGGCCACGGCAACTGGGCGCGCAGCACCTGCCCGACCGGCAGCCGGCTCAGGATCATGTTGCCGAAGGCCCGGCGCCCGCCGTCGGGGGCCGGCGTGTCGACGGCGACGCCGGGGACCGCCACGTAGTCGGGGAGCAGCCGCGCAAGCAGCTCGAACTGGTTCTCGCCGCTGCTGCCCTTCAAGGTCGGGAAATTGGCGGCGACTTCCTGCAGGCACAGGACGTCGAAGTCGGCGAGCGCGCGGGCGTGCTCGACGATGCGGCGCGGGTCGACGCGGCCGTCGACGCCTCGGCACCACTGGATGTTCCAGGTGATCAGTTTCATCGAAACCCTCAGCGAATCCCCGCGCGCATGAACGACTGCACGAACTGGCGCTGGAACAGCAGGAAGCCGATCAGCAGCGGCGCCGAGGTCATCAGCGTTGCAGCGGTGATGATCGACCAGTCCACGCCCTGGTCGGTCGACGAGAACACCTGCAGGCCGACCGTCAGCGGGCGCGTCTCGACCGAACTGGTGATGATCAGCGGCCACAGGAAGTTGTTCCAGTGGTGGCTGACCGAGACCAGCGCGTAGGCGAGATAGACCGGTCGGGCCAGCGGCACGTAGACCCTGAGCAGCACCTGCAGCGGGCCGGCCCCTTCGACGCGTGCCGCCTCGTCGAGCTCGCGCGGCACGGTCTTGAAGGTCTGGCGCAGCAGGAAGATGCCGAAGGCCGACGCGAAATACGGCAGCCCGATCGCGACGATCGTGTCGCGCAGGCCCAGCCTGTTCATCGTCGCGTAGTTCTCGACGATCAGCACGTCGGGCATCACCATCAGCTGCAGCAGCACCAGCATGAACACGAGGTCGCGGCCCCGGAACTCGAAGCGCGCGAACGCGTAGGCGGCCAGCGTGCAGAGCACCAGCTGCGCGGCCAGCACGATCGTGACCAGGATGACGGTGTTCAGGAAGTAACGGGCGAACGGCGCGGCCTCCCAGGCGGCCACGAAGTTGCGCAACGTCAACGGCGCACCGAGCTCGAAGCGCGTCGAGAATTCGGAAGGGTGGAACGCCGTCCAGACCGCATAGGCGAGCGGCAGGATCCAGAGCAGCCCGAGCAGCCAGGCGGCAAGCCCCTCGAGGCCGCGCCACCAGCCGGCGCCTTCGAAGCGTAGGTCGGCGCGCTTCATTGGTAGTGCGTGCGCTGATCGAGGAAGCGGAACTTGACGAAAGCGGTCAAGCCGAGGATCGCGAGCACGACGACGGTGAGCGCAGCGGCGTAGGCCGAGTCCCAGAAGCTGAAGCCGACCTGGTAGATGTAATAGAGCAGCAGCGCGCTCGCGTTGTCCGGCCCGCCGCGCGTCATCACGAAGATGTGGTCCACCATCCGCACCGAATTGATCAGCGCGTTGATCAGCACGAACAGCGTCGTCGGCATCAGTAGCGGGAACAGCACCCTGCGAAAGTACTGCCAGCGCGACGCGCCTTCGAGCGCGGCGGCTTCGGCCAGCGTCGGCGAGATCTGCTGCAGCGCGGCCAGGTAGAAGATCATGAAGAACCCGGCTTCCTTCCAGATCGCCACGACCATCGTCGCGCCGAGCACCGTGCTGCGATCGCCGAGCCAGTTGTGGCTGGGGAAGCCGAGCGCCCCGGTGACCTGCTCGAGCAG
>JAAZBL010000468.1 GCA_012513825.1 Limnobacter sp. | reverse complement strand
CACCAGCGCGATTCCGAGCACCAGCGTCTCGACGAGCGCCTGACCGGTTTGCGCCCGATTCCTTTCAGCGCACATAGGACGCCGCCGCTGCGCGTTCCGCGTTCGAGGGTTCGACGAGCCGCGGCTGCCAGTACGGGCTGTACAGGCTCGCGTATTCGATGCGCGAAGCCGCGGCCGGCGGCAGCCGGAAACGGACTTCGGCCGCGGACAGCGACCAGAGCCGCCCGCCGGCGAAGCGTTCGAACAGGCGCAGGCGGCCGGTGCCGACGTTCAACGCGTTGGCGGTGCGCACGCCACCGCCCTCGATGCGCGCAAGTATCGCGACGCGCGTGGCCGGATAGCGCGGGTTGTCCAGCGCGCTGTAGTCGAGATCGCGAATCCGCGCGATGCCGTCGTAGCGTTCGAAGCCGGGGTCCCCGCCGGCGGCCATGTCGGCCACGGCCCGCAGCGTCGCGACCAGGTTCGTCTGCGTCCAGGCAGGCACCGCGACCAGGTCGCCGAGCGGCGTGCCGTCGACCGCCTCGACCGCTCCCCAGCCGAGCACCAGCGATTCCCTGCTCCGGCAACTGCCGGACAGGAAGCCGCGTCGGCGCCAATCGTGGATGGACCCGGTGTCCGATGCTTCCCAGCGCTCGAGATCGGGCGCCATGGCCGTGAAACCGCGCTTGCGATACCACTGCGTCATCTTGTCCGGATCGAGCGTGCGCCCGACGCAGCTCGACGGCAGCAACAGCAGGCGCAGGTCCAGGTTTCTCGGTCCGCGGGTGAACGGATCGAGCGAATCGAGCACGAGCTGCTGCAGACGGCGCCGCTCCGGATCGCTCTCGTGCAGCTTCGTGAAGCGCTCGTAGCTGCCGGCGTCGGACATTGCGAACGCGAAGAAGCGCGGATCGTTGGCGCGGGCGATCTCGTTGGCGACGGCTCCCATGCCGAAGGTGTCCGCGGAACGGTGCAGCAGCGCCTGGCTTCGCAGCAGCAGGCGCTTGTGGCCGAGGAGCGGATCGGCCCGCCAGCCGATCTCGTCGGCAGCGGCCCGCTCGGTCAGCACCCGCGCGTTGGCCGCCACCGACGCCGCCGCCGCCAGCACCGTGGCGGCCGGCGGATAGACGCGTGCCAGCTCGCTCGCATTGGCGGTGAACTGCTCGAAGTACCGGGCCCAGGCGGTCAGCGTGACGGCCTGCGCGACGGCCACTTCCTGGGCGACGATCGCCCGGTTGGCGTAGGCATGGAAGTTCAGCACGCGCGCTCGCCAGACGGCAGCGCTCCAGGCAGCCGCATCGGCCGCGTTGTCGAGCCGTTGTCGCGTCGCGAGCACCTGGCCGGTGCTGAACAGGAAGAACAGCCCGAGCACCGCGGCGAACAGCAGCAGCACGCCCAGCACCAGCACCTGGCCGCGCTGCCGGCTTCGACGGATCGACACCGCGTCCATCGCCGTTCTCCCGGGAACGAGGCCGCTCAGCGGTTGCCGAGGTTGTAGTTGTCCAGCCCCTTGCGCTGGTTGGCGTTGGTCGAGGCCGTGGTTGCGTTGGTCTGGGCGGCGCCGATCGCCGAGGCGGCATCCTGGCCGGACATCTCCAGCGCCAGACCGGCCGTCTGGTTGCGCAAGGTCTGGCCGAACAAGGTGTAGATGCCGATCGCGGCGACCGCGATCAGCGCGACGACGACGATGTACTCGGTCATCCCCTGTCCGGACTGGCGACGTTTCATCGCGGTTTCCTCCGTGTTGTCTGCCGCGCCGAACGGGCGGCTACGGAGATTTATAGGCAGGCGCACGGCACGTCGCCATTGCACGCAGCGACTAGACCATCCGACGGGCGCCGGCGGTCGTCGATCGAACGGTCGACACTGGAGGCCGGCGCCGGTTCATACTTGGCCATCGAAGAAGCACTCGAAGGCGTCGCCTTCGGGGAGCAAGCGCATGTGGCATTGGCTTTCCGGCATCTTCCTGGCCGACAGGTCGCGACCGACGGCCCACGAGCGGCTCCGCGCCGAGGCAGGGGCGCGGCGCTCGATCGCGGACATGGCCCCTTCGCCCCCTTCCCGTCCGGCTGCGGAGGCGGCAGCCGGCGCCGAAGGCTCGCCGCCTGATCCCGTCGACGACCGAGCCTTCGTCTGCTGGCTGCTCGACATGCCCGATCCGATCGACGAGCCGCTGCGTGCGAACGAGGTGACGGTCCTGACGATGCTCGACGCGCAGCTTTCGATGCAGCGCTCGGCGGCCGAACTGCTGCCGCGCGCGCCGGCGGTGATTCCGCAGTTGATGAGCGTGCTGCGCCAGGACGATGGCTCGCTGGCGGCACTGGCCGAACGCGTATCGAAGGACCTCGTGCTCGTCGCCGAGGTCATGCGGATGGCGCGCAGCGCCTGGTACCGCGGCCAGGGCGAGATTCCCGACCTCGCGCATGCGATCTCGACGATCGGCGTGGCGGGACTGCGATCGGCGATCGCCAAGGTCGTCCTTCGGCCGCTGTTCGACCCGGGTTGCGGCGAGTTGTCGCAACGTGCGGCGGCGCGGCTCTGGGCGCATTCCGAACAGAAGGCCGGCCACTGCAGCCGGCTCATTGCCGTCGCCGGCGGCGACCCGTTCGACGGCTACCTGGCGGGACTGATGCACAACGCCGGCTGGACCGTCGCGCTTCGAGCGGCCGATCGCAACGGCGGCCTGCAATGGCCGTGGAGCACCGCCTTCGTCGACGAACTTCTCGCAAGGCGCGATCCGCTGTTCGGCAGGATCGTCGGCGACTGGCAGATCACCGGCGCGCTGACCGAGCTGGCGGCGCAGGCGCTGGGAGCCGGATTGCAGTCGTCCGGTTCGGTGCTGGCGAGGATGCTGCTGGCCGCCGACCGACAGGCCAGTGTCGAGCTGCTGGAGCAGCCGACAGCGGCGCCCGAGTACGAAAGGGACGCCATCGTCGACGAGCTCGCTCCGGCCGCTTCGTAGGACGCGCGTCCCGGCGCGCCGGATCGCGCTTTCGTTGGCCGAACAAAAATGAGCCGGCATTGCCGGCTCGAACATCGTTCCCAGGAGAACCCAAGGGAACGGCCACGGCCCGAAGGCCGCGGCTCCCGCTATCGATCGGTGCTTGCTGGCGATCGGTGCTCGCAGTCGTGGACCGCGGCGGGTCGCCGTCCACGTGCATCGCCATCAGGCTGCTTTCTT
>JAAZBL010000467.1 GCA_012513825.1 Limnobacter sp. | reverse complement strand
CGACGCCGACCGCAGGGTCTCCGAACTCTACGACATGATCCATCCGGGCCAGTCGACGACGGTCACCGTGCGCTCGGTCTTCATCGTCGATCCGAAGAAGACGGTACGGCTGATCCTGACCTACCCGCTGAACGTGGGCCGCAACTTCGACGAGATCCTGCGCGCAATCGACGCGCTGCAACTGGTCGACAGCCACACGGTCGCCACGCCGGGCAACTGGCGCGACGGCGACGAGGTCGTCATCCCGGCATCGATCCAGGACGAAGCCGTGCTGAAGGCGAACTACCCGAAGGGCTACCGCACGTTGCGCCCCTACCTGCGGCTGACCCCGCAGCCGAACAAGTGAACCGATAGCCGGCCCAACGAGGAACGATCGTGGACATGAGCGCGATTGCGATACCCGACTCGGGTGTCACCGAAACGGACAGGCAACTGATCCGCTCGCTGGCTCGCACGCTGAGCCCCGAACAGGCAATGTGGGTCAGCGGCTACTTTGCCGGCGCCGCCGAGGCGCGCAGCGAGCTCGTCGAGCTCGGCCGCGAAGCGGAAACGGTGATCTCGCGTGCAAGCGCCATCCAGGCGCCGACCACGCTGCTGAAGATCCTGTATGCCAGCGAAAGCGGCAATGCCGCCGCGTTGGCTCGACAGATCGAGGGCAAGGTCCGGAAGCTCGGGCTGCGCGTCGCGGTCGAGGACCTGGCGCGCTACAAGACGCGCGGCCTGGCCGAAGAACGGACCGTGCTGTTCGTCGCGAGCACGCACGGCGAAGGCGAGCCGCCCGAAACGGCGACCCCGTTCTTCGAGTTCCTGGCCGGACGCAAGGCGCCGTCGCTGACGAACATGCGCTTCGCCGTGCTCGCGCTCGGCGATTCGACCTACGAATTCTTCTGTGAAGCGGGCAAGCAGCTCGATCGGCGGCTCGCCGAACTCGGCGCCACGCGCCTGGCCGAACGCTGCGACTGCGACGTCGACTACGAGGCCGATGCCGCCGTGTGGACCGAGCGTTTGCTCGCTTCGCTGCTGGCGAGCGGCGACGATATCGGGGTAGGCGCCGACCGCGAAAACGCCACGTCGGGCAGTCCCGGTTCGGCGGACGCGTTCGTCCCGACGCAGCCGCTTCGTGCACCGTCGGTCGACGCCTTGCAGGCGGTCCCGACCGCGCCGGCATACGACAAGAGCCGGCCGTTTCCCGCGCCCCTGCTGACCAGCCTGCGCCTGACCGGCCGCGGCTCGACGAAGGACACGCGGCATCTGGAGTTCGACATTGCGGGGTCCGCACTCGACTACCTGCCCGGCGATGCGCTCGGCGTCGTCGCGCGCAACGATCCGGCGCTCGTCGCCGAGTTGATCGAGCATTTCGGCTGGACGGGTTCGGAGCCGGTCGCCGGACGCAGCGGCGAAACGACGCTCGCGCAGGCGCTCGCCTCCGAGTTCGAGATCACGGCGCTGACGCCCCGCTTCATCGAGCGGTGGGCGCTACTGTCGGGCGACACGAAGCTTGCCGGACTGCTCACGCAGCAGCCGCGCTCCGATCTTGCCGCATTCATGGCCGGCAACCAGATCATCGACCTGGTCAGGCAGCGCCCGGTGCCGGGGGTCGCAGCTCAGGACTTGGTCGGATCCTTGCGCGGCCTGCAGCCGCGGCTGTATTCGATCGCATCGAGCGCGCAGTTCGCCGAAGACGAAGTCCATCTGTGCGTGTCGCCGCTGAAGTTCGAGCTGCACGATCGGGCGCGGCGCGGCGTGGCCTCCGGACACCTTGCCGAAGATCTGCAGTGCGGCGACATGGTGCCGGTCTACGTGCAGCGCAACGACAACTTCCGGTTGCCCGATGACCCGTCCGCGCCGATCGTGATGATCGGCGCCGGCACCGGCGTAGCTCCGTATCGCGCTTTCATGCAGCACCGGGAGGCACTCGGCATCGAAGGCCGAAGCTGGTTGTTCTTCGGCGAGCGCAACTTCCGCACCGATTTCCTTTACCAGCTCGAATGGCAGGGCTGGCACCGGGCCGGCGCGCTG
>JAAZBL010000466.1 GCA_012513825.1 Limnobacter sp. | reverse complement strand
TATCGCCGAGCATCGTCTCGGGCCGCGTCGTGGCGACCGTGACGAAGCCGCTTCCGTCGGCCAGCGGATAGCGGATGTGCCAGAGCTGGCCGTCTTCCTCTTCGCTGACGACCTCGAGGTCCGCGACGGCGGTCAGCAGCTTCGGGTCCCAGTTGACCAGCCGCTTGCCGCGGTAGATCAGTCCCTGCTCGTGCAGCTTCACGAAGACCTGCTTGACGACCTCCGAGAGCTTCGGGTCCATCGTGAAGTATTCGAGCGACCAGTCGGTCGAAGCGCCCATCCGTCGCATCTGGCGCGTGATCGTCGAGCCCGACTCCTGCTTCCACTGCCAGACGCGCTCGACGAACTTCTCCCGCCCGAGATCGTGGCGCGAGATCCCTTGCGCGTCGAGCTGGCGTTCGACGACGATCTGCGTCGCGATGCCGGCATGGTCGGTGCCGGGCAGCCAGAGCGTGTTGGCGCCGCGCATCCGGTAGTAGCGCGTCAGCGCGTCCATGATCGTCTGGTTGAACGCGTGCCCCATGTGCAGCGTGCCGGTCACGTTCGGCGGCGGCAGCTGGATGCAGAAGGGCGGCGCGTCGGGTGCCTGGCCGGCGGCGAAGTAGCCGCGCGACTCCCAGAGCGGATACCAGTGCGCTTCGATATCGGCGGGCTCGAAACTCTTGGCGAGCGCGTCGGCGCCCGCGGCGGAAGCAGCGGTCATGGGTGCAACTGTCTGATCGAACAGCAGATTATAGGGTGCTGCCCGGGCCCGACCAGTCGCGCGCAGGTGCCGTTCGACCTTCCGCCGCTGCGCGAACTCCGGTCTGCAGCGAGGCTTCGAGGAAGCTCGCGTCGCGCAGTGCGCCTTCGACGGCGATCCGGGCCGCCTCCTGCAGTGCCGGCGCGAGCGTAGCGCGCACGGCTTCGTGCAGCGCGCGGTCGAGGGCTTCGCGCAGCGCAGCTTCGAGCGCGTCGACGAGCAGACCGTGCAGCGCCGGCGCAAGCGTCGTGCGCAGGCTGGCCTGCAGCTCGGCGGCCAGCGCGCCGGAGATGCGGTCCGAGGCCAGGCGCAGCGCCTCGGCCATCGGTTCGCCGGCCGTGGCAGGCGGCCGCGTAGACGCCGGCTCGTCGCCCGGCGGGTGCGCGGCGTTGGGGGCCTGCCGCGGGACCCCGCTCGAAGCGGCCTGCGGCACGACCTCGGTCAGCATCGGGATCGAATCGTCGAGCGGGTCGTCGGGACGCTGTTCGCCGGATCTCTCGTTCATGGGCCGCGGAGCATTCAGGCGCCCGGCCGCCGTGCCGAGACGTCGTGGTTGTGCATCGGGTAACCGCGGTCGCGATAGAAGCGGTAGCGTTCGCGGCCGCGCTGCAGGTCCTCTTCGTCGGCCGAGACGATCTCGATCAGCCGGTCGAAGCGCGAGAAGGTCGGCGGCGTGCGGTCGCCGAGATTGACGATGACTTCGTGGTGCGGCGTATCGGGCGCTTCGCTTGACAGCAGCACCGGCGTGTGCGGCGCGAGCGGATCGCCGGCCGCCACGTGCGGGATGAAGTCACGGTCGGAAAAGCTCCACAGCAGGCTGTCGAACTCGGCCAGTCGTGCCGGATCGTCGCACCAGACGAGCACCCGATGACCGGCCTGGTGGATCTTGCGCACCAGCCGGCAGCCGTATTGCAGCTTGTCGGGGACCTTGCTGTGGAAATCGATCCGGGTCACGGTCGTGTCGGAATCGGTCAGCCTTCGGCGCGAGTCACGAGAAAGCGCGTGAGCAGCGGCACCGGCCGGCCGCTGGCGCCCTTGTTCGCGCCGGACTTCCAGGCCGTGCCTGCGATGTCGAGGTGCGCCCAGTCGTAGCCTTCGGCGAAGCGCGACAGGAAGCAGGCAGCCGTCACCGAGCCGGCCGGCCGGCCGCCGATGTTGGCCACGTCGGCGAACGGCGACTTCAGCTGTTCCTGGTAGGCGTCGTCGAGCGGCAGGCGCCAGCAGCTGTCGCCGGCGTCGCGGCCGGCTTCGGTCAGCTCTGCGGCGAGCGCGTCCTCGCGGGTGAACAGGCCGCTGTGATGGTGGCCGAGCGCGATCACGCAGGCGCCGGTCAGCGTGGCGATGTCGACGACGGTGCGTGGCCTGAAGCGCTTGGCGTAGGTCAGTGCGTCGCAGAGCACGAGGCGGCCCTCGGCGTCGGTGTTCAGGACCTCGATCGTCTGGCCCGACATGCTGGTGACGATGTCGCCGGGTTTCGTCGCGCGCCCGCTCGGCATGTTCTCGCTGGCGGCGATCACGCCGACGACGTTGATCTTCAGCTTCATCTCGGCGACCGCGCGCAGCGTGCCGAGCACCGAGGCCGCGCCGCACATGTCGTACTTCATCTCGTCCATTTCGGCGGCCGGCTTCAGCGAAATGCCGCCGGTGTCGAAGGTGATGCCCTTGCCGACCAGCACCACCGGAGCCTGGCGGCTCGATGCGCCCTGGTAGTGGACGACGATCAGTCGCGGCGGCTGCTCGGAGCCGCGCGCCACCGCCAGCAGTGCGCCCATCTTCAGCGCCTGCATCTGGCGCTCGGTGAGCACTTCGACCTTCATCGCGAACTCGCGGCCCAGCTTGCGTGCGGCATCGGCCAGGTAGCTCGGCGTGCAGACGTTGCCGGGCAGGTTGCCGAGGTCCCTGGCCAGGTCGACCCCGTTGGCCAGCGCCTGCGCCTGCAGCACTTCGTTCTCGGCGCGCGCGGCGCCCGTGCGCTCGACCAGCAGCGTCACGCGCTTCGGCCGCGCCGTCTGCGGCTCGCGCTTGCTCTTCATCTGTTCGAAGCGGTAGGCGGTCTCGCGTCCGCACACGACCTGCGTACGCAGTTGCCATTCGAACGAGCGCCCGCTCACGGCGACTTCGTGCAGCGTCGAGACGACCTCGTCGGCCGCGATGTTCGCCGCGGCCCGGAACGCCGCGCGTACGGCTTCTGTCCAGTGCTTCTCGCTGACTTCAGCGCTGTCGCCGAACGAAACCAGCAGTGCGCGGCGAATGCTGCCGTCGAGGCGAACGAGCAGCGTCGAACCGGCCTTCGCGGGCAGATCGCCGCTGGCCAGCGCTGCCGAAATCCGACCCCCGCTGGCCTTGTCCAGCGCTTCGCCGCTGCGGCCGAGCTGCTTGCCGCCGGTGACCGGCAACCAGATGGCCTCTGTTCGCAGGCGCTCGACCGCCGCCGACCGTGTGCTAAATTTCATCGTTTCGGTTCCGTTTCGTCCGCCGTTTCGTCGGCGGCCGATTATAGCGAGGGCTCGCCCGTCCATGCTTTTCCGAAAGGCGTTGCGGCGCGACCTGCTCAGTCTTGCCGGCATCGTGTTCGCGACGCTGTTCGTGATCATGCTGACGACTTCGCTGATCCGCCTGCTGGGTCGCGCTGCCGGCGGGCGCGTCGACACGGCGAGCGTGCTGCCGCTGATCGCATTCAATTCGATCAACGTGCTGCCGGTGCTGCTGGTCCTCACGCTGTACATCGCCGTGCTCACGGCGCTGACCCGCGCCTATCGCGACTCGGAGATGGTCGTCTGGTTCGCCAGCGGCCTGAGCCTGCTCGACTGGGTCCGGCCGGTGCTCGGCTTCGCCGCGCCGTTCGCGGTGCTGATCGCCGTCATATCGTTCGTTGCGGCACCCTGGGCCAATCGCGAGGCCAGCGAATACCAGCAGCGCTTCGCGCAACGCGAAGACGTCTCGCAAGTCGCGGCGGGCCAGTTCCGCGAATCGGTGTCGGCCAATCGCGTGTTCTTCGTCGAATCGCTCGACGAGCAGCAGACCGCGGTGCGCAACGTCTTCGTGAGCCAGCGCAACGAAGGCCGGCTGACGATCGTCGTGTCGCGCGGCGGGCAGATCGAGAACCGCGAGACCGGCGAACGCTTCCTCGTGCTCGAGGACGGCCGGCGCTACGACGGCGTCGACGGACAGCTCGACTTCCGGCTGATGGAGTTCGAGCGCTACGGCATCCGGCTCGAGCCGCAGGCGACCGCGGTCAGCGACGAGCGCGCGAAGGTCAAGCCGACGCGTGAACTGCTCGCCGACCCGACGCCCCGCAACCAGGCGGAGCTGCTGTGGCGGATCGGACAGCCGATCTCGGCGATCCTCGTGGCCTTGCTGGCGATTCCGCTCTCGGCGATGAATCCGCGCATCGGCCGCTCGGTCAATCTTTTCGCGGCGCTGCTGCTCTATGTCCTCTACAACAACCTGATGTCGATCGTTCAGGCCTGGGTCGCGCAGGGGCGAATCGATTTCTCGATCGGCGTCTGGGTCGTGCACGCGGCGCTGGCCGCGCTCGTCGCCTGGATGTTCTGGCGACGCATCCGGCTGCCAAGCAGGCCCTGGCTGGGCTTCCTGCGTTTGCGGAGCGCCGGCGGATGATCCTCGTCGGTCGCTACATGCGGCGCGAGATCCTCGTCGCCGTTGCCTTCGTGCTGGTGGGATTCCTCGCGCTGTTCGCGTTCTTCGACTTCATCAACGAGCTCGACGCCGTAGGCCGTGGCGGCTACCGGCTCCAGCACGCGCTGGTCTTCGTGCTGCTGGGCCTGCCCACGCACGTCTACGAGCTGATGCCGATCGCCGCGCTGATCGGGGCGATCTACGCGCTGTCGCAACTGGCCGCGCATTCCGAGTACACGGCGATGCGCGCCGCCGGTCTCGGGCGTCGGCGCGCGCTGTCGGTCGTTGCGCGCGTCGGGCTCGGGCTGGCCGTGCTCACGGCGCTGGTCGGCGAGATCGCGTCGCCGACGGCCGATCGGATGGCGCAGCAGCTTCGGCTGTCGGCGATCGGCGGTTCGGTCACCGGACAGTTCCGTTCGGGGCTCTGGATCAAGGACACCGCGCGCGATCCGGCCGGCACCGGAAGCCTGATGCGCTTCGTCAACATCGGCGAGCTGATGCCCGATGGCGAACTGCGCAACGTGCACATCTTCGAGTTCGACCGCGAGATGCAGCTTCTCCGGCTCGTCGATGCGGCGAGCGCGCACTACAACGGCGACAACGGCTGGGAGCTGCACGAGGCCGTCGAAACGAGCTTCAGCGACGTCGGGCAGGAACTGGGATCGCCGGCAGTCGGAACGCAACGCAGGACCGCGGAGACGATGACCTGGCTCACCGAGATCAAGCCGCAGTTGCTCGGGGTGCTGCTGGTGGAACCCGACCGGATGTCGGGCGCAAGTCTCGTCAGTTACATCGAGCACCTGCGCGAGAACGCGCAGAATACGCACCGCTACGAGATCGCGCTGTGGAAGAAGGTGGTCTATCCGCTGGCCGTCGTCGTGATGATGGCGCTTGCGCTGCCGTTCGCCTACCTGCAGGTGCGATCGGGCGGAACGAGCTACAAGGTCTTCGCCGGCATCATGCTGGGCATCGGCTTTCACTTCCTCAACGGGTTGTTCTCGCATCTGGGCTTGCTGAACACCTGGCCGCCGCTGGTGTCGGTCGCGATCCCGAGCGTGGTGGCGTTCGCGCTGGCGCTCGGCATGCTGGCCTGGGTGGACCGGACGCGCTGAATTCCGGCTGCCACGAAGATGGGGAGGATCCTTCGTCCGTATTGGGGGAAAGTGGCAGGTTTATTGCTTCCATTCATAAGGAGCGCCCGTATTTCTTGTCAGATTTGCCAGATTTCACGCTTGTTCTGTCGGCGCTTGTCATGGACAAAAAAGTCGTGGACTTGGAGCGTCCGATTGATTAGGATTCGCGGCATTCCGCGTGTAAGGGAATGGCGCAGCAAAGAGCCGGAGTCGACCGGCCCCCGCCCATCCCTTGCCGGGCCTGCACGGCGGCCGACGCGAGCGTATCGAGGAGGAGGAGAGGCAGCGATGCTGCCATTTAAGGCGCACAGCGATGTGCGCTTTTTTTTTGCCATCATTCGGGATTCCCGTTGGCGCGCACGTGCCGGTTCTGCCCGATTTTCGCCACTCCGCACTCCGACTCCGATCGATGATTGACAGACTACAGAAGCGGCTCGACGAGCCCGTCGGCGCGCGCCGCGTGTTCTTCGCGACACTGGTCGTGCTCACGCTGCTGCGTGCGGCGCTGGCCGGGATCCTGCCGTTCACCAGCGACGAAGCCTACTTCACGGTCTGGGGCCAGTATCCGGACTGGGGCTACTACGATCATCCACCGATGATCGGCTGGTGGCTCGCGCCCCTGTCGGCGCTGTCGACCGAGCCGTTCGTGCTGCGCCTGCCGGCCGTGTTCGTGCCGCCCGTGGTGGCGATCATCGCGATCGCGATGCTTCGCCGCTACGGCGAGGCGCTCGCGTGGACTGCCGGCACGCTGATGCTGCTGGTGCCGCTGAACGCGGTGAACGTGGCGATCACGACAGACATCCCGCTGATGTTCTTCTCGGCGCTGTGCGTGCTCTTCTACCTGCGAGCGCAGCGCTCGGGACGCAGGCTCGATTTCCTGCTGGCCGGCCTGATGCTGGCCGCGGCGCTGATGTCGAAGTACTTCGCCGGCTTGCTGGCGATCGCGATCTTCGCGCATTCGGTCTGGCGGCCCGAGCGCCGGCGCATCGTCGGGCTGCTCTGGGTGATCCTCGGTTCGCTGCCTGCCGCGGTGATCCAGATCGCATGGAATGCGGCCAACTGCTGGCCGAACGTGATGTTCAACATCGTGAACCGCCACGACAGCGACGGCTGGTCGCTCGAGACGCCGTTGCTGTTCGCCTTGTCCTTCGTCTACGTGCTGACGCCGGCGGTGGGTTGGCGCTTGCTGCGCGGTCGCGTGTCCGGCGATCCGGTGTCGCCGCCTTCGGGTTCCGTCGGCCACGAGGGGCCGGGCGCTGCGTTGCCGGCGCCGGATTCGACGGCCGCGCGCGCCGACGCCCGCGTCCTGCGCTGGCTGGCGCTCGTGCCCTTCGGCATCTTCGCGCTGCTGTCGCCGGTCAAGACGATCGGCCTGCACTGGCTCGCCAGTTTCGTCTTGCCGGCCGTGCTCTTCTTCGTGCTGGTGTCCGACTCGCGTGCCCGGGCGCGCGCAGTCCTGGTCGCCGCCGGCATCGCGCTGGCGCACTGGATCCTGATCGGCGTGCTGGTCGCGCTGCCGACCGAGACCTTCCGCAACTGGAAAGGCTATCCGGGGCTGGTGATGACCGTGCACACCGACGAGCTGGTCGAGGCCCTCGAGCCCTGGCGGGGCCGCTTCGCGTTCGCGTCGTCCGGATACTCGCCGGCCGTGACGCTCGGCCATTCGCTCGGCGAGTACGTGTTCGTCTTCGGCCGCGGCTCCAGCCATGCGCGGCACGACGACATCATGACCGACCTGCGCAAGCTGGACGGCCGCGACGTGCTCGTCGTGCGCAAGGACGAGCGCTTCGTGCCGGCCGACTACGAGCCGTACTTCGATCGCGTCGACTTCAAGCGGATCGAGCTGCGCGGCGTCACCTTCCACCTGATCGAAGGCCATGGTTTCCGCTACGACGCCTATCGCGATACCGTGCTCGACGACATCCGGCAGCGCTGGTACGCGGTGCCCCGGTGGTTGCCGGCCGGGCCGTGCTATTTCTGCGACCGCTATTTCCCGGAGCGCGCCTGCCATCGCTGAGTCGCGAAGCGAGCGTCATCGGGACGACATCAGTACGAAAGAAGGCGAATGAACCTCCAGCAACTGCGCTTCGTGCGCGAAACCGCGCAGCACGGCTTCAGCCTGACCCGTGCCGCGCAGGCGATCGGGACCTCGCAGCCTGCGCTGTCGCGAGGCATTCTCGAGCTCGAAGCCGAACTCGGCGTCGACGTGTTCGTGCGGCACGGCAAGCGCATCCTCGGCCTGACCGAGCCGGGCAAGGCGGTTCTCGCGCGCGCCGAACGGGTGCTCGCCGAGGTGGCCGGCATCGAGCAGGTCACGGCCGACTTCCGCGCACGCGACACCGGCGAGCTGCGCGTGGCCACGACGCACACGCAGGCGCGCTACGTTCTTCCCGCGGTCATCGGCGAGTTCCGCCGCCGCTATCCGGCGGTCAGGCTGACGCTGCTGCAGGGCTCGCCGAAGCAGATCACCGACCTGGTGCTCGCGCGCCAGGCCGACTTCGCTATCGCCACCGAGGTTCCCGAGGACCAGGACGACCTGCTCGCGATCCCGTCCTACGACTGGGAGCACGTCGTGCTGGTGCCGGCCAAGCACCCGCTGGCCGGACAGACGCCGGTGCTGCAGGCGCTGGTCAAGTACCCTCTGATCACCTACGTCGAGGAGTTCGCCGGTCGTCGGCGCATCGACCGCGCGTTCGCCGAGGCCGGGCTCAAGCCGGACATCGTGCTCGCTGCCGTCGACTCGGACGTGATCAAGACCTACGTCTCGGTCGGGCTCGGCGTCGGCATCATGGCCGAT
>JAAZBL010000070.1 GCA_012513825.1 Limnobacter sp. | reverse complement strand
TCGAAGCCGAGCCGCGCGGTCTTCGACGGCGCGGGATCCGGCATCGACGGATCCGGATTGGCGATCGCGGCGCTGCCGGCCGACCACTCGAACTCGCTGCCCTCGATCAGCACCTGGCGCCCGAGCAAGCCGAGCGCCGCAACCGGCGAGACGTTCGACGAAGCGGCAGCCATCGTCGTCATCGACGCGTTCAACTGCTCGATTCCGCGCACCGTGTTGATCTGCGCGAGCTGGCTCGTCACCTGGGCGTTGTCCAGTGGATTGAGCGGATCCTGGTTGCGCATCTGGGCGACCAGCAGCTTCAGGAAACGGTCCTCGGTGCCGGCGGCGGTATCGGTGCCGTCCGACGGGCCGTTCGTCGACGGAGACGTGCGCGCGGCGGCTTCGGCCGCCGCTTTGGTACCGCCGTTGGCCGAGGCCCAGTGGGTGATCGCGGTCAAGTCCGTGCCCCGCTCACTGGCCGAGCTGCAGCGTCTTGGCCAACAGCTGCTGCGTCGTGTTCATCACTTCGACGTTGTTCTGATACGAACGCGAGGCCGAGATCATGTTGACCATCTCTTCGATCACGTTCACGTTGCTGTGCGTGACGTAGCCATCGGCGTCGGCCATCGGATGCGAGGGATCGTGCAGGCGCTTGCCCGGCGCCTGGTCTTCGATCACGTCGGCCACCCGTACGCCATGCCGGTCGCCGGAAGCAGCCGCAACGAGCTGTGCCTGGAAGACGACCTGGCGCGCCTTGTAGGCTTCGCCGTCCGGCCCGGCCACGCTGTCGGCGTTCGCGAGGTTCGATGCGACGACGTTCAGCCGCTGGCTCTGCGCCGACACGGCGCTGCCGGAGATTCCGAAGATGTCGATCAGAGACATCGTGCCTTGCCCTCCTGTTCGATCGGGTCCTGCCCGAAAGCCATGTTTCAGTCGCCGCGGATCGCGCTGAGCGTGTTGCGAACGCTGCCGTTGATGAAGCGCAAGGTGGCTTCGTAACGCAGCGAGTTGTCGGCGAAGCTCGCGCGTTCGCGATCCATGTCGACGGTATTGCCGTCGATCGACGGCTGTTCGGGCATGCGCCACAGCAGGCGGGTCTCGCCGGCCGACGAGCGCAGCGAACTACCCGCGGTCGAGTTGGCCAGCGCCAGCGTGCCCGACGTGAACGTGGCTGGCGAAGCACGTTGTCCGATCGGCGCAGCCAGCTTCACGGTCCCGCCGGAGGCGGGCGCCGGCGCCCCGGAGGATCCGAGGCGGACCGGGGGCGCTGCCGGGTCGATCCCGATGCGGGCCACCGCACTGCGCAGTGCCTGCCCGAAATCGAAGTCGCGGGCCAGGTAATTCGGCGTGTCGGCGTTGGCCAGGTTCGACGCCAGCACCTGCTGGCGTTCGGAACGCAGCGCGAGTGCCTCGCCGTGAAACTGCAGATTGGAAGTCAGTCTGTCGAGCATTCGATCGCAGGGGCTCTACCGGATGCCGCCGATTATTCCGATCGGACCGGGCGCCCATGCGCCGAAAAGCGCTGCCTTTGCCCGCCATATCCGGACAAGCGCGAACGGCTGCCGGCGCTACGCTCGTCGGCATCGATTCGAGGACCCTCGATGGAGGGATGCAGGATGACGACGATCCCGCGAGCGAGCGCTTCCACGCGCACCGGCCTGCTTGCAGGCTCCAGGCTGCCCGCATTCACGATGATGTTCTCGTGTGCGCTTGCACTCGGCGCCGGCGCCAGCCTTGCCGCGCAGGCCGCCGGTGCGGCTGCGAACCCGGTCGCCGCCACGGACGAGACGGCGCCGCAACTGAAACGCTGGATCGAGGAATCTGCCGCGGCGAGCTGGTCGATGAACCTGCCCGGCGCTTCCGGCGAAGGCGCCGGCGGCGGCGTGCGCGTCGAGGTCACGCTCGGACGGCTGAACCCCGGACTGCGCCTGGCGCCGTGCGCACGCGTCGAGCCCTTCCTGCCGCCCAACGCCCGCCTCTGGGGACGCAGCCACATCGGCGTCCGCTGCGTCGAAGGTGCGGCATGGACGACGATGATGCCGGTCACCGTAGCCGTGTTCGGCCCGGCGCTCGTCGCCTCGCTGCCGCTGCCGGCGGGCTCCGACGCCGACCCGCAGGCATTCCGGCTCGAGGAAGTCGACCTGACGCGGGCGCACGGGCATCCGGTCGCCGACCCGGCCTTGCTCGAAGGCCGTGCGCTGGCCCGGCCGCTGGCCGCCGGTCAGGTGCTGCGCGCCAACGACCTGCGCATCCGGCACACGGTCGCTTCCGGCGATCCGGTCCGCATCCTGCTGCTCGGCGAAGGGTTCACGATCTCGACCGAGGGTTCGGCGATGGCCAACGCAGGCGAGGGCCAGACGCTGCGCGTGCGTACCGGCAGCGGCAAGCTGCTGGTCGGCACCGTTCGGGACAGGACCGTCGAGGTCAGGCTGTGAGCAGGATCGGACGAAGACCGCGATCGACGGCGCGGCGCCCCGACGAACGGCACGTCCGGACCGGGAGCGCTTCCGAATGAGCCATTCCGCTGGACGAACGGCGGTTCGCCGGTGCTAAAGTTCCGCGCGCGACAGCCGAAAAAGCTGGCAACCGGGCAAGCATCCCGAAGTCCGAAAGGTGAAATGCCATGAAGATCAGCAATCCGGCTGATATCAAACAGAGCGAACTGCTCCGCTCGACGCAGGCGGCCGCCTCTCGTCAGGCCGGCAGCGCCGGCGGCGCTCCGATCGAAAAAGCCAGCGCCCCGGCAAGCGTCCAGCTTTCGGAGACTTCGCGCAGGCTTGCCGCCGAGACCGCTGCGAGCGATCCGATTCGCTCGGCCAAGGTCGCCGAGATCCGCAAGGCGATCAGCGAAGGCCGCTTTCACGTCAATGCCGACGTGGTCGCGGACAAGATGATCGCCGAGGCTGCCGAACTGCTCGAGACCCTGTCGCGCCCGCGATGAGCGCAGCCACGCCCGCGAAGACGCCGAGCTCCGACTTCGAAACCGGCCTCGCGCTGCTGAACGCTCAACGCGTCGCGTTGATTGCCGGCGACCTTCACGAGCTGCAATGCTTGACTGCACGACTGGCGGCCTGGACGTCGGCGCCCAGGTCGCCGGCCCTTTCCCGGCTCGAGCTGACGCGGCTGCAGAGAGCGGCCGGCATCAACGCCGGACTCGCCGCGCGCCACAGCACGCAATCCGAGCGCGCACTGAACGCGCTGTTCGCCGACGCACGCACCTACGGTGCCGATGGACGCAGGCAGGCACCTGCGACGTTCCGGAAGCTGGATTCCGCCTGAATCGGCTCGCCTTCGCCCTCCGTCGACGGAACTGCCGAACGAATCCCTGTCTTATCGCGCGATCGTCCCAGGCCCGTGCCTCGAAAATCGGCACAAGCCCTTTCAACGCGCGAAGACGGGCTCGCGGTCCGGGATCGCTGCGAACCCGGCGCCGCGTCAATGGCGTCGGAGAAATGACGAGATGAACGAGGAACCGCTGCTGATCCACTCGCTGGCCGAGTTCGCCGGAATCACGTTGCCGGTGCTCGAAGCGGCCGATGCCCGGAGCGTATGCGAAATCGGCGCCGAGCACGGTGGCAACAGCACCGTGCTCGGCGACTGGCTCGCCGGCCGCGGCGGCACCCTGGTCTCGATCGACCCCGCTCCGGGCCGGGCGTTTCTCGACTGGCTCGCCGGCCAGGGTGAACGCGTGCGGCACCTGCCCGCGACGAGCCTGGCCGCGATCGAAGCGGCCGGGGCCCACGACGCCTGGTTCATCGACGGCGATCACAACTGGTACACGGTGTTCAATGAGCTGAGCTTGATCCACCGGGTCCAACGCGCCGCAGGCCGGCCGCTGCTGGTGATGCTGCACGACATCGACTGGCCATGGGCGCGGCGCGACATGTACTACGCGCCCGAGCGCATTCCGCCCGAGTTCCTCCTTCCCCACTCGTTCGAGCTCGGAGTCACGCGCGGCTCACGCACGGCGATCAGCGGCGGTTTCCGGGGCTGCGGCGCGTTCGCGGTGGCGCTCGAGGAAGGCGGGCCGCGCAACGGCGTGCTGACCGCAGTCGAGGACTTCGTGGCCGGACTCGACGAACCCTTGCTGTGGGCGCACGTGCCCGGCGTGTTCGGGCTCGGCGTGCTGTTCGACCGCGACCATCCCGCGGCGGGCGCGATTGCCCAATTGCTTGCGCCGCTGCACGAGCACCCGCTGCTCGCCCGCCTCGAGGCCAACCGGCTTGCGAACTACCTCCGGGTCATCGAATGGCAGGACCGCCAGGCGACCGCGGCGACCCCGTCGTCCAGCTCGCCGGACGGCCGGGTTCGAGCGGCAACGACCCGGGTCTCGCGTCCAGCCGCTACGGACGCCTGAGCCGTCCCCGACCGCGCCTACCGATCGGATCGGACTTCACGCCGCACGATCGGTCGGAACACGAACCGGCAGCAAGCTGCAGCGTTGCCGCGTGGCCAGGTACCGGCGGGCAGCATCGCCAGGCTTGCCGGACCGGAACACTCCCACAGCCCCTGCCCGTGGTCGCGGATACCGTCGAGAATCAGGGCGTCGCGAATTTCCATGCTGTGCCGACTCTCCCGATCGCTCATCAGGCTGTCGAGCGCTACCAGCTCGACGCCGAACACCTGGATCCATGCATACGTCTTGCCGAGCAACAGGCCCAGGTCGAGCTCGCCCTTGCCGATCGGAAACACCGCCGCAAAATAGCCGTCGTGGGTGGCCTGCCCCTCGATCGATTCCAGCGACGATCGCTCCCCCTTCATCACGATCATCTCGAAAGCCTCGCGGCGATGCGACCACTCGGAAATCGGGATGTCGAGCGAGAACCGGTGCTGCGCCATCAAGGTCATCGACAGCTCGAGCCCGCCTGTACGAAGCTCGGCCGGATAGAGCAGCCGCATCTCGTCGTTCCGCTCCATGAAGTTCAGACCGCGGCGCCGCAGTCCCGAGAGCCCGGCCTCCCGGTCGAACAGCTGCAACCGGTCCGAGGTCCCGAGGTTCATGTCGAGCTGGAAACCCTCGAGAAAATCCAGTTCGCCTTCGCCCGGCAGGAACATCAGGCGCGCCAGCTCGGCGAACGCGGCGTCGCGCAGCGACTCCGGCGAGGGCGGGCGCAGGCAGTCGGCGAAGAATGCCTGTGCATCGCGCACGAAGTCCAGGCACTGCGCCTGCACTTGCGCGGCGCGCTGGCTCTGGCTCTCGCCGATCAGTCGCTCCGACAGCACGACCTGTCCATCGTCGGTGTAGTCGCGTGCGCTGCCCGCGTCGTTTGCACACAGATTCTCGAGCAGCGACACATAGGGGACCACCGTAGCGATGGCACGATCCTCGCAGCCGCTGCGGTCGATCAGGCCGCGGCGCTTCTCCCCGACCGGCCCGACCGCCAGCAGGTAGCGCCCGAGCAGTTCCACGCCCCACTCTTGCTCGAACACCGGTTGCAACAGGCGCTGGCTCGTTCCGACATAGCCCAGGTCCACGAACACCAGGGTGTCGCCGGACTGCATCCCGGTCTCGCGCTCAAGATAGCGGCGCATCCTTTCGCGGAACCTGGACGAAGCCTCGATCACTCTGGCCACGATGCCGGGACGGCGCACCGCTCGGCAGAATGCGGCAAGCGGGTCCGCCGCCGCGCTGGCCTCGGTGATCAACTCCCGTGCCAGCTCCTCTGGCAGAAGCAGTTGCCGGGCGAGCGCATCGAAGCGCTTGCTGGCGGCGAACTCTGCAAGATAGCGATCGATGTCGAGGAGACTGCGGAACGATGCCGCCCTCGCGGTGAATCGGCTGATCCGCACCCGGTAGAGGTCGGGATCCGGCTCGAGCTGCTCGAAGGCGAGTGCCGGCAGGTGACCGTCTCGCATCAGGAACAGCAGCTTCACGCGTTTGCCTGCGGCGTGCAGCGAATCTCGCTGCGCGACGATCCAGGAACCGAAGGCATGCATGATCGGACCAAGCGACGCATATCCGATCGCGCGACCCGGCGCGTCGGCGCAACGATTGCCCGCCGCGAACACGCCTCGATAAGCGATCTGCAGCGAGCGCGTCGAACGCACGCCCGGATCGAGCATCGACATCGCGACGGCCTGCATCCGGCTGCGCGCGAGCGCCGTGCGATCGTGCTGGACCAGGTGTACGGCCTGCAGGCCGTGGCGGCGCGCGGCCTCGTAGTCGGCTGCCCGGTTGTCGCCGACGTGCAGGATCGTGCGACGCCTGGCCGACGGGCCGCGATGCGCCCGTTCGTGCAGACCCTGCACTTTCGAGACGCCGTGCTCGCTCGAGCAGACGATACGGCCGATCGCCGACATCGCATCGGCAGGCAAGACATGGGCGAGCAGCCGCCGCAGGCGGTTCTCGTCGAAATAGGTATCGCTGACGATGGTTACCTCAAGCCGCTTCGCACGCGCGTTGCGCAGCAGTGCGACCGCCGCCGGAAATGCATAGCAGGCCTGCATTTCGGCGGCCAGCTCGTCTTCGGCGAGCGCCTCGACCTGCAGCTCGTCGAGGTCGGGCCGTGCCTCGCGGTAGATATCGGCGAGCGACACTTCGGTGCGCCCGTGACGCACCCGTTTCAGGTCGCGTGCCTGGCGTTCGGCCATGACGCGCTCGCGAGCGCTGAGCCCGTGCGCGATGAAGGCCGGCCGCTGCGCGGCATCATGGAAGACATCGGCCGGATGCTCGGTGAGCCGCCAGATCACGGTGTCGAAACAATCGAGGGACAGCTCGCGCAAGCCGACGACGCGCTCGAGCAATCCGGAAAGCTCGCCTGGCCGCACGCTCGCGGGCGCGGTGACGGCCGCGTGAAACGCCGTGGAACTCGGGTGATTCATCACTATTTCCAGGTCTTCAGTTGCGTGCGCAATCGAGCCACCGCCTGGCTGTGCAATTGCGAGACGCGCGACTCGGTCACGCCGAGCACGGCGCCGATTTCCTTCAGGTTCAGGTCCTGCTCGTAGTACATGCCCATCACCAGGCGCTCGCGCTCCGGCAGGTTTTCGATCGCCGTGATGAGCGCCTGCCGGAAGCGCTGTTCGCCGAAGATCTCGGACGGCTCGCCGTCGGCGGCCGGCAACTGCCTGTCGAGCACGTCTTCGTCGCCGTCGACGCCGGCGAAGTCCTCCAGGTGCACCAGTTGCGCACCGCGGGCGTCGCCGAGCATCGTCTGGTACTCGGCGAGCGACACGCCGAGTTCGGCCGCGATCTCGTTCTCGCTCGGCGAGCGTTGCACACGTTGCTCTGCGCGCTGGATCGCCCCTTCGATCGCGCGCTGGTTGCGCCGCACCGAACGCGGCAGCCAGTCGGAGCTGCGCAGTTCGTCGAGCATCGCGCCGCGCACGCGCTGCATCGCGAAGGTTTCGAACTGCGCGCCGTGGCCGGTCGAGTATCGGGTCATTGCATCGAACAGGCCGATCATGCCGGCCTGGACCAGGTCGTCGAGCTCGACGTTGGCCGGCAGGCGCGACACGAGCTGGCTGGCCGCTCGCCTCACCATCGGCCCGTACTGTTCGATCGCCGCCTGGCGATCAAGTGTTCCGTGCGCGGTATACATCGACGGGATCCGCTCGCTCCGTTCAGTTCGGGTGGCAGCCGAGGCCTTGCTCGACCGGCCTGATCCAGCGGCAGGCGTCGGCGGCCAGGCGATCCCAGGCCGACGCGGCGCCTGCGCCGACCACGCCGCCGAACTCGATCGTCGTGCCGAGGAAACGTGCCGCGGTATCGGCCAGGCGCCTGTGGACCGAAGCCGCCCTGCCCGGTTCCGCGTCGCGGAAGGCCACGACCTGCCGCGTCATCCCATGAGCCAGGCCCACTGCCTTGATCTGTGCGTAGACGTGCGCGAGCGCGGACTCGTCGGCCTCGGCCAGCAGCAGCAGGCGATCGGTCGCGCCGGATACCAGGTCCGCGAGCCGCAAGGCGTCGGCGAGGACCAGCAGGACATCGCAGCTCCGCCCGACCGCAGCGCGGCTGCGATGCAGCGAGAATGCAAAGTCGGCCAGATCGTCGAACGCACCGTCGGCACCGAGCAGGCCACGGCCCGCGTCGCCGGTCAGATCGAGCAGCAGCGGCACGCGTCCGTGCCTGCGCAGCGCCGCCGCCAGTGCCGACGCGCAGGCACGATCGCGATCGTCGCCGCGTGCGCAGCCCAGCGGCAGCAGCGCCGGCATCGACGGCGCGAACAGGTGACGCAAGCCGGCAGCCTGGTCCATCCGCGGCTCAAACACCGACGGCCCCGATCGGTGCAGCGGACTTAGCCGAAGCAGTCGGACCCGTCGCCGCCGGACCCTGCGGGCAGGCGCTCATCAGCATCGCGAGCTCGGCCTCGTCGAAATCGAACGGCGTCGAACGTGCTGACCTCGCGGCGGCCAATGCAAGGTCGACCAGCACGCCGGCATCGGGCCGGTGCCAGTCCTCGGGGACACGCTGCCCGTTCGCGATGCCCTGCAAGGGCAGCCTGTGGCGAATCAGGCAATCGAGCAGGCCGCCGAGTTGCACCGCCTCGTCGACCTTGGACACGACGACGCCGGCCGAGCGCCGCGCCTGGTATGCATCGACGACCTCCTCGATCGCTTCGGCCTGCATCGCCGCGTTCAGCACGACGATCTTTCGCACCTGCGTCGAGGACAGCGCGGCCAGCAGCTCGCCCACGCGTTCGTCGCGCTGCCCGACACCGGCGGTATCGATCAGCACGAGCTTGCGGTTCCTGAACAATTGCAGCAGGTCGGCGAGCATCGAGACGTCGTGGGCCACGTGCACCGGCACGCCGAGCAGGCGGCCGAAGGTCCGCAGCTGGTCCTGCGCGCCGATCCGGTAGACGTCGGCGGTGATCAGGCCCACCGACTGCGCACCGTGCCGGACCGCGAATTGCGCGGCGATCTTCGCTGCCGTCGTCGTCTTGCCGACGCCGGTCGGCCCGAGCAGCGCGAAAGTGCC
>JAAZBL010000069.1 GCA_012513825.1 Limnobacter sp. | reverse complement strand
GTCGGCGGCGCGGGCGGCCAGAACACCGTCACGGCGGGTGTGTTCGACATGTCGAACACCGTCAGCGGCGGCTCGTTCGCCAACAGCGCCGGCATCACCGTCGCGAGCCAGAACACCGGCTTCGCGTCGCTGATCCAGCAAAGCGTCAACGTGCAGGCGAACCTTGCGGTCCGCTGATCGGCCCTCCGATCAGTAGTCCGTAACGCGAAGGAAGGGGCCAACTCTCCGGCCCCTCTCCTTCGCGCCCAGAACGAACGCTTCATCGGAGACCGTGATGATCACGACCAGGCGGACCACCGGGGCAGCCATCCTGTCGCTGGTACTGCTTCTGCCGTTGCCGGGCCTCGCGAGCGAGGAAGACGACGACCTCACCGGCCTGGGCCCCGCCGCGATCAGCACCGCGACCGCCGGCCTCGCCTTCGGCGACGTGCTCAGCGACGGCGAGCTCGCTGCGCAACGGGGCGGCGACGTCCACATCAACCAGAACAACGCGACGGCCACCGTCGAAGACAACGTGGCCCAGAACGTCACGACCGGCAACAACACCGTTTCGGGCAATGCCTTCAGCAACGTCAACGGCGTGCCGATGGTCGTCCAGAATTCCGGGAACAACGTCGTGATCCAGAACTCGACGATCCTGAACCTGCAACTCCAATAGGCCCGCCGTGCATCTCGCCCCCGTGCCCTTCTTGCGTTACCTGCCGGCAGCGATGCTGGCGATCGCCGCCGCGGTCACGACGCCGCCGGCTGGCGCCACCAGTGGCGCGCCGTTCATGGCGGAGCCCGGGCGCGGCTACACGATGCCGGTGCGCACGATCAAGGAAGTCCGGCTGCAGGCCGCCTTCCGCACGACGATCCATCAGCAGTACGACTTCAGCTGCGGCTCGGCCGCCGTCGCCACGCTGCTCACCTATCACTATGGCCGGCCCGTCAACGAGGCCCAGGTGTTCGAGGCCATGTGGCGGGCAGGCGACCAGCCGAAGATCCGCGTCGAGGGCTTCTCGCTGCTCGACATGAAGCGTTACCTCGAAAGCCACGGCTACCGGGCCGATGGCGTGCAGGTATCGCTCGACGAACTCGCCAAGGTCGGCGTACCCGCGATCGCGCTAGTCAGCGACAGCGGCTACAAGCACTTCGTCGTCGTCAAGGGCCTGAGAGGCGAGCGCGTGATCCTCGGGGATCCGGCGCTGGGCACGCGGATCGTGCCGCGCAAGCAGTTCGACTCGATGTGGCTGGGCGGCATCTTCTTCGTGATCCGCAGCCATCTGGACATCGCACGCTTCAACGTGCCCGACGACTGGATGTCCCGACTGTCGGCACCGATCGCCCAGAGCGTGTCGCGCGATGCGCTGGGCACGCTGACGCTCGGCATCCCGGACGCCAACCGATTCTGAATTCGAGGCGAGCAATGAAAACCCCGGCATCCCGGTTTCGGTCGCTGCAACGCCAGTCCTCTGAGTCCTCCTCCCTGCAACGACCGTTTTTTCTGCGATCGCGGCTTTGGCTGGCAAGCACCGCACTGCTGTCCGCCTCGGCCGCCGGTGCGATGGAGCACGCGCAGCTCGTCGAGTCCTGGCACGCGATCCCCGACCACGAACTGGCCGAGATGCGCGGCGGCCTGGACCTCGGATCGCTGATCGCGAACTTCGCGATCGAGCGACTCGTGCGGATCAACGGCGAGGTCGTCGCGCGGACGCAGCTCGTGCTCAGCGAACTGGGCAACCTGTCGAACGGCGGGCTGCCGAGCGTCGAGCTGGCCGGCAACATCGCGAGCCTGATCCAGGTCGGCGAAAACAATTCGATCATGCCTGCGGCCGGAACCGCGCAGGCGGCGAGCCAGCCGGCCGGCGACTCGCTCGGAGCACAGGCTGCCGCAGCAGCCGCCGCCCAGGCGGCCGCGCAGCAGGCGGCCTCCTCGGCTTCGGCGCCTGCCGCCGGCGGTGGTTCGGGGGCTGCGTCGCAAGGCGGCGGGGCGGCCTCGCAAGGCGGCGCCGGCTCGGTGGCCAGCGTGAACTACGCTTCGGGATCCGGCGGGCTGTTCGGACCGGGCCTGGCCATGGCGATCGCGGCTGCCAACGGCGAATTGCCCGGACAGGCCGAATCGAACGCGGCGAACGCCGCAGCCAACGCCTCCTCGAACGCCGCCGCCAGCGGCTCGTCCAATCCCGCGGGTAGCGGCTCGACGAATGCGCCGGTCAACGCCGCCTCGAATGCGTCGACCATTCCGGGCGGCGTCAGGGCGGGTGCGTCGGGACTGGCAGGCGCTTCGGCAAGCGGCTCGTCGCCGACCTCGGCGGCCGCGGCCCCGGGCGCTGCTGCGCCGGCCGCCGGCAGCGCACCGGCCGCGGCAACAGGCACTCCCGGACCCGCCGCCACAGCGGCGCAGCCATCGGGCGTGCAAGCGCTTGGCACGATCACCGTGCCGGTCGGAAACACCGGCCGCACGATCGTCATCAACAACCTGCCGAACGCAGCGGCCCTCACCACCGCGATCCAGAACTCGGTCGAGTCCGTGCGCATCGACACCGAAACGAGCATCAGCGCAACGATGAGCAGTCTGGCAGCGCTGCGGTCGTCGAACTTCGCCGCAATGCTTCAGCAACAGGCGATCGACTCGGTACGTCGCTGACCTCGTGGTCGAAATGCGAAGTGGCCGCTCGAGGGAGCGGCCACTTCGCTTTTCCGGCGCCGTTCTAGAACGACATCGGCAAGCGCAACGTGAGTTCCACGTCGGGGCTGTCGTCGGTGACGCCGATGCCGAGAGACAGGTTCACGTTCTGCTTCGCCGACAGCCGGTAGGCGATCCCGAAGCGCAGCGTGCCCAGTTGCAGCCGCCCCGATTCGGCAAGCACGCGGGCGACTTCTTCCGGATCGCGCTGCTTGGTCTTGCCGACGACGCTGTGCTGGTAACCGATGCTGAACGACGAGCGTTCGTTCAGCGCCAGGCCCATGCCCAGGTTCAGGTCGAACACGCCGCCCGGGTCGATCCGGCCGAAGCCGTTGCCGACGTCGCGCGAGAAATTGTGCATGTAGGCAAGACCGCCGAAGAACACGGCCGGATCCGACGGATAGAGGAAGGTGAGGCCGGCCTGAAGTCCGTGGAAGCCGGACCCGGTGGGCAACTCCTCTTGCAGACCGGTCGCGGGGTCGATCGGCACCTCGAACACGCCTTCGCCGGTCCGCGACTTGTAGCGCAGGTAACCAATGTAGACGGCGTTGTCGCCGCGGAACTGGTTGAACTGGTATCGAGCCGCGAGTTCGACGTCACCGAGCCCGGAACCGTCGGAGTCGAAGAAACTGTCGGTCACCGACGGCGTCGCCAGAGGCCGTGTTTGCGTGTCGCTGCTTGCCCAGACCCACGGCACCTTGGCTTCGAGTTCGAAGCGGGGCGTGACGCCGTAGCGCCCGGTCAGCGACAGCGTGTGGATGTCGCGCGAGACGCGCCGCACGTCGATCAGGCCGATCGTGATCGCCGGAATCACGCTGTAGCCGACCAGCGCGATCCGGTTGTCGGTCGAGTGCACGAACTGATAGGCGGGCTCGAGCACGAACTTGCCGCGCGGCGTGAGCGCGGTCGGCTCGTCGAAGATCTGGGCAGCCGGCGCAGGCCGATCGGGTTGCTGAGGCGCCTCGCCGACCGGCGTGCCGGGACCCGGCGCCGCGCCGCCCGAGCCCTGTGCCGCCGGCTGGTTCGCCGGGCTGGCCGGGGCAGGCTGCGCCTGGGCCGACCGGATCGCAGGCCGAGCCCCTTGCGGTTGCACCGAGTCGGCGGGCGTCATGGCCGACGACCGAGCCGGATCGGGTGCCGCACGCATCCCCGGAGTCGCGACGGCGCCGGCACTGCCGCCGACGGCAGGAACGGACGCGGCCGAACCGGCGGCGCTGCCGGGCGCCGTACCGCGACCCGACAGCCCGCGCAGTTCGGTTTCGTCGCGCAACTGCAGGTCGAGCGCGCGGCTGCTCGCGTCGAGCCGACGCTGCTGCTCCTCGATCTGGCGTTCGAGTTCGCCGAGACGCCGAGCGCTTTCCTCAAGCTTGCGTTCGAGTTCCTGCACGCGATCGTCGACCGCGCCGGCCTGGCCGCTGGCGACGGGCGTCGCTGCCGCCAGGCCGATCCCGACCGCGACCGCGACGGCTCGCGCGAGCCCCTCAGTTTCGCTTCCCGTGCTCATAGATTCTCCCCATGTTCGACGCGAGTCGTTGTGATCGCGGCTTGATCGCCAGGCGCTGCGCGAGTCGATACAGAGTGACCCTCGAGACGCCGAGTTCGCGCGCGGTCGCCGCCATGTTGTAGGTATTCCTGTCGAGCGCGGCGAGAACCAGGTCGCGCTCGGTATCCTGGCGCGCATCGGCCAGCGACTGAGCGGCGGCAGGCCCGGCCGCAATGCGTGCGCTCTCGAGGCCGAGGTCGGCAGCGGTGATCAGCGTGCCTTCGCACATGATCATCGCCCGGTGCACGCGGTTGATCAGCTCGCGAACGTTGCCCGGCCAGCGGTGCGCGCGCATCGCGTCGTACGCGCCGCTGGACAGGCCGCGTACGCCCGGCGCCATATGCGCGCGGTGAACCTCGAGCACGTGTTCGACGAGCAGAGGCAAGTCTTCGACTCGCTCGCGCAGCGGCGGGATGTCGAGGTGAAGCACGTTGAGTCGGTAGAAAAGGTCTTCGCGGAAGCGGCCGGCCCGCACGGCGGCCCCGAGATCGACATGCGTTGCGGCGACGACGCGCGCGTCGATTGCGATCGTCTTCGTCGAACCGACACGCACGATCGTCGATTCCTGCAGGAAACGCAGCAGGCTGGCCTGCGACTCGAGCGGCAGGTCGCCGATCTCGTCGAGAAAGATCGTGCCGCCGTTGGCCGCTTCGAGGCTGCCGGTCTGTCGCTGGTGTGCGCCGGTGAAGGCCCCCTTCTCGTGCCCGAACAGCTGGGACTGGATCAGCGCCGGCGGGATCGCACCGCAGTTCACCGGCACGAAGGGTCCGTTGCGGCGCGCAGACTCGCGATGGACGGCCAGCGCGGCGAGTTCCTTTCCGGTGCCGCTTTCCCCGTTGATCAGCACCGGTGCGTCGACGCGCACGAACTTGTCGAGCAGTCGGTACATGTCGAGCATGGCCGGGCTCGTGCCGACCATGCCGTAGCGACCGCGGATCGGAACCGTGATTTCGCGAAGCCGGCGGCGCAGCATCGCCTTGCCGTGGGCGTGCCCGAGCGCCTGCACGATCCGCTGCGGATCGAGCGGCAGCGTATGGAAATCGAAGAAGGCGTTCGCCAGCAGGCAAGCGAACTGCGGCAGGGCCGCCACGCTGGCCGTGGTGAGCGCGAGCCACTCCATCTTCGACTCGGCAATCGCGGACGAAAGGCGCCCGGGATCCACGGCATGTTCGTCGTTGAACGCGGCAATGCCGACCGCGCACTGTGCGAATCGAGCATGCTCGAGCAACTCCCCCGGGTCGGACGCGACCACCGCATCCCAACCGTGCGAGGCAAGAAGTTCGCGCAGTTCCTTGAGATCATCCTGCGCGCACAGCAGAAGCGCGTAGCTGCGTCGGGTAACCGATGCGTCTCCGTACACCATCCACCTTCTGATTCTTCGTTCTTCGGACCGAGCAGGTTGTCGACCGGCGCGATGCCGGCAAATATCGGCGCGTCGGCGACGGCCGTCGACGTTTGGACCACTGGTAGAGTAGACACAAAGCCTTGCGGATCGATACCCCACAAACAGGGGGTTTCCCCAAATCGATGTAGAAGGTAAGTGCAACCCCCTTCTCCTATCCCGGATCCCCGAACATGACCCGAACCACCGTGCTGCCGATCGACGTGCGCTTCGGCGACTGCGATCCGGCCGGCATCGTGTTCTTTCCGAACTTCCATCGGTGGATGGACGCCTCGTCGCTTCACTTCTTTCTACAGTGCGGCGTGCCGCCCTGGCACGAGTTGACGCCGGTCAACGGCATCATCGGCACGCCGCTGCTCGAGCACCAGACGCGCTTCGTCAAGGCGGCCACCTACGGCCAGACGATCGAGATCCATACCTCGGTCATCGAGTGGCGCGACAAGGTCTTCGTGCATCGGCACCTCGTGCGGCGCGGCGACGAGCTGCTGTGCGAGGGCACCGAGACGCGGGCGTTCTGCATCCGCGACCCCGAGGATCCGGCACGAATCCGGGCGATCCGGGTGCCGCAGGAGATTCGCGCGCTGTGTGAGTAATCTCGCGCCCCGGTGCTCGACCGCCCCCGATCGGGGTGTTCCGGGCCCGCGGGAATTCCGATATCTTTCTTCGACTTCGTCAGTCGGGGAATGTGATGAGCGGATTCGGCAGGATCGGTGCGGCGTTTTTCGTAGCCCTCAGCGTCGGGCTCGCGGGGTGCGGGGGCGGCGGAGGTTCGGACGACGACTCGCCACCCGACCCGGGCACGCCAAAGGCTGAAGGGGCCTATGCCTACTCCAACGCCAACGGTTCCGGCGGCCTGTTGCTGGTACTCGAGAACGACGAACTCTGGGGCACCTACTGGCTCGGCGACGGCACGCACGCCGGATTCGTCCAGGGCACCGGATCGTCCACGGGCAACACGTACACTGCCGCCGATGTCCGCGACTACGATTTCGTCGACGCGATCATCAGAACGTTGTCGATCAGCGCGCAGTTCGACCCGGGGGTCGCACTGAACGTCACGGGAACACCGATAACGCCGGCAGGCGACCCGTTCACGCTGAATGCCACGAGCGCGGATGTCGTCGGCTATTCGTACGAGCAGTCCGCTTCGAGCACCGCAGTAGCGGGGAACTGGGCTGGATTCTTCGGGCGAACCACCGAAGCGGTCAGCGCCGCGGTTTCGGCTCAAGGCGCCGTCGACGGACGCGTCGACGGAACCAACTGCAGCTTCGGCGGCTCGATCCGCCCGCGGCCGTCCGGCAAGAACGTATTCGATACGGAGCTTTCGTTCGGTCCCGACTGCGGCGGGCTCGCCAATGCGACGACCCGCGGGATCACGATCGTCTCGACCGACTCGCAGGAACTGGTTCTGTTGACACGAACCGCCGATCGAAACGTCGGGCTGACACTCATCGCGACGCGCCGCTGATACCCGAGGCCGGCCGGCTGCCGGCCTCTCCGCCGCCCCGAACCGCCAGACTCAGGAACGCCACGCTCCACCCGACGACCGCCAGCGCGCCCACCTGGCTGCTCCACGCCGGCGACACGAAGGCCAGCGCGAAGCGGGCCAGTACGCCGACCACCAGCGCCACGGCTCCGATCCGCTCGACCCAGCCGGGGCTTTCGGTGGCGCCGGCCAGCGTGCGGTTCATCATCGACCAGATCATCCCGCCGACGAGCCCGGCGCCCAGCGCATGCGTGGCCGCGCCGTGCGGTGCCCATTCGCCGGCGGCACCGGTCAGCAGCCAGATCGGCAGCCACGCGTAGGCGATCAGCATCATCGACAGGCGCAGATCGGTGCCGATCGCCTGCAGCGGTGCCCAGTTCCACCAGCGCTGCAAGTGTGCAAGCGCGGCGAAGGCCCAGACCAGGTCGGTGGCGGCCGAGTTCGGCCAGGCCGAGTTCATCGCGATCGCGAGCAGCTGGGCTCCGATCGCGATCCGGTCGAGTTCGACCCGGATGCGCGCCGGACGACTCGGCAGGCGCGCGTTGACGAGTCCGGGGATGACCCGGCCGGCAATGACGGCCACGAGTACCGAGATGAGCTCGAGCACCGGCAGCGGCACGCGTACCGACATCATCAGCGCGAGCGGCGCCGCGGCGAACAGCAGGTTGTTCGGCGACGGCGAGCGAAGCGCGCGACGCACCAGCACGACGGCCGCAATGCCGAAGAACAGCAGGTCCGCGTAGACGGCGTACTGCGCCAACGGTAGCGGCGACAGCGACAGTCCGCGTGCCGCGAGCCAGGCGCCTGTCAGCGACCAGGCGAGCGCACCGCGGTCTTCCGGCCAGCGCCTCGCAGGTGCGACCAGGAACGAGACGATGACGGCGCCGGCGAAACCCGTGACCATTGCGCGAGCGTGCCAGTCGATCGAGCGAACGGCCTGGGGCCAGGCGTCGCCCGGCCAGAACCAGACGGCCGCCATCCAGAACGGGATTGCCAGGGCTGCCCACAGGGCCGCGAGTCGGTACATGTTCTTCTGTTGTTGCGGCGATGCCGGACCGCCGAATCTCGTTGCGCGGCGGCCGCACCTGCTTGCGGCGACTGCGGGCGCAGTTTAACATTCACCGGCGATACATCTTTAAACGAAAACGATCATGCAAGTATCCCGGACGACCGTCTCGATGTCCGAGATCGAGATCCGCCGGCCAGGGCGCGGTGCCGAGGCCGGGCCGCCGAGCACCGATGCACCGCGCGGTTTCGCGCTGCTGGCGCTCGGTTTCCGCCCCTTGTACCTGCTTGCCGCAACCTTTGCCGCGCTCGGCGTGCCGTTGTGGCTCGCCGTGTACGCCGGCATCATCGCCGCGCCGCCCCACGTGCCGCCGATGCTCTGGCACGCGCACGAGATGGTCTACGGATTCGCGATCGCCGTGATCGCCGGATTCCTCTTCACGGCCGGTCAGGTCTGGACCGGGCTGTCCACGCCGAAGGGCTGGCCGCTGGCGGCGATCTGCCTGCTGTGGATCGCGGCGCGCATCGCCAACTGGGTTGCCGTGCCGATGCTCGCAATGGCACTCGACGCCGCATTCCTGATCGCCGTGATGCTGCCGCTCGGCTCGGTGCTCTGGCGCAGCAACAACACGCGCAACCTGTTCGTGCTGGCCATCCTGACCGCGTTCCTCGTCGCCAGCTCGCTGTTTCACCTGGCGCTGCCCGGGCGCCTGCCCTTCGCGCCGATGACGCCGCTGCACTTCGCCGTCTTCGTCGTCATCATCCTCGAGTCGGTGATCGCCGGCCGCGTCGTTCCGATGTTCACCGCGAACGCAGTGCGCGGCGTGCGCCAATGGACCAATCCGCAACTCGACGCGCTGGCGATCGGCGCCACGGCCTGCGCGCTGCTGCTCGTGCTCGGCCAGGCAGGCCCCGGCGTCACCGCAGCCACCTGCGCAGTGGCCGCGGTGCTGCAGGCAGCGCGGCTCGCGGGCTGGAATCCATGGGCGACGCGACGCAACCCGCTGCTGTGGATCCTGCACGTCTCGTATGCATGGATTGCCGTGGGCCTGCTGCTGCTGGCCTTCGCCGCGGTTGGAAAGCTGCCGCAGAGTGCGGGGATCCACGCGCTGACCGTCGGCTCGATGGGCGGCCTGATCATCGGCATGATCACGCGCACCGCGCTCGGCCATACCGGCCGCACGCTCGCCGCGGGACGCGCCGAAACCGCGATGTACCTGCTCGTGCAGGCCGCCGTCGTGCTTCGCCTCGCGCCGATGCTGTTCCCCGCGCTCCCGTGGATGGCCTTGTCGACGCTGGCCGCGCTCGCATGGTCGGGCGCCTTCGTGCTGTACCTGGTCAAGTACGGGCCGATGCTGTTCGCGCCGCGCATCGACGGTCGGCCGGGTTGAGTGGCACGGCCTGATCCGGGAGCCGCGGACGCCGTTCAGGCGATCACGATCTCGAATTCCGCCAGCAGCGCGCCGGCCTCGATCCGGTCGGCCGGATCGAAGCGGGCGATCAAGCGCTCGCGGGCGCGCGGGTCGCGCACCGAATTCAGCAGGAAGTCGCGCTCGTTGCCGGGTTCGCCGGCAACGTAGAGCTGAGTGATCAGTTCCCGGCCGTCGACGGTGCGCACGTAGAAGTGGATGTGCGGCGTGCGGCCCGGATAGGGCACGGGCCGGATCGTCCGGAACGCCCAGGCCCCGTCGTCTGCGGCGCGGACCTGGCCGCGGCCCTGGAAACCGGAATCGCGCCGTCCCTGGCCGCGGTCGCGCGGATGGCGATAGATGCCGTTCGCATCGCATTGCCAGATCTCGACGAAGGCTCCGGCCAGCGGCCGGCCGTCGGTGTCGACGACACGCCCGCGGACGTGGGCGACGGTGCCCAACGCGCGGGCCGCCTCGCCACGGACGACGACGAGATCGGCGTCGGCATCGCCGCTCCAGTCGTCCGGGTAAAAGGGGCCGAGGCTCTGGCGCGGCGTCGGAATCCGCTGCGGTGCGGCCACTGCCGGCTGCCAGCGCGCAGCGAGCGGACTTGCGCCGAGCGCCGCGAGGCCCGCCCCTTCGAGGATCCGCCGTCGCAGTTGTCGGCGAGCTTCCGATCCCTGGATCTTCATCGGTCGTCTCCGAGTGCCCGCGCGGTGATGCGCAGTGGATGTCCCTGCTCTGATTCAATGGTCCGCCGGCATGGGCCTGCCTGACAAGTGCCGCAGCACGGCGCAACGCTCGGCCGCCGGGTGGCAAGTGCCGCGGCGCGGCGCTCACCCGCCGTTGCGCGGCGGGCCGTGCGCCGGCGACAGGCCGACCGAGGCCGGCGTTGACGCGACGATCCGCTCGAACAGTCGTCGGTACTCGTCTTCCGGCGCCCCGCCTGCGAGCGCGTCGCGATTCTCGCCGAAGGCGGCGTCGAGTTCGCGCCAGTCGTCGTCGTCGAGGAGCTGGGCGGCCAGCGGCAACACCTCGGACTCCTCGAGCAACAGGTGCGCGGTGTAGAAGTCGGCGAAACGATCGCAGGCTTCGACGAAGCCCGCACGGCGGGATTCCCCGAGCTGCTCCCAGCCCAGCAGTTCGTACACGAGTTCGTGGGCCATTCGTTCGCCGCGTGCGTGCTCGGCGTCTAGTCGGTCGAGCACGTAGTCGGCTTCATCCGAACGCGCCCGCATCCGAGGGAACAGCAGCCCGGATTCCTTGCGGTGATGCCGCAGCTCGGGGAACTCGTACAGGTAGAAAACGATCGCGCGAAGCAGCGAGAAGTCGGCCGGGGCCGGAGCAGCCTGCCGCACGAGCCGGCGCAGCGCGTGCAGCAGCGCCGCCAGCGCGACGTGTTCGTCGCGAATGATCTTCAGCGCCTGCCGCATTCGCACCTCCGTCGGCTGTGCGTGCAGGCTGCCACGTCGGAGGCCACGAGCTCATGACGCAGCGCAAACAACGAGGGCATCGTTCCGCGCTTCGGCACGTGACGACGCCCTCGTCGGTGCGGCGGCGCCCTTGCATGGGCGGCGCCGTCGGCGACCCTGCTGGAACCGGCGCGGACGGCGACCGGTTCCGACAGCGGGCGCCCTTATTCGACGGTCAGTCGCTTCGAAGTCGGCGCCGCCTTCTTGGGCAGCGTCAGCGACAGGACGCCGTTGTCGAACCTGGCGGACGCCTTGGCTTCGTCGACTTCGTTGGCCAGCATGAAGCTGCGGGCGACCGAGCCGTAGTAGCGCTCGCTGCGCAGTACCCGCTCGCCTTCCTTCTGTTCGGACTCGCGCTTCACCTCGGCCTGGATCGCGACGCGATTGCCGTCGATCTGGACCTGGATGTCTTCCTTCTTCACGCCGGGCATCTCGGCCTGCACCTTATATTCGCTGTCGGTTTCCTTGACGTCGACCTTGATCTCCAGCGCATCGCCGCCGTTGCCCGCGCGCACCGGTTGCAGGACGCTGCGGAACAGCTCGGGGAACACTTCGGCGAAGGGATCGTACAGAGACAAACGTGCCATTGCATTGCTCCTTTCGGTTTGTTGCAAACAGCGGAGCGGCACGGCGGTTGCTCGAACCCGTTGCCGCCCGTCATTTCATACCGATCAGATATGCGCCGGTGCCCGTATTTCAAGTCCTCCCGCTTGCTCAGGCCGGTATTGGCGTCGACTGCCAGGACACCATCTGCCAGCGCTCGCCGCGCCGTGCCCAGACCTGGAGGTACCGCGTAACGAAGTCTTTCGGGTGGCCGTTGACGAGCACCTCGATACGCTGATCGCCGTTCACGAGCACGACGTTGCCGAGCACGCGAAACTCGCGCGCCAGCACCGTCAGGCCCGTGTAGCGATAGTATCCATCGCGCAGGCGCTCGAAGTACACGGGCCGCGTCTCGTCGGTCGCACTCGAATGGACATAGCGCAAATCTTCGCCAATTAATTCCTCGAGCGTGGCGATGTCGGCCTCGATCGTTGCCTGGATGCGGCGAGCGTCGGCGGCTTCGATCTCGGCCACGATCGTCGATTGGTCGTCGTTGGTCGT
>JAAZBL010000465.1 GCA_012513825.1 Limnobacter sp. | reverse complement strand
CGATGGCCTGCGCCCGGCCGGTCGTCGGATCTGCGGTGGGCGGGATCAAGTATTCGGTCGACGATGGCGTGACCGGCCTGCTGGTTCCGCCGCGGGATCCGGCGGCGCTCGCCGCCGCGCTGCTGCGTTTGCGACGCGACCCGCAATGGGCTTGCGAAATGGGCCAGGCCGGCCGCGCGCGCGTCGCTTCGCAGTTCACGTGGTCGCGGGTCGCCGGCGAGCTTGCCCGGGTCTACCGGCGCGTGCAGCCGCAGCCTTCGCAGCGCCCGGTGCGCACGACGCTTCCGCACGGCGCAGGCGCGTTCGCCGGGATCGCCGCCGTCCCGGGAGCCGGTGCATGAGACAGGCGGTCTTCATCGACAAGGACGGCACGCTTATCGAGAACATGCCCGGCAATCTGGATCCGGCCCGGATCCGCTTCACGCCGGGCGCACTCGACGGGCTGTCGCGCCTGCAGCGGGCGGGCTGGGCGCTCGTGATCGTCAGCAACCAGCCAGCACTGGGCGAAGGGCGATTCACGACCGAGGAGTTCCTGCACTCGCAGCGCGGGCTGCTCGCACGGCTGCGCGACGAAGGGGGGATCCGACTGACCGGTTTCTATGCATGCCCGCACGTTCCGGGCGCAGGCTGCCGCTGTCGCAAGCCGGCCCCCGGCATGCTGCAATCGGCCGCGGCGCAGCACGGGATCGCGCTGGACCGATCCTGGATGGTCGGCGACATCCTCGACGATGTCGAAGCCGGCCGGCGCGCCGGTTGCCGGACCGTGCTGCTCGATGTCGGCAACGAGACCGAGTGGCAGTTCGACGAATGGCGCCTGCCCGATCACCTGTGCAGCCGGCTCGACGAGGTCGCCGACCTGGTGCTCGCGCAGGCGGCGGCCGATTCCCGGACAACGAATACCCATTTCTCGATCGCGACATGAACGAAGAACGCAAACGGCTCTGGCGATCCGCGCGCCGGATCCTGGCCGTGAGGCTGGACAACCTCGGCGATGTGCTGATGACGACGCCCGCGCTCGTTGCGCTGCGACGGTCGCTCCCCGAAGCGCGGATCACGCTGCTTGCCTCTCCGGCCGGCGCCGCGCTCCGCCCGCACCTGCCGGTGGTCGACGAGGTCATCGAGTTCCGCGCGCCGTGGGTCAAGCACGAGGGCGGCGACGAGGCTCCGGGACTGGCCGAAGCGCGGCTGCTCGAAAGGCTGGCGGCCGAGCGGTTCGATGCGGCGATCATCTTCACCGTGTGCACGCAGAGCGCGCTGCCCGCCGCGCTGATGTGCCGTCTCGCCGGAATCGGCCTGAGGCTCGCTTATGCTCGCGAGAACCCGTACCGGCTGCTGACCGACTGGGTCGTCGACCGCGACACGCCGCGTGCGGGCGGGCGCCACGAGGTTCGACGCCAGCTGGACCTTCTGCGCTCGGTCGGTTTCGAGGCGCCCGAGACCAGCCTGCAGTTCGCCTGCCGGCCGCAGGACAACGTCTCGCTGCTCGAGAAACTGGCCGGCAGCGGCGCCAATCTCGAGCGCAGCTACATCGTCGTCCATCCGGGTGCGAGCGCCCCGTCGCGGCGCTATCCTGCCGTTCGCTTCGGCGAGGCGGCTGCCCGCGTGGCGCGCGAGACAGGCAGCCAGCTGATCGTGGTGGCGGGTCCTTCCGAGGCAGCGCAGGCCGACGAGGTCGTGCAAGGGGCGCGGGGCGTCACCGCCTGCCTGACCGGGGCGCTGAGTCTCGGCGAACTCGCCGCACTGATCGGCCACGCCCGGCTGGTCCTGTGCAACAACAGCGCGCCGGCGCACCTTGCGGCCGCGCTCGGGACGCCGGTCGTGGTCCCGTACGCACTGACCAACTCGCAGCACATGCCGTGGCGCGTACCGAGCCGCGTGCTGTATCGCGAGGTGCCATGCCGCGACTGCCTGAAGAGCGTCTGCCCGGAAGGGCATCACGCCTGCTTGCTGGGCGTTTCGTCGGAACAGGTCGCCGCAGCCGCGCTCGAGCTGCTGGCCGTCGATCAGCCGGCGCCGGCAGTGGCGCCTCTGGCGGCCGCGGGCGCGCTGCCACGGCTCGCAGTCGACGGGTTCGGCGTTGCGCCGCTGCAAGGCGAGAGCGCCT
>JAAZBL010000068.1 GCA_012513825.1 Limnobacter sp. | reverse complement strand
ATCCGGTCGCGAGCGAGCCCTGGCAGGGCTTCATCGGCCGTCGGATGCCAGCGCACGGGAACCGGAGCGATTCCGGGCCCGGATGCCGCTCCGCGCCCGCGTGCCCTTCCGCGCCCGGGTGCCGGACGGTCGCGATCCGGCCCGCTCATCGCCCGACCTCAGTCGGTGAAGCGCACATCGACGCGGCCGAGCGCGCCGAAATCGGCGACGAGATGGTCGCCGGGCTCGATCTCGAGCGGAATCACGCAGGTTCCGGTCGTGACGACCTGGCCGGCCTCGAGCGCGATGCCGTGCGCAGAAAGCTCGTTGACGATCCAGGCGAGCGCCCGGCGCGGATCGCCGAGCGCGTTGCGTCCGACGCCGTCGCGACGATATCGGCCGCCGACGTCGGCGCTGACCGTCGTTCCGGCGAGGTCGGTCGCGCGCCACGCGTCGGGGGCCGGCGCGCCCGGGACGAACCGCCAGGCACAGGCGTTGTCGGCGATCAGTTGCGGCGCGCCGGCCTGCTCGAAACGCGCGAAGCGCGAATCGGGAACTTCGATCGACGGCAGCAGCGCTTCGACGGCGTCGAGCACCTCGTCGCTGCGCCAGGGCGAGCCACGCGGCGCCAGCGTGCGGCCGATCCGGAAAGCGAACTCGACTTCGGCGACCCGCATGCGGTTGCCGGCCAGCGAGATCGACGCGCCGGGTGCGTCGACGCAATCGGCGTAGATGCGCCCGGCCAGCGGACCGTCGACACCGATGTGCTTCTGGCCCGCTTCGGAGGTGGCGGCGATCTTCCAGCCCCAGCCGGCGCTGCCGGATTGCGCGAGCAGCGCGGACTGGATCGCGAAGGCGTCGCCGCGGCTCCGCGGCAGGCAGGCGGCGGGCAGCGCGTCGATCGCCTCGCGTTTGCGCCAGGCTTCGTGAAGCGTACGGGCGGCCTGCGCGGCCGCGTTGCCGTCGAGCATCGATGTCTCCCAGTGTTGCGGCCGGCTCAGATCGCCGTGTAGCCGCCGTCGACCAGATGGTAGCTGCCCGTGACGAAGCTGGCCCGCGGCGACAGCAGGAAGGCCGTGATCTCGGCGACCTCCCTCGCATGGCCGAGGCGCCCGATCGGATGCATGCCGATCAGCGCCTGGCGGGTGGCCGCGTCGAGCGCATCGAGCAGCGGCGTGTCGATGTAGGCCGGGCCGACCGCATTGACCCGCAGCCCCCGGGTCGCGTACTCGGCGGCGGCACTCTTGGTCAGCCCGACGACGCCGTGCTTGGCCGCGACATAGGCCGAGCTGTTCGGCGTGCCGACCGAGCCGAGGATCGACGCCATGTTGACGATCGCGCCGCCGCCGGCCGCGAGGATGGCCGGGATCTCGTATTTCATCGAATAGAAGACGCCGTTCAGGTTGATCCCGATCGTCCGGTGCCAGTCGTCGAGGCTCTGGTCCGCGGTGAAGGCCAGTGCGCCGCCGATGCCGGCATTGTTCACGGCGAGGTGCAAGGCGCCGAAGCCGGCGATCGCGGCGTCGACCATCGCCTGCACGGCGGCCGGATCTGCGACGTCGACCGTGTGCGCGAGCGCCTTGCCGCCGGCGGCCACGATGCCGGCGGCGACCTTCTCGGCGCCGGCGGCATCGAAGTCCGCGACCAGCACCGAGGCGCCGCGTTCGGCAAGCAGCTCGGCCACCGCGGCGCCGATGCCGGAGGCGGCGCCGGTCACGATCACGTTACGGTTTTCGAATTCCCTGTCGAGCGATGCGTTCATTGGATACCTCGTCGGTGGGTTGGGGGCCGGCGAGCCCTTCCAGGATCGGACAGTCCGGCCGATCGTCGCCATGGCAGGCATTGGACAGCGCGGCCAGCGTGGCGCGCATCCTCTGCATCTCGGCGATCTTCGCGTCGAGTTCGCCGATATGCGCCTGGGCGAGCGCCTTGACCTCTGCGCTGGGCCGTTGCCGGTCGCGCCAGAGGTCGAGCAGCAGGCCGATCTGGCCGATGCCGAAACCGAGCTGGCGTGCCTGCTGGATGAAGCGCAGCGTGTGCAGGTCGGAGGCCCCGTACTGACGGTAGCCCGACATGCTGCGCTGTGCCGGCGGCAGCAGGCCGATCTGCTCGTAGTGGCGGATCATTCGCGCGCTGACCCCGGTGGCGCGCGCGACCTCGCCGATGTTCATCGGCTCGCGACTTCGTAGCCGGCTTCGCGGATGGCGGCGGCGAGCGTGTCGACCGGCCGCTCGCTGTCCACGCTGACGGTACCCGCATTCAGGTCGACTTCGACGACCGCGATCGGGTCGACGTCCTTCAGCGCCTCGGTCACGGCCCTGACGCAGTGCCCGCAGGTGATTCCCTTCACATCGAAGACCTGTTTCATTCGCTTCCTCCGTTCGGACGAAGGATAGCTTCAGCCTTCCCATCGTGTGAAGGTCAAGTGGGCACGTTTCCTGTCCGGAGCGTGCGCGCGCTTCAATGGAGCTCGTTGACGTTCAGCCCGAGCCGGCTGGCCGCGATGACCGCCTGCGTGCGGTTGCGCACGCCCAGCGCGCGCAGGACCGCGCTCACGTGCACCTTGACCGTGCCCTCGGCCAGGTCGAGCTGGCGGCAGATCAGCTTGTTCGGCAGCCCGCGCAGGATCAGTCGCAGCACGTCGGCCTGGCGTCCGGTCAGTCCGAGCTGCTGCGGCGTCGGCGCCGGCGGCGGTTCCTTCGCGCCGTGCGACGGCGGCTCGTCCTGACGCTCGTGCGTCGATATGCCGCGCGACGAGGCGCCGGGGACACGCGAGCCGACGGTGCCGGCGAGGCCGTGCGCCGGCGGCCGCCACGGGTCGGTGGCGAGCAGGCCGGGATCGCCGGCCTGCGCCGGCGTCTGGGATGTCGATTGCGCCAGGCCCGGCGTGTCCCGGCCGAGCGCCTCGAACGGCAGGTAGACGTGGCCCGAAGCCACGAGCCGCAGCGCGTGCTGGAGAACCTCGGTCGGATAGGTCTTCGGGATGTAGCCGAGTGCGCCGAGGTCGATGCAACGCAGGATCGTGTCGCGGTCGGTCTGCGCGGACAGCACGATGGTCGGCGTGTCCGGGCGCAGTTCGCGCAGCGCGGCCAGTCCCTCGAAGCCTTCGATGTCGGGCAGGCTGAGATCGAGCAGCGCGAAGTCCCAGTTCGTGTCCGTGGCCAGCAGCCGCCGCGCGTCGGCGAAGCTGAAGGCCGCGTCGATCTCGCTGTCCGGTTCGATCGAGCTCAGGGTCATCCTTACCGCGTCGAGTACCAGCGGGTGGTCGTCGATGATCAATACCCGCATGCCCATGACCCCATCTCCCTGTGTCGGATTGCGCTGCAGTTCTGCCTTCCCGGCGCTTGCATTTTCGGCGACCGACCGCAGAAGGTGTCAACCGTTACCGGCGGTCGACGCGGCCGACCTAGGCTGAAAGAACTAGGCGAAGGGTGTCGTCAGGGCACGGTCCACTACTTGCCGAACAGCCCGCCCTCCAGTTTCGTGCTCTCCGTCAGCAGCAGATCGCCGGCAGACTTGCCGAGCGCGATCCGATACGCGCCTTCGGCGATGCGCCACTGGTTCGCCTTGCCGTCGAAGCGCGCGAGCAGCCGTGGGTCGACGGTGAACGTCAACTGCCTCGACTCGCCGGGTTTCAGCACGACGCGCTCGAATCCGAGCAGCCGCATGCGCTTCTCGTTCGGCGCCGCAGTCAGATAGAGCTGCGGCACGTCGGCGCCTTCCCGGTCGCCGGTATTGGTCACCGTGAAGCTCGCGGTGACGGTCTCGCCGCCCGCAGGAACGTCGGCCTTCGCTCCGGCCGCGGCGCCGGCGGAAATCTTCAGGTCGTCGTACGAAAAGCGCGTGTAGCTCAGGCCGTGGCCGAACGCGTAAAGCGGCTTGACGTCCTTCTTCGCGTACCAGCGATAACCGACCTCGGCGCCCTCGTCGTAGCGAATGGTGATCGGCGTGCCCCATGGCGTGCCGAGACCCGCCAGCGTGGGCCGCGGCGTATCGGCCAGGCTCATCGGCCAGGTGATCGGCGTACGCCCGGACGGGTTGACCTTGCCGGCGAGCACCTCGGCAATGGCCCGGCTGCCGGCCTGGCCCGGATACCAGGCCTGAACGATGGCCCGGACCTTGTCGCGCCACGGCATCGATACCGGATTGCCTGTCTGCAGGACGACGATGGTATTCGGGTTCGCTGCAGCGACTGCGTCGATGACGGCATCCTGGCCCCAGGGCAGCGACAGGTCGGGCAGGTCGAATCCCTCGCCTTCGACGCGGATGCCGAACGCGATGACGACATCGGCCCGCCTTGCCGTCAACGCGGCTTCGGCCGGCGTGTAGCCGGGGTCGAAGTCGATCTGCGCGCTCGGAAAGGCCTTGCGCAGTTCGTCGACCGGCGACGGCTGGAACAGGAACAGCTTGCGATGCTTGCCCATGAGGCCGGCGCCGCCGATCTCCGTCACGCTGACGAAGCCGCCGACCGGTGCGACTGCGCCGGAACCCGTTCCGCTGATCACGCCTTGCTGCGCATGGCCGCCGACGACCGCGATCTTCAGCGGCTCGTCGGTGGCGAGCGGCAGTGCCGCTTCGTTCTTCAGCAGCACGATGCCCTGGCGGGCAATGTCCAGCGCGATCTCGTCGTGCTTCGCCGTGTCGACCGTTGGGGCCGGGCCCCACTTGTCGATACCGACTGCATAGGCCGATCGCAGGATGCGACGCACCATGTCCGACAGGCGTTCCTTCGGCAGCTTGCCCTGCGCATGGGCCTGTCGCAGCGGTTCGGTGAACGGCTCGCTTCCCCAGAGGAACTTGTCGGCCTGCGCCCCCGATTCCTGGTCCAGGCCGTGGAGCGCGAACTGCCATTCCGGCGTCGCCCCCCAGTCGGACATCACGTAGCCCCGATAGCCCCAGGCGCCCTTGAGCACTTCGTTGAGCAGATGGCGGTTGCCGCCGGCGTATTCGCCGTTGATCTTGTTGTATCCGGTCATGATCGCGCCCGGCTCGGACCGCTCGATCGCGATCTGGAACGCGAGCAGGTCGGACTCGCGATGTTCCGCCGGGTCGATGATGGCATCGAGCCAGTGGCGGTTCGTTTCGTTGGCGTTGAGCGTGTAGTGCTTGAGCGTCGAGACGACCTGCTGGCTCTGGATGCCGTTCACCTGCTCCGACGCCAGGACGGCGCTCAGCAGCGGGTCTTCGCCGTAGTATTCGAAGTTCCTGCCGTTGCGCACGTCGCGGGCAAGGTTCATCCCGCCTGCGAGCATGATGTTGAACCCGCGGATGCGCGCCTCTCGTGCGATCGCCACACCGCCCTCACGGGCGAGTTCGGGATTGAAGCTCGCACCCACGACGATCGATGCCGGGAATGCCGTCGCGCCCTCGTCGTCCGGGCGATAGCCCGGGTTCGTCACTCCCATGCTGGCGTCGCTGCTCTGCAGGTCCGGGATTCCGAGCCGTGGGATCCCCGGTGTCCAGCCCGCACTGGGGTTCTCCAGATGCGCAACGCGCGGGTCCGGAGGCAAGGCGCCGCCTTCCACGGTGCCGAGAACGCTGATGAGCAGCGAGAACCGCTCGTCATCGGTCATCTGCTGCTCGGTCTCCCGAGCCCGCACGTCGGCTTCCGACTCCTGCGCAAGTGCCTGCACGCTGCCGACGAGCAGCGGCAGCGCGGAAAGAGACGCGAGCAAGCGGTTCATGACATCCTCCCTGGTCTTCGAGCTCGTCGGCATCGGTCGAGAGGCCCCCCGGCTCGGCCGTGCAGGCGAGGACGTCTTGCATTTTCATACTTCGGAGGCAGCTGCGCATCTGTCGGTCGCTCCGGGGGGCCGGGCTGATAAAATTCATATATGAATCAATCGCTTGACTCGCACCGCTTCTGCGTGGCCCCGATGATCGCCTGGACCGACAGGCACTGCCGGCATTTCCATCGGCAACTGTCGCGTCGCGCACGCCTCTATACCGAGATGATCACGACCGGCGCGCTGATCCACGGGCCGCGCGAGCGACTGCTGGCCTTCGATCCCGTCGAGCATCCGGTGGCGATCCAGCTCGGCGGCTGCGACCCCGCCGATCTCGCGCGCTGCGCGCGGATGGCGGAGCGGGCCGGCTACGACGAGATCAACCTGAACTGCGGCTGTCCGAGCGAGCGAGTGCAGCGCGGTGCCTTCGGAGCCTGCCTGATGGCCGAGCCGGCGCTGGTCGCCGACTGCGTGCGGGCGATGCGCGACGCCGTGTCGGTGCCGGTGACGGTCAAGCACCGGATCGGGCTGGACCGCAACGAAGACTACGGCTTCGTTCGCGACTTCGTCGGCGAACTGACGCTCGCCGGCTGCGAACTGTTCATCGTTCACGCGCGCAACGCCTGGCTCAAGGGCCTGAACCCGAAGGAGAACCGCGACATCCCGCCGCTGCGCTACGAAGTCGTTCGGCGCCTGGTGCGCGATTTCCCCGATCGGCGCTTCGTGCTCAACGGGGGCATCCGCAGCCACGACGAGGCGCTGCGTCTGCTCGAGGAGCCGGCGCCCGGCGCCTTGGCCGGCGTGATGCTCGGTCGTGAAGCCTACGGCAACCCCTGGATGCTCGTCGAAGTCGACACGCTGTATTTCGGGCAGGCGCCGACGGTCGGCAGTCGCGAGCCGGTCGTCGACGCGATGCGCGCCTACGTACGGCGCGAGGCGGCGGCGGGAACCGAGCCGCGCGCGATCATCCGGCACATGCTCGGACTGTTCAACGGCCTGCCGGGGGCCAGGCGCTGGCGCCGGATGCTCAGCGATCCGGCGGCGCTCGCACGCGAAGGCGAGCGCATCATCGACACGGCGCTCGAGACGCTGGCGCGGCCGCGCGAACCTGCGGCGGCCGCGCTCTGATGGCGCGCACGTAAAGGAGAATGGACGCGAAGGCCAGTACCGAAAGCAGCGTTTCGATCGCGGCCAGTGCGGCGCTCAGGCCGGCGTCGGAGGTCGCGCGCACGGCGCCTTCGACGAAATACAGCAGGATCAGCATCGACCACCACTGGTAGGCGCGCAGTCGGCCGGCGGCGATGGCGGGCAGCGCGATCGCCAGCGGGACGACCTTCAGCGCCATCAGCCAGCCGCCCGGGCGCAGCGGCGCCAGCCAGGTCTCCCAGGCGATGCCCAGCACGATCAGCGAAACGAAGCAGGCCAGCGCCAGTCGGCGCGAATTGTCGGCGGACATCGGCCAGAATTATAAGGATGCGAGACGGGTGGCTGCAATGAGCACCGAAGTGCCGATTTCGAAGGCCCTGGCGAACCTGCTGTGCGCGATGCGCGACCAGTCGGGCGCGCTGCACCTGTCGCAGGCCGCCGGCAGTCTTTCCTTCTTGTCGCTGATCGCGATCGTGCCGATGTTCTCGATCGCGTTCGCCGTGCTGGCCGCGCTGCCTGTCTTCGGACGCATGCGCGAAGGCCTGCATCGCTTCCTCGACGGCAACCTGTTTCCGGCGGCCTTCAGCGAGACGCTGCTCAGCCACGTCGAGCAGTTCGCATCCGCCGCCGGCGAACTGTCGCTGCTGGGCGCCGCCGCGTTCTTCGTGACGGCCTTCACCGCGCTGCTGGTCGTGGAGGACACGCTGAACCGGATCTGGTGCGTCGATCGACGGAGGCCGCTGACGCTGCGGCTGACGCTGTACTGGACGCTGCTGACGCTCGGTCCGCTGGTGCTCGCAACGAGCCTGGCCGTCAACGGCATGCTGATGACGAGCCTGCTGCGAGGCGACACCGGCGACCTGGGCAGCCTCTGGGTGCTGATGCTGCCGGCGGTGCTGACTCTGGCGGCCGTCACGCTGCTGTTCCGGCTGATGCCGTCGACGCCGGTGCGCTGGCGCGACGCCGCGGCCGGCGCGCTGCTCGCCACGCTGCTGCTGGAGCTGATGCGCCGGGTCGTCGGACTGTACATCGCGCAGCTGCCGACCTACACGGTGGTCTATGGCGCGTTCGCGGCGCTGCCGCTGTTCCTGCTCTGGCTGTTCCTCGGCTGGATGGCCCTGCTGACCGGCGCGCTGCTGGCCGCCAACCTGCGCTGGTGGCGGCAACCGGTCGAGCTCAGCGTCGAGAGAACGCATGCCGATCGCTTCGACGACGCGCGCGCGTTGCTGGCGATGATGGCCGACGAGCTCGGCCCGGCAACGAACGCCGTGCTCGCGGCGCAGCGCACCGAAACGCTGTTCGATCGCGATCCGCTGCGCGCAGCCGAAACCGCGGCGCTGCTGGCATCGCTCGGGTACCTGACGCGCTATGTGCGGATCGGCGATCCGGAGTCGCCGAGCGATCTTCCGAAGCCACGCCGCTTCGCGCTGATCCGTCGCCTGCTGGCGAGTCGTGGTGCCGGCGGCGTCGAGGCCGACGACACGCTGTTCGAGGCACCGATCTGGTCCGAACGCTGGGGATGGGCAGGCGCACCGCAGCACATGAGCCTGCGCCCGCTGTTCGAAGCGATCTGGCAGCCGACGCATTCCGACTCGCGTCGCAGCTTCCCGGCCGCGTTCCTCGACCTGCCGCTGGTGCCCGAGATCCCGCCCGAGCAGGCGCTGCCCGGGCAGACTCCGCCCGGGCAGACGCCGCACGGGCAGGCACCGCCCGAACGGGCCGAGCCGGTCAGGCTGCCCGTTTCACCCGCTTCGCCAGGAACGTCTTCAGCGCGTTGAGGACGGCGGCGGGCTGCTCGCTCATCAGTGCATGGCCGCAGTCCGGGATCTCGACCACGGTCGGCGGCGGCAGCGAACGAGCGGCCAGCGCGGCCGCGCAACGCTCGATCAGCGGGCGCGCCGCACGCGGTGGCGTCATCAGGTCGCGCCGGCCGAGAACGAACAGGGTCGGGCAGGCGAGTGCGTCGGCGGCCGCTTCGCCGCCCGAGTAGGCGTTGCAGGCGGCGAAGTCGTTGAGCAGCACCCCGGGTTTCTGGCGCTGCATGAGCCGCAGGTTCTGGTGCCAGATCGAGAAGCCGGGGGCAGGGCAGGCGGGGCTGTTGTCGACCTGCCAGTGCGACCAGCGGTTGATCATCTCGAAGGCGCGCTGCTCGTCGTCGCGGGCGGCCGACAGCAGCGCGTCGGACACCGCCATCGGATAGACGCTGCCGACCAGCGCGATCCGCTCGACCCGCGTCGGCGCGCGCGCGGCGGCTTCGAGTGCGATCAGCGAGCCCATGCTGTGGCCGACGATCGTCGCCACCTGGGCGCCTGCCGCGGTCAGGGCGGCCAGCACCCAGTCGGCCATCTGCTCGATGGTCGCCAGCGGCACACCGGCGCTGCGGCCGTGCCCGGGCAGGTCGAAGGCGAGCACCGAATACCCGTGGTGTGCGAGATAGCGCGTCTGCAGGATCCAGACGCTGTGGTCGTGCTGCGCACCGTGCACGAATGCGAGCACCGGCAGCGACGGATCGAAAGGGCGTCCGCCCGTGTACGCATAGGCGCGCTGCCCGTTGACGTCGAGCCACATCGGAATGCGTTCTCCTTGGTTCGGAACGAGGCCAGCCGGATCGCTCAGGCCTTCTGGGCCGAGCGCAGGGCCGCCTTCAGGTCGCCGATCAGGTCGTCGGCGTCTTCGAGGCCGACCGACAGGCGCAGCGTGCCCGGGCCGATGCCGGCGGCGGCCAGTGCCTGTTCGTCCATCCTGAAATGCGTCGTCGACGCCGGGTGGATGACCAGCGAGCGCGCATCGCCGACGTTGGCGAGGTGCGAGAAGATGCGCAGCGACTCGACGAAGCGGCGTCCGGTGGCGCGGTCGCCCTTCAGGTCGAAGCCGATGACGGCGCCGCAGCCGCGTGGCATCAGCCGCCTGGCCAGGGCGTGGTCGGGGTGGCTGTCGAGGCCCGGATACGCGACCCGCTCGACCATCGGATGCTCGGCGAGGAAGCGCGCGACGCGTTCGGCGTTGGCGACGTGACGGGCCATGCGCAGCGGCAGCGTCTCGATGCCCTGCAGGATCTGGAATGCATTCATCGGGCTCAGGCAGGCGCCGAAGTCGCGCAGGCCCTCGCGTCGTGCGCGCAGCAGGAACGGGGCGACCGTCGACTCCTCGGAGAACACCATGCCATGGAAGCCCTCGTAGGGTTCGCTCAGTTCCGGAAACTTGGCGCTGGCGTCCCAGTCGAAACGGCCCGAGTCGACGAGCAGTCCGCCGACGACGGTCCCGTGGCCGCACAGGAACTTGGTCGCCGAGTGGTAGACGAGGTCGGCGCCGTGCTCGAACGGGCGGATCAGGAACGGCGTCGAGAACGTCGCGTCGACGAGCAGCGGCACCCGGTGGTCGTGCGCGATCTCGGCGACCGTCGGAATGTCGAGCACGTCGAGCCCCGGGTTGCCGAGCGTTTCGCCCATCAGCAGCCGCGTGTCCGGGCGCAGCGCCGCGCGCCATTCGTCGGGATTGCGCGGATCGACGAAGGTCGTTTCGATGCCGAAGCGACGCAGCGTGTAGTGCAGCAGGTTGTGCGAGCCGCCGTAAAGCGCGCGCGAAGCGACGATGTGCGAACCGGCGCCGGCGATCGTGGCGATCGCGAGGTGCAGCGCCGCCTGGCCGCTCGCCGTGGCGATCGCGCCGACGCCGCCTTCGAGCGCTGCGATGCGTTCCTCGAGCACCGCGGTCGTCGGGTTGCTGATCCGCGAGTAGACATGGCCCGACTGCTCCATGTTGAACAGCGCGGCGGCCTGGTCCGAGTCGCGGAATACGAAGGCCGTGGACAGGTAGATCGGCGTGGCGCGCGCACCGGTTTCGCGGTCGGGCTGGCTGCCGGCATGAAGTGTCAGGGTGTCGAAACCCTGGGGGTCGCTCTGGCTCATCGCGCGATCGTAGCAGGGGCAGGGCCGGCGGAAAACGGGGCCGCGGCGGGAGCGCATCCGATCGTCGACGCGCCAGGCAGCCTCCTGGAACGGCCGGGCCCGGGCGACGAGCGGCCGTGCCGGCCATCGGCCGGAAAGCGGCGTGCGGCGGATTGTCCGGCGCCCGACTTGGGCGCGACGCCGCCGGAGGCGACAATACGGTTCCTCCTGCGGGTCGAGCGCAACGCCATGAACGAACAACGTCCCGTCTACCGTATCGCCGCCGCCGGTCTCGACCCGCGCGATGTACGCCTGATCGAGATCGTCTTCAAGCACAGTCAGTACAACCGTTTCGCGTTCGTCCTCGATCCGGTGATCGAACCGGACCGCACCGACATCCTGATCGTCGATACCACCGACCCGGAAGGGCTTCGCGCGGTGACGACCGTGCGCGGGCTGTCGCGGCACGTGCCGGTGATCGCGGCCGTGCAGCGCGGCGTGCCGAGCCCGACCCGCCATGCGATCTCGATCGACCGGCTGACGCTGCAGTTGCTGCCGATCCTGAATCGTGTCGTCGAGACCGAGTTGCTGTCGCCCGAGACGCAGCCGATGACGATGCCGATGACGCTGCCGCTGCCGGCGCCGGACGCGGCCACCTTCCTCGTCCGGCCGGCCGCCTCGTCGTGGCCGGTCACCGATCCGGCGCCCGCGCACGACGCGCCGACCGATCACGCCGGCTCCGGCGCGGGCGATGCCGGGTGGGTTTCGTCGTCGGCGGCTGCGCCGGCGCCGTCGCCGCGGTCGCCCGCCGGGGCGTCGAAGGCGGGCTCGTCCGCGTTCGGATCGCCGGCCGCGCCGTCGTCGCAGGCGTCGACCCAGGCGCCGCCGGCCCCGACATCGGCCGCGATGCGGTCGATGGCCGCGCCGGATCCGCGTGCAGCGAGCTCGCCGTCGCCGGGCGGAACGATGGCGAGCCGGACCATGGCGGATCCGCAGGCAACGGGACAGTCGCCGTCGCCCGCGGCGGGCGCCGCGGCGCCGGGCGACGTCCCGCCGATGCACGCCGGTTCCCCGGCCGCTCGGGCTGCGACGGCGCGTTCGAACCTGGTCGAGTTTCCGCGCGCCGCCGCGCAGCGTCCGCCGACGCCGCGGATCCGCGTTCTCGTGGTCGACGACAGCCCCACGGTGCGCCAGCAGCTCGGCGTTGCGCTGACCCGGATGGGCCTGGTCTGCGAGATGGTGCCGAGCGGCGCGCAGGCGCTCGAGCGCCTCGCGACTTCGCACTTCGATCTCGCGATGGTCGACATCGTGATCCCGGACATGGACGGCTACCGGCTCACGCGCGAGATCCGCAAGCGCCACCGTGCGGTGCCAGTAATCATCCTGAGCAGCCGCGGCTCGCCGTTCGACTACGCGCGCGGCAGGTTGGCCGGCTGCAAGGCCTACCTGGCCAAGCCGGTGCCGCTGCGCCAGCTCGAAGCGGCGATGCGCAAGGTGCTGCGCAAGTCGATCGCGATCGACGAGCTGCCCGAGCGCCTGCGCGAGCCGGGCGGGCGCGGGCGCAGCGCGTCGGCCGCCGCGCCGTTCGAGGTCGACGCCCCGCAGGCTCACGGGCAATTCGCGACCGGCAACGAACGTCGAGCCTGAGCGGGGAGCCCGAATCCGGGTCCGGAGCCGTGCGAACCTGACCCGCGGCAGCAGCCAGGCGTTCGATGCGGCGCCGGGTTCGGTGCGCGCTTGGCATACTCTGTGGCCTGAGCGGCGCCGTCGCGCCGCACCGCGCATCAGTTCGACCAACGATCAGAAGTGCTTCGCGAAGACAGCCCCAGCCCGGCCAGCCCGCCCGCGCGTCCCGGCGCGACCCGCTACGGCCTGTGCGTGGCCGGCATTCGGCTGGCGTTCCCGCCCGGCGAGCTGCTCGAGTTCCTGCCCGACGCGCCGATCCATCGATTGCCGCTGGCGCCGTCGCGACT
>JAAZBL010000464.1 GCA_012513825.1 Limnobacter sp. | reverse complement strand
TCGAGATCCCGTTCGGAGAAGCTCGCGAGCCCGAAGCCTGCGCGCGCGGCGCGCTCGGCATGGACGAGCCGGCCGACCGACGGCGATGCGATCGCGGCATGGACGAACAGCAGTTGCGTCGGCGAAAAGCGGCTCGGGTTGTCGCGCGAGTGACGCGTGCGGCTGCGAAAGAAGGTGAGCTGCATGCCGAGGTCCTCGCCGTCGCCGGCACGCAGCCAGCCGGTGATGTACCACCATTCGGTGCGGAAATCGGCATGCGCGCCGTGGTCGCGCGGAAAGCGCATCGGGCGGCCTGGCTCGACGATGGGCCAGGGCCCGTTCGCTTCGGCGGCTTCCGACGCGGCTGCTGCCTCGGCTGCGGGTTCGGTCGTCGCTCCGGTCGCTGCTCCGGCCGCCGTCGCCGCGGCGGCCGGCCAGCCCGGCAGCACGAACGCGCCGGCGCGCAGCAACCATCGTCGACGCAGCGACAGACCCTGGGGTCTCGGTCCTGCCCTCATCGGATCGCCTCCGTCACCAGTCCTCCCTGACCGCGCGTACCGGCGCCATGCCGCTGACCTGTCGTGCCGCGACCGTCGCGACGATCACGGCCAGCACGATCAGCGCGATTCCGGCAGCGCCGAGTTCGACCAGCGGCCAACGCGTGTCCATCGTCCAGTGAAACGATTGCGGATTCACGCGGTGCACGAGCACCAGCGCGATCGCCGCGCCGATCGCCAGCCCCCAGACGACCGCGACGCTGACCAGCGCACCGGCCTCGATCGCGAACTGCCTGACGATCGTCGCGGCGCCGAGGCCGAGATGGCGCAGCATGCCGAACTCGCGGGCGCGCGCGATCGCTTCGGTCGACCAGGCCGAAGCGACACCGAACAGCGCGACGACGATCGCGACCGCCTCGAGCGCCCAGGTGACCGCAAAACTGCGGTCGAAGATGTTCAGCGAGGTTTCGCGGATCGCGGCGGCGCTGCGCAATCGCAGTTGTTCGTGTTCGCCGAGGGTCGCGCGCAGCCTGGCTGCGACGTCTTCGGCATCGGCGCCGTCGGCGAGCCATAACGCAGCGTCGGTGATCCGTTCGTCGCCGGTCAGCCGCTGCCAGTCGGCGAGATCGATCGCGATCGCGCCGTGCTGGCGCCCGTAGTCGCGCCAGACGCCACTGACGTGGAACGGCGCCTGCGCGGCGGCGCCGCCCGCGGCCATGCGATCCTCGCCTACGCCGATCGATTCGAGCGGCAGCGCCACGCGGCTGCCGGGCGTCCAGCCGTAGAGGTCGGCGACTGCTTCGCTGACCCAGATCGGCACCGCGTCGGCCGGCGCGTCGAGCAATCGACCGGTGATCGGCAGGCGGCGCTGCGGTTCGTTCGCGTCGATCGGGCGCGCCAGCACGACGACGGCCGGGCGTTGCGCGTCGAGCGAGACGCGGATCGAGCGCAGGAACTCGACGCGCGCGACTCCGGAGGTTGCGGCGATCCGCTGCTGCGTGGCGATGTCGAAGCCGGCGTCGGCGGCGCTGCCGTCGACGCTGGCGTAGAGATCGGCGGGGAGCACGGTATCGAGCCAGTCGTCGACCGAGCTGCGGAAGCTGGTGACCATGATCGCCATCGCGGCGGCCAGCGCGACGCTGGCCACGATTCCGCCCAGTGCCGCGCCGGTGCCACCCGGAGTGGCGGCGACACGCTGGGCGGCCAGCCAGGCGGCCGGTCCGAAGCGAGCCAGCGCGTCGCGTCGCAGCAGGCCGCCTGCGAGGGCTGCGCCGTGCGGTACCAGCGCGATGCCGCCGAGCAGCCACAAGGCGATCGCGAGGTAGGCCGGCAGCGGAAGCCCGCCGATCGGCGGCAGAAACAGTAGCAGGGCGCCCGCCACGAGCAGTGCGAGCGGCACCCACAGCGGTGCGTGACTCGCAAGCAGGTCTTCGATGCTGCCGCTGCGCAGCGCGCGCGCCGGCGGCCTGCGTGCGATGCGCCAGGCCGAAGCGAGGCTGCCGGCCAGTGCGGTCAGCAGCCCCGCGGCCGCGAAGCCGAAGATCGATTTCATGTCGACGGCCAGCGTCGGCGCGCTGCCGGAGAAATAGCCGCCGCCGAGATCGCCGCCGACCAGTGCGAGCAGCACGCTCGCACCGGCGATGCCGCCCGCTACGCCCAGCGCGGCGCCGGCCAGCCCGGAGATGAAGCCGAGCCCGAGCGCCTGACGCAGTACGAAGGGGCGACCGGCGCCGAGCACGCCGAGCAGGGCGAGCTCGCCCTGCTGGCGGGCGACGGCCAGCGACATCGTCGCATGGACGATGAAGCCGCCGGTGAACAGCGCGACCAGTGCGAGCACGTTCAGGTTGACGCGGTAGGCGCGCGACAGGTTCGACATGCGCTGGCGCGCTGCCTGCGGCGCTTCGACGGAAACGCCGGACGGCAGCTCGAGGCGCCCGGATTCGGAAAGCGCCGCCGCCGTCAGCCCCGGGCCGAGCCGCAGGTCGATCCGGCTCAGGCGCCCGAGCCAGCCGAGGCGCCATTGCATCGTCCCGATGTCCATCACGGCCAGCGCCACGTCGCTCGGCACCCGGTCGGCCGTGCCGGCGACGCGCAGCGCGACCGTCCGTCCGCCGCTTGCCAGCTCGATCGTGTCGCCCTCGCGGGCACCGAGCAGTTCGAGCGCGCGCGGCGACGGAAAGATCGCGTCGTCGGCGAACAGTTCCGAGGCGGCGCCCTCGGCGCCCGGCGTATCGGCGACGCTGGGCATCAGGTCGGGCGTGATCGCGTTGATCCGCAGCACGTCGATCCCGACGATCCGCAGTCGCCGGGCATCGCCGCCGCCCGATTCGTCGAGCGCCGGCCGATCGGCTGCGTGCGTGCGTGACGATCCGGAGCTTGCGCCGGGATCGGACCCCATGTCGCCGCGGATCACCGAGACGACCCGGTAGCCGGCTTCGACGACCGGGCTTGCCGCGACGATGCCCTCGGTGCCGGCGATGCGCGGCCACAGGTTTTCGTCGAAGCTGCCGGTCTGCGCTTCGATCCGGGCCTGCGCTTCGCCGTTGACGACCGCCAGTGCAGCGTCGAACTCGGCGAGCGCCGAGCGATTGACCAGATGGATGGCCAGCGCAAGCGCAACGCCGATCGCGATCGCCAGGGTCGCCGCCAGTACGCGGCCCGGCTGCGCGCGGAATTGCGCGCGCCACAGCCAGCCGGCGAGGGCGACGCGCATCGTCACGGGCCGTCGTTGCGGTCTTCGTGCAGGCCGCCGGCGTCGAGTCGCCAGCGCCGATCGGCGATCGCGGCCGCCTGCGCCGAATGCGTGACCATCAGCAGGCTGGCTTTCGAATCCCGGACCTGTTCGGCGAGCAGCGCCAGCACGAGCCCGGCACTGCGTGGGTCGAGGTTGCCGGTCGGCTCGTCGGCGAGCACCAGGCCGGGGCCGTGCACCAGTGCGCGCGCGAGCGCGACCCGCTGCTGTTCGCCGCCCGACAGTTCGCGCGGCATCGCAGTTGCGCGGTCGGCCAGGCCGACTCGCGCCAGAAGTTCGCGTGCCGCGGCGAGCGCCGGGCCCGGGGCCGTGCCGTCGATCAACAGCGGCACCGCAACGTTGCGCTCGGCGTTCAGGTAGGGCAGGAGATGGAAGGCCTGGAACACGAAGCCGACGTTCCGGCGCCGGAATGCCGCTGCAGCACCCGCATCGAGTGCGGTGACCTCGATCGCGCCGTAGCGGATCCGCCCGGAATCGACCGGTTCCAGGCCAGCGATCAGGTTCAGCAGCGTCGACTTGCCGACGCCGGATTCGCCGAGCAGCGCGACCCGTTCGCCGGGTTCGATGCGCATCGAAACGCCGTCGAGCAGCGTCCGGTCGGCGAAGGACTTCGAGACGCGCTCGACGACCAGCGCGGCCGGTTCGCTAGACGGCACGCGAAGCTCGGTCAGGACGTCGGCCCCGCAGTCCGCAGGCGACCCGGCCCTTGCCGGACGGCGAGGGGGCGGGCGTCGGCGAGCCGCTCACGTCGATTCAGCGATCGACGACGACCCGCGGTTCGCCGACGTCGAGCGCCCCGATCGCGGCAGCCTGCTCGAAGCCCTCGCGGCGGAACACGTCGAGCACCTCGTCGACCGCGTCGGCTGCGCAGGCCACGAGCAGGCCGCCCGAGGTCTGCGGGTCCGTCAGCATCGCGCGCTCGGTCGTGTCGAGGCCGGCGAGCATCTCGACCGCGTCGCCGTAGGCCGCCCAGTTGCGTCCGGACGCGCCGGTGACGATGCCGGTCTCGGCCAGCTCGCGGACACCCGGCAGCAGCGGTATCGCTCCCATCGACAGCCGTGCTGCCAGCCGCGCGCCGCGGCACAGTTCGAGCGTGTGGCCGAGCAGGCCGAAACCGGTCACGTCGGTCAGCGCATGCACACCGTCGAGCCCGGACAAGGCCTGCCCGGGCGTGTTCAGCCGCGTCGTGCTGGCGATCATCGCGTCGTAGCCGCCGGGCGCCAGGCGACCCTTCTTCAGCGCCGCCGACAGCACGCCGACGCCGAGCGGCTTGCCGAGCACGAGCCGGTCGCCGGGGCGGGCGCCGGCGTTTCGCTTGATTCGTCCGGGATGCACGAGCCCGAGCGCGACGAGGCCGTAGATCGGTTCGACCGAGTCGATCGTATGGCCGCCGGCGATCGGTACGCCGGCCGCCGCACAGACCGCTTCGCCGCCTTCGAGGATGCGCCGGATCGATTCCTGCGGCAGCTTGTCGATCGGCATCGCGACGATCGCCAGCGCCATGATCGGCCGGCCGCCCATCGCGTAGACGTCGGACAGCGCGTTGGTCGCCGCGATGCGACCGAACTCGAACGGGTCGTCGACGATCGGCATGAAGAAGTCGGTCGTCGCGATCAGTGCCTGCTCGTCGTTGAGCTTCCAGACGGCGGCGTCGTCGGCGGTCTCGATGCCGACGAGCAGTTGCGGCGGCACCGGCAGCTTGCCGGTGTTGCGCAGAATGTCGGCCAACACGCCCGGCGCGATCTTGCAGCCGCAGCCGCCGCCGTGCGAGAAGCTGGTCAGGGGGGCCAGTCCGGGGGTCGGTGCGTTCATTGCTCTCGAGGTTGCCGCGGGTCCCGGGGGATTATGCGCCAGCCGTGGGCGCGGCTTGCGTCTGTCGGCTCGGGGTGCGGGGGCATCGCTTCACTTCGCCCGGGTCGGCGAGGCCGGAGCACCTCGCCCGGGTCGGCGAGGCCGGAGCGCCTCGCCCGGGCCGGCGAGGCCCGAGGCGCTTGCCGGGCACAAGGCTGCGCCCCTCGCCTGCGGCGAGGGGTTCCGGCGCCTACCTCGAAATTTCGCACCCGCCTCGTAGGCGCTGCGCGCCGACGAGCGGGTCCCGCGAAATTTCTTTCGGTAGCGCGCCGCTTGCCCAGTGCCCGGCAAGCGCCTCGGGCCTCCCCGGCCCTCGAAGCGGTGGCATGCGTAGACGAACCACACGCATCCGCCGCATCCGCCGCATTCGAACGGCACCGCTGCAGCTCGCGCGGAGGGTGGCCGCAGGCCTTTCCGGGCGCGTGTGCGCTGGCGAGGGAGCGTAGCCGAGACCGGATGCGCGCAGCGCAAGCTGGCCCTTGTCTGAGGGAGCGGAGCGACCGAGTTTGGGCCGGCGGTCCGGGCTTGGCGTAAAGCGCGACCGAGCGTTTCCGTAGGACAGCGCGCTTGCGCCCGGAAAGGCTTGCGGCCGCCCTCCCCGCCGCCCGGTCGTTCGAATCGGGTTCAGAGGATCCCGCCAGTCACCTGGCTGAAGCCGCCGTCGACGTAGGTGATCTCCGCGGTGATCCCGCTGGCCAGCGGCGACAGCAGGAAGGCGGCGACGTTGCCGACGTCTTCGGTCGTGACGTTGCGGCGCAGCGGCGCGTTGCTGGCCACGTAGTCGAGGATCTTCGAGAAGTCCTTGATGCCGCTGGCGGCCAGCGTGCGGATCGGGCCGGCCGAGATGCCGTTGACGCGGATACCTTTCGGGCCGAGGTTGTCGGCCAGGTAGCGCACGGCGGCTTCGAGGCTGGCCTTGGCCAGGCCCATCGTGTTGTAGTGGGGCACGACGCGCACGGCGCCGAGGTAGGTGAGCGTGAGCATCGCGGCGTCCCGGCCGCGCATCATCGGCTCGGCCGCCTTGGCGAGCGCGACGAAGCTGTAAGACGAGATGTCGTGCGCGATGCGGAAGGCTTCGCGGCTCGCACCATCGAGGAACTCGCCGGCGATCGCTTCGCGCGGGGCGAATGCGATCGCGTGCAGCATGCCGTCGAGGCCGTCCCAGTGCTCGCGCAGCGACGCGAACAGTGCATCGATCTGCGCGTCTTCGCTGACGTCGCACGGAAACACCAGCGAGGAACCGAATTCGGCGGCCATCTCGGTGACCCGGCCCTTGAATCGATCGTTCTGGTAGGTGAACGCAAGTTCGGCACCTTGCTCGCGACAGGCGTTCGCGATGCCGTGCGCGATCGATCGGTTCGACAGCAAGCCGGTGATCAGGATGCGCTTGCCGGTTAAGAATCCCATAAGGGCTCTCCGCTAGAATCTTCGACGATGTCCATTGTCGCACGCGAGATTCTGCGGGATTCACCGTTCGCCGGCCGTTCGGGGCGCGCTCGCCCGCGGCGCGGCGCCTGCTTCGCGCTCGTCGTGGCCGCATTCGCGCTCGCTGTGGTGTCCGCGCTGCTTCCGCGCGACGCGCAGGCTGCCCACGCGCTGGCCTGGGGCGACACGCCGAAGCACCCGCCGGGCTTCCACGCCTTCGACTACGTGAATCCGCAGGCGCCGAAGGGCGGCACGCTGACGCTCGCCGGCTACGGTTCCTTCGACAAGCTGAATCCGTTCACCCTGCGCGGGATGCCGGCCGCCGGTCTCGGCATCCTGATGTTCGAAACGCTCGCGGAAGCCAGCGATGACGAACCGTTCACGATGTACGGGCTGCTCGCCGAGGACATGGATTTTGCCGAAGACGGAATGTCGATCACGTTCCGGCTCAATGCGAAGGCGCGCTTCTGGAACGGCGATCCGGTCACCGCAGACGATGTGCGCCATTCGTTCGAGACATTGATCGGCAAGCACGGGCATCCGCGCTTTCGCCAGTACTACTCCGACGTCGAGCGCGTCGTCGTCGTCGATCCGCGAACCGTGCGCTTCGAGTTCAAGCGGCGCAACCACGAGCTGCACATGATCATCGGCGCGCAACTGCCGGTGTTCTCGCACAAGTGGGGTGGCGACCGGTCCTTCGACCAGGTCGTGCGCGACGAACCGATCACCAGCGGCCCGTACCGGATCGAAAGCAGCAACTGGGGACGTTCGATCAGCTTTCGCCGCGATCCCGACTGGTGGGCGAGCGAGCTGAACGTGCGGCGAGGCATGTTCAATTTCGACCGGGTCGTCTACAAGTACTTCATGGACGAGACCGCGCGCCTCGAGGGCTTCAAGGCCGGCGAGTTCGACTGGGTCGCCGAGAATTCCGCGAAGAACTGGGCGCGCGGGCACACCGGCAGGCTCTACGAGAACGGCGAGATCATCAAGCGGGAGTTCCGGCATTCGAACTCGGCCGGCATGCAGGGTTTCGTGCTGAACACGCGGCGGGCCCCGTTCGACGACCTGCGCGTGCGCAAGGCGCTTGGCCTGGCCTTCGATTTCGAGTGGATGAACCGGCAGGTCTTCTACGGGCAGTACGTGCGCAGCCGCAGTTATTTCACGAACAGCGAGATGGAGGCCGAAGGCCTGCCGTCGCCGGCCGAGCTCGAGATCATGGAACCGCTGCGCGACAAGCTCGATCCGCGCGTGTTCGGCGAGGCACCCCTGCCGCCCACGACCGAGCCGCCGTCGAGCCTGCGACAGAACCTGCGGCGCGCGCTGGAGCTGCTCGAGGAAGCCGGCTGGATCGTCGACGAGGACGGCCGGCTGCGCAATGCCTCGGGCCGCGCGCTCGAGTTCGAGATCCTCAGCTATTCGAAAGGGCTCGAACGGGTCGCCGTGCCCTGGGCGCGCAACCTCGAGAAGCTCGGCATCCACGCCCGGCTGCGCGTGACCGATCCCGCGCTGTACCAGAAGCGCGTCGACGATTTCGACTTCGACGTCGCGATCCACCTGTACTCGGCCAGCCAGACGCCGGGCAACGAACTGATCGAGCGCTTCTCGAGCACGGCCGCCGACGAGAAGGGTTCGGACAACGTGGCCGGTATCCGTGATCCGGCGGTCGACGCGATCATCGACAAGCTGCTGAAGAGCGAGACGCGCGCGGATCTCGTCGCGCATGCGCGCGTGCTCGACCGGATCCTGCGCCACGGGCACTACATGGTGCCGCACTTCTTCGCGCCGACGCACCGCCTGGCCTTTCGAAGTACGCTCGCTTGGCCCGAGACGCTCCCGCTGTTCTACGCCGCCGAGCCGTGGACCTTGAAGACCTGGTGGACGAACCCGCAATGAACAGCCGCCCGTCGATCCGGCGAAGGCGAAGGAAATGACCGCCTACATCCTGCGGCGCCTGCTGCTGATGATTCCGACGCTGATCGGCATCCTGCTCGTCTCCTTCGTCATCATCCAGTTCGTGCCGGGCGGGCCGGTGGAACAGCTCGTCCAGCAATTGCGCGGCGGCGGGATCGGCGGCGAAGTCGCCGCCACCGGCGGCGTCTATCGCGGCGCGCAGGGGATCGAGGCGGAACGCATCGAGGAGATCCGCAAGCTCTACGGTTTCGACCGGCCGGCGCACGAGCGCTTCTGGACGATGCTCAAGCGCTACGCGGTCTTCGACCTCGGCACCAGCTACTCGCACCATCGGGGCGTCTGGCAACTGATCGTCGACAAGTTGCCGGTCTCGATCAGCCTAGGCATCTGGAGCTTCCTGATCGTCTATTCGGTGTCGATCCCGCTCGGCATCGCGAAGGCCGTGCGCGACGGCAGCCGCTTCGACCTCTGGACTTCGGTCGCGATCCTGGTCGGCTACGCGATCCCGGGTTTCGTGCTCGGCGTCGCCTTGCTGGTGCTGTTCGGCGGCGGCAGCTTCCTGAACTGGTTCCCGTTGCGCGGGCTGGTATCCGACGACTTCGACCAGTTGTCGCTGATCGGCAAGGTGCTCGACTACTTCTGGCACCTGACGCTGCC
>JAAZBL010000463.1 GCA_012513825.1 Limnobacter sp. | reverse complement strand
CGGCACCGAGTTCCTCGACATGATCACGCCGCAGTACATCGCCGACCTGATCTCCTGGGGAGCGATCGGCGCCCGGACCACCGAATCGCAGGTGCATCGCGAACTGGCTTCGGGGCTGTCGTGCCCGGTCGGCTTCAAGAACGGCACCGACGGCAACCTGAAGATCGCGCTGGACGCGATCAAGGCCGCGTCGCAGCCGCATCATTTCCTGTCGGTCACCAAGGGGGGTCACTCGGCCATCGTGTCGACGAACGGCAACGAGGACTGCCACGTGATCCTTCGCGGCGGCAAGACCCCGAACTTCGACGCTGCCAGCGTCGACGCAGCCTGCCGCGAAGCGGCGGGAGCGGCCCTGGCGTGCCGGCTGATGATCGATGCCAGCCACGGCAACAGCCAGAAGAAGCCGGAGAACCAGGTCCCGGTTTCGCGCGAGATCGCGCGCCAGCTCGCCGACGGCGATTCGCGGATCTTCGGCGTGATGATCGAGAGCCATCTCGAAGGCGGACGCCAGGACCTCGTTCCCGGCAAGCCCCTCGTCTACGGCCAGAGCATCACCGACGGTTGCATCGGCTGGGACGACAGCGTCGCGACGCTCGAGACGCTGGCCGAAGGGGTGCGCCAGCGCCGGCTGGTCGCCGTCGAGCAGTAGGCTGCACCGTCGCGCGCGGGGCATCGACCGTCCGTCGGGCACCGGGTAGGCGCATCGGCCGGAAAGGCGGATTTTGGCGGTTCCCTTCCGCTTTCGACCCTCGGCCATCGGAGAACGACATGCATGCGCTGAACGCCGGCGAGACCGCCGACAGCCCGACGGCTGTGGACGCGGGCCGACGTACGCCGCACGAGCGGCTCACCGCACTCGGCGTCAAGCCGACCGGTCGCGCCAACGACTACACCGCCGAGATCCACGAGTTGATGACGCGCACCCCGCTGTTTTCGGGGCTCGACGTCGACGAGACCCGCAAGCTGGGGTCCTTCATGTACGTCTATGAAGCGCCGCCCGGCGTCACGCTGATCAACGAAGGCGAAGTCGGCGACTTCATGATGCTGCTGATGCACGGCATGGTCGACGTGCTGCGCCGCAATCGCTACAACTATCCGTCGCGGATCGCCGTCGCGCAGGCCGGGCACGCGCTCGGCGAGATGTCGATGTTCGACGGCGAGCCGCGCTTCGCGTCCTGTGTCACGCTCGAGCATTGCCGCATTGCCGTGCTGTCGCGCGATGCGCTGATGCTGGTGCTGGCCGAGGAACCGGCGCTCGGAAACAAGATCCTGTTCAAGCTGGTCCAGTTGCTGTCCGACCGCTTGCGCCAGACCAGCGCGAAACTGGTCTCCTACCTCGAGGCGGCGCGCGACGCCTGAGCTGCAGCGACGCCCGCGCGTCAGCTTCCCGGGCGCTCGCGGACGCGGTCCTTTTCCCAGAGCACGTCGCCGCGGCCCGCCTCGCGGTTCAGCACGCGCGCCAGCACGAACATCAGGTCGGACAGCCGGTTCAGGTACTGGCGGCAGGCCGGGCGCACCGTCTCGCTGCGCGCCAGTGCGACGACCGAGCGCTCGGCCCGGCGACAGACCGTGCGCGCCACGTGGGCGAGCGCGGCCGCGCGCGAGCCGCCCGGCAGGATGAATTCCTGCAGCCGGCCGAGTCCCGCGTTGTGCGCTTCGAGCAGCGCGTCGAGCCGCGCGACCTGCGCGTCGGAGACGTTCTCGAAGCCGGGAATGCACAGCTCGCCGCCGAGATCGAACAGGTCGTGCTGGATCGAGACCAGCTCCTCGCGGATGCCGTCGGGCAGCGCCTCGGTCAGCAGCAGCCCGATCGTCGAGTTCAGTTCGTCGACCTCGCCGATCGCGTCGATCCGCAGGCTGTCCTTGCTCGTGCGGCTGCCGTCGCCGAGTCCGGTGCTGCCGTCGTCGCCCGTTCGTGTCGCGATTTTCGAGAGTCGATTGCCCATTTCTGCCGCCCTGCTGGTCGTTGAACCGTCGATCTTAGCCCGGCGCACTACAATCGAACCGAGACAAGGAGACGTATCCAGATGAATCATCCCTATGCCTTCGACGCCGCGCTGCGCCGTCCGTTGCCTCAGGCTGCGGCCGATGCGCTGCGCGCCCGCTTCGGCGAGCGCTTCAGCACGGCGCAGGCGGTGCGCGAGCACCATGGCCGCGACGAATCCCCGTTTCCGGCGGTGCCGCCCGACGCCGTCGTCTACGCGCACAGCACGGAGGAGGTCGCCGACCTCGTGCGCCTGTGCCGCGAACACAAGGTGCCGCTGATTCCCTATGGCGTCGGCTCGTCGCTGGAAGGGCACCTGCTGGCCGTGCAGGGCGGCGTATCGGTCGACCTGTCGCAGATGAACCGCGTGCTCGCGATCAATGCCGAGGACCTGACCGTCACCGTGCAGGCCGGCGTCACGCGCAAGCAGCTCAACGAGGAGCTGAAGAGCACCGGCCTGTTCTTCCCGATCGATCCGGGCGCAGACGCCAGCATCGGCGGCATGAGCGCCACGCGCGCTTCGGGCACCAACGCCGTGCGCTACGGCACGATGAAGGAGAACGTAGTCGGGCTGACCGTCGTGACGGCCGAAGGCCGGATCGTCCGCACCGCGCGCCGTGCGAAGAAGTCGTCGGCCGGCTACGATCTGACCCGCCTGTACGTCGGCTCCGAGGGCACGCTCGGCGTGATCACCGAGGTCACCGTCCGTCTGTATCCGATTCCCGAGGCGATCTCGGCGGCGGTCGTCAGTTTCCCGACGATGAAAGCGGCCGTCGACACGGTGATCCAGACGATCCAGCTCGGCGTGCCGGTCGCGCGCTCGGAATTCCTGTGCGAGCACACGATCCGCGCGATCAACGCGCACAGCCAGACCGCGCTGCGCGAGTCGCCGACGCTGTTCTTCGAGTTCCACGGCAGCGAGTCCTCGGTCAGGGAGCAGGCCGAGCTGGTCCAGCAACTGGCCCATGAGCAGGGCGGCCAGGACTTCGAATGGGCGAGCCGCCCCGAAGACCGCACGCGGCTGTGGAACGCCCGTCACAACGCCTATTTCGCGTGCCTGCAGGTTCGTCCCGGATGCCGGGCCATCTCGACCGATACCTGTGTGCCGATCTCGCGGCTGGCGCAGTCGATCGACGGCGCGCGGAAGATTCTCGACACGGCGAAGTTCCCGACGATGCTGCTCGGTCACGTCGGCGACGGCAACTTCCACGCCGTGCTGCTGATCGACCCGCAGGATCCGGCCGAGGTCGAGGAAGCCGAGCGGCTGAACCGCGAGATCGTGCGCCT